>JBAWZG010000006.1:0-42674 GCA_037143155.1 Bacteroidia bacterium
GAAAACTCCTATCTTTAACCTTTTGTATTTGTCGGAAAGCTCCGTCAAAAAAATGGTGTCAGAAGTTTAAGAATTATAATAAATATCAAATTGGCTCAGGAATTTATCATCGCGTTAACCGAACACAGGGCTGTAGGCAGCATTTTCGTCCCTCTTTTAATCGAAAAGGAACGAAATTATTTTGCTGTTCAGAAAACAGTGAAGCTTCGCGATTATAAATCCGGAGAAGTGATTTTGAACGAATCGGAACTGGAATTACTCAAACTGATTGAGAATTACAGCGACGAAATGCTGACCAAAAAATTCTCCCGAAAAACCGATAAAGACAATCTTTTTCAGAATCTGGATATTGACTTGTTCCAAAAACACATCAGTCCATACATCGAAAAATACATTTACCGATGTATTCTTTTGCTGATGAAAGGACAAACCAGACTCTACTATAAACAAGTCAAATATGCCCACTTGTATGATGAGGATGAAATCCGGATTAACCGAGGTTTTTCTGAAAGCATCTTTTACTTTAACCGAGACGAAACCGGTACGAAATATAAATTAAAAATCAGTCACGAAGGAAAGACCATTGATCTGCTGCGGAAGAACATCCGGATGATCAGTACAATTCCATGCAGTTTTGTATTTCAAAACAGGCTATTCGTGTTCGAACACCTTTCAGGAAAACGGATAACTCCATTCCTGACGAAGGAAGTGGTGTCGATTCCGCCTCAAATTGAAGACAAATATTACCAGACTTTTATCCTGAATACCATCAAGGAATCGGAAGTTGAAGCCAACGGATTCGAAATCAGGATGAGTTATCCATCGCGAAAAACGATTATATCGCTGGAACAGGATTTGAGTCTGCAACCGGTGCTATCGATTAAATTCAGATACGACGATACGTTTTATCAAGCCGATTCGCCATCGACCACAGCTGTTAATTTTGAAAAGAAAAACGGCAACTACCTGTTCAACAAATTTATGCGGGAGCGTTCGTGGGAAGAAGCACAATTGAATCTCCTGAAAGGCCTCGGATTAAAATTCAAAAACGGGTTTTGGAATCCCGAAGAAAACAAGGTGGAACCCTATGAAGACAATTATTTCCGCCCGGTAAACTGGCTGACGAATAATAAGGAAGCACTTGATACGGAAGGCTTTTTAATTGTCCAGAGCAAGCTCACCAAGAAATATTACCTCGGTAAAAAGGAATTAGACATTCAGGTAAAAAGTCATGAAGATTGGTTCGACATCTTGGCAATTGTGAAGTTTGGCGATTACCACATCCCTTTTATCAGGTTGCGGAGGCACATTCTTTTGGGTTTACGGGAATTTCAGCTTCCTACTGGCGAAATCGTCATTTTGCCTGAAGTCTGGTTTGCAGCCTACAAGGATTTCTTTCCACTTTCGCGTCTCGAGGGCGATATCATCAAAATCAGGAAGCACCACTATCAGCTACTTCAGGAAAATCTGAACATGGTAGTGGAAAACGCAATAGATATTCAACAGCAAATTGTTCCGATTCCGTTCCATCAGACTGAAATTCCGGAAAATTTAAATACTGAATTGCGCAATTACCAAAAAGATGGATTTTGGTGGATGCATCACCTGTTTACCAATAAATTCGGGGCTTGCCTTGCCGACGATATGGGGCTTGGAAAAACGATTCAGACGATTGCATTATTACTGAAAGTACAAGAAACGAGGATTCTAAAGCAGACTCCTGATATGGCGTCCGGACAACAACTTTCGCTTTTCGGAACCAAACCGGCTATCCATACCGTTTCTACCCAACCCGCCTCACTCATTGTAATGCCTACTTCGCTGGTGCATAACTGGGTCAACGAAATCCGCAAATTCGCGCCATCACTGAAAGTCTATCAGCACATTGGCAGCCAGCGCGAAAAAACGCCCGGACTGTCACGTGCAATTAATCGTTACGATGTGATTCTGACCAGCTACGGAACAATGCGGAATGACATCGAAATTTTGAGGACTTTCGATTTCTTTTATCTGATTTTGGATGAAAGCCAGAACATTAAAAACTCATCGTCGAAAACCTACAAAAGCATCATCGAAATCCGGTCGAAACACAAGCTGGTGATTACTGGTACACCGATTGAAAATTCGCTTTCCGATTTATGGTCACAACTCAATTTCCTGAACAAGGGATTACTTGGCAGCCTACCTTATTTTAAACGACAATATATTACACCCATCGAAAAAAAAGGTGACGAGGCACAACAACAGAAACTTCAAAAACTGATCAATCCCTTTGTTCTGCGTCGAACCAAAGAAGAAGTGGCTTCTGATTTACCAGCTCTGACCGAACAAATCCGATATTGCGAAATGACTGAAGAACAGCGTAAAATATACGAAAGTGAAAAATCAGCCATCCGGAATTCAATCTTAAAAAACATTGAATCGAACGGAATGAAACAATCTGCTCTGGTTATCTTACAAGGATTGACCAAATTAAGGCAACTTTCTAACCACCCGGTTATGATCGATGCCGGGTTCAATCATGAATCGGGAAAATTCAACGAAATATATACCTGCCTTAAAAACCTGCTGGCTGAGAATCACAAGGTTTTAATCTTCTCGTCATTCGTAAAACATCTGGAATTACTTCAGTCAAAAATTGAATCAAAGAACTGGAAATACTCGTTACTGACCGGAAAAACAGTTAACAGGCAGGAAGTTATCCGGAAATTTCAAGAAGATCAGGAAAATCGTATTTTTCTGATTTCACTCAAAGCCGGTGGAGTCGGATTGAATCTTACTTCGGCTGATTATGTATTTATAATTGATCCGTGGTGGAATCCGGCTGCCGAAAATCAGGCTCTAAGCCGCGCCCACCGGATCGGACAGGATAAGAAAGTTTTTGTTTACCGTTTTATTACCGAAGATTCGATTGAGGAGAAAATTCAAGCATTAAAATCAAAAAAAACAGCGCTGGCCGAAAAATTTATCCATTCAAACAATCCGCTCAATGTCATTTCCGAAGAAGAAATCATGAGTTTATTCAGTTAATATGGGGCTTGGATGATGGATTTTCGTTTTACATTTGCAAAAAAATCCAGTAAAGTGTCATAAGTCACTGGCAAAAGTTTAGAAGTACTTTCCGAATGACGAATGACTCTTTCCAAAAAAGAATTTATATGAAAAAGTATTTCATTTTTGCAGTCTTCATATTTATCGTTTCAGGTGTCTGTGCTCAAAAAACTTTGAGTCTGAAAGATGCTGTACTTGGTGCAGGTTCGTACCTGAATCCTTCGCTGCCGAATCAGCTTCAATGGGAAGAAGCAATGCATTATACCATGGTAAAGGATAGCAGCCTGCTTGAATATACCATTCAGGAAAATATACCGGTTCTTTTGCTCTCGCTTGCCGAGTTGAACCATATACTCGAATTGAAAGGCATCAGTAAACTGCACTCTTTCCCAAGGGTTTCGTTCATTGGCAAATCCCAGATTTGGTTTCAGGCTTCAAATCAGGTGCTTTTTTTAAACCTTGAAAACAAATCGATTGAATCAAATTATGAATATCCGAAAGAGGCTGAACATTTTGATTTTTGTGCCAATAACAGAAATCTTGCATACACCATAAAGAACAACCTGTTTATTGCCGGAACTTCAGGAATTCAGCAAATTACCAATGACCAGAACTTACATATCCTCAACGGAGCTGCGGTTCACCGCAATGAATTTGGTATAATAAAAGGAACATTCTGGTCGCCAGCAGGCAATCTGCTTGCTTTTTACCACATGGACGAAACCATGGTTGCAGATTATCCGTTGGTCGATTACATGACGCGCGAAGCTGAACTGGTCAGCATCAAATATCCGATGGCCGGAATGACCAGCCATCAGGTCAGAATCGGAATATACAATACCGCATCGAAAGCAATTATTTACCTGAAAACCGGTGAAGCTGATGATCATTATCTGACCAATATCAGTTGGAGCCCGGATGAAAAAAACATTTTCGTTGCAGAACTGAACCGCGATCAAAACCACATGAAACTGAATGAATATGATGCAATTTCCGGAGAGTGGAAGAAAACGGTATTGGAAGAAAAAGATGAAAGGTACGTTGAACCTCTAATTCCAATCCAATTTTCGAAAACTGATCCGAAAAATTTTTACTACCAAAGTCGCAGGGATGGTTGGAATCATGTTTATCTGTACAATTCGGAAGGAAAACAACTGGCTCAAATTACCAAAGGTGAATGGGAAGTTACCGAATTGCTTGGTTTTGATCCGGAAGAGAAATATATGTTTTTTGAGGCAACGAAAGAAAGTCCGATTGAGCGAAATACTTACCGGATCAATATCCATTCAGGAAAAATCGACAAGCTGACCGAAACTTCAGGCACTCATTCAGGAGTATTATCGCCAGATAGTAAAAACATGCTGGATCGATGGACGAGCACCAAAGTTCCGGGTCAGATTGATTTGTTAGCAACCGACAACACCCACAAACAAATACTTGTTGAAGCACAGAATACGCTGAAGGATTTCGATCTGGGCGAAAATTCAGTATTTACAATCAAGGCAGCGGATGGAACTACCGATTTGTATTGTCGGATGATTAAACCGAAAAACTTTGATCCGGCAAAAAAATATCCAGTCATCGTATATGTTTACGGAGGACCGCACGAACAATTAGTGAATAAAACCTGGAACAACGCTGCCCGGTGGTGGCAATATTACATGGCTGAAAAAGGATATATTTCTTTTACAGTCGACAGTCGTGGATCATACAACAGGGGAAAGGCTTTTGAGGATATCATTCACCGTCAGCTTGGAGTTGTGGAAACTGAAGACCAGATGAAAGGAATAGAGTACCTGAAATCACTTCCTTTTGTTGATGCCAACCGCATTGGAGCGCATGGCTGGAGTTATGGCGGATTCATGACATTAAACCTGATGCTTAGACATCCGGAAACATTTAAAGTAGGTGTTGCAGGCGGTCCGGTTGTTGACTGGAGTATGTATGAAGTGATGTATGGCGAACGATACATGGATACACCGGAAGAAAATCCGCTTGGGTACAAGAATTCAAATATGCTGAATTATGCTGAAAAACTTCAGGGCAAACTGCTGATTATTCATGGTCTTCAGGATCCAACAGTAGTAATGCAACAAAGTATTCAGTTCCTAAAAAAATGTATTAATCTGGACAAACAGGTCGACTTTTTTGTTTATCCGACCCATGAACACAATGTGCGTGGAAATGACCGGCTGCACCTGATGGAAAAAATCAGCAACTACTTTTTGGAAAATCTATAGAATTACATCATTCAAAACGCAAGGGACCCGGTTCCTTTGGCTGAAACGAATAAAAATTTGTTTTAGAGACGCCCTCGAAAAGGAAACCTATGGAATTTATATCACTCGGATGATAGGGATAAAAAGCCAATCGAATCTGAATAGTGTTGAACACAAGATTTTCATTTCTTATCCTCATTCCAATTCCAAGTCCCGCATAATAATCTTGCGTAAAAATGCTTTTATCTGCCGAACCAATTAGTCCAAGGTCTAAAAATGTAAAAAGTGCAGTTTGAAAATTCAGGATGGCCCTATTTTGAAAAAAGACATTTTCGATATTCAGGGTCATCCGTTGTTTACCTTTGCCGATAATACTGCGAAATCCACGGATACCTTCACTGTTTCTCAACCACAAATCCTCAATATCGAACCGGTTAATTCCCATGATGTAGTCCAGTTTAATGAATTGCCTTGCCTGAACATTCATGAACATGAACAAGGGAGAGATGAAGTTCAGTTTATATTCTGTCATACCTTGCTCAAATCCTGTAGATTTCCAAAAACTGCCTAAGCCAAAGGAGGTATAAAAATAGAAAGGTTTGTTACGAAACAAATTACCGGTTGAAAAGAAGAAATGTGAATACCACCGATCTCCAAACTCGTTACGATCGTATCCTAAAACAAGCTCATTCAAATATCCTTTGGGAATATCTTCTGTAATTCCATAACTATAAACAAGATGATCCCTGACATACGACCGCTTCGAAAAACTAAGACTGGCCAAATAAAAAGTACTGTTGGCAAAATACTGATTGTTATGAATATCAGGCGCCGGACGTTCAAAAAAAGATTCATATCTAATTCTCCCTGAAAGATTTATCTGGAAACGATCGTCAATTGGATTAATTCTATTCTTAAGTCTTCGGCCATACCATCCATCAAGATAGGTATAATTCAGGGGAAATTCGGTAGTTACAAGGTCATTTAAATTGACATTGAAAGATTTGAAGCTTCTGAAAACGGACAATCCACCTGCATAAACCGATTTGGGTCTTAAAAAATCGCGCTGAAGTGACAAAAAGAAACCTTCACGTAGGAATGTATTGGCATAACCAGCTGTGAAGTTTATGAAATTCCCTTTGACATTATTTACCGTATAATAGGCTTCATATCCGACACTTTGATTTTTATTTCCATTTACTACCAACTTTGTTCCAACCTCATGCCCGATACCCAGAATATTCTTATCATAAATTCCTACTTCACCTTGATTAAGATTTCCAATTGAGCCCAAAGCGCCAAAAGAAAAAACATCTTTAGTGAGTACAGTAATGTCGACCAGCTCATTGTTATCTGGTCTCTGGGTAATGATAATCCTGACATCTTTGAGATATGGCAAACTACGCAGCAAGCGCTCATTATCCATCAGAAGGTTGGCATCCAAAGCTTGCCCTTCCTTTATCCATAAATTCTTCCGGATAACGGACAAATTAGATTTGGTGTGCAATTTATTGGCTGCTTTTTCAATCCATATTCCTGTGGTTTTTGAAGTATCATTAAAATCCGGACCAAAAACTTCAAGCGATTTAATTGTAATGGAAGCTATTGTTTTATTCTTGAAGCTTTGATAATATTCGTATGAAAGTGTTTCTTTATCAACAATAACCTTTGGCTTTCGAATCATCCAATCATAGAGCAGTTGGGTGGAGTGATGTCGGGATGCTTTTATTTGCAGGCTATCGTAAAACAATTTTGGATCTTTCCTTTCAGTAATTACGTCCAAAGTATCAGTTAATTCCATAGGAATTCCCATACCCAGAAGGTTTAGTGACGAGAGAAGTATTGAAATTGTCCAAAGAATTTTCATGCCATACAAATATCCTTTTTCTAAATCCTAAATTTATTCAATTATTTCAAAAAAGTGCAGTAGAAAGGGAATTACCTGAATGAAGTTGGAATCCGATTGTATTCTTTTGGAAATCGTTTTGAATTTTCCATTCAGGAAGTATTCAGATGCGTGATTTTACTAAATTTGCGCCACAATGTCGCGTATTAAAGAGTTATATCAGAAAAATATTTATGGGTTAATGGGAACCCTGATCTTTCACATCTTATTGGTGGCTGGCTTCTTGGTATCCGAAATTTCTCTTAATGTTAAAATAGATAAGGATGAAGCCATCTTGCTTGATATCGCAGTGCTTCAAGAAAAAAACAAAACTCAGGATGCTGAAGTTATACCTGACCAAAAACAGGACCTTGTTAATGCTTCGAAAAATTTAAAAAGAAATGAATTGAGTTCCGGCAGCAACCTTGCGGTGAATGATGCTGTTAAAAAGGATAAGTTTTTTGATGCCAGTTATCGGAAAGATATTGAAGAAGCACAGAAAATGGTTGTCGATGTGAATAAGCAGCTTTCTAAAAAATCTCCCGCTACGAAAAAATTAAAAATGCCGGAAGCAACTACCGAAGGGCAAAATCCAGATTCAATAAAAAACACCATTTATTCAGGAAAAAGCAATATCCATTATTTTCTTGAAAAGAGATTTCATATTAGACTGCCCATTCCAGTTTATTTAGCAAAAGGAGGTGGAATAATACAGGTTGACATCCAGGTTGACCGCACAGGAAAGGTGATTAAAGCTGAGGCCAGAACAACAACAAATATAGACGATCCAATGTTGCCGACATATGCCACACAAGCTGCAGAACAGACCCTTTTTAATTCCGACTCAAAAGCCCCTACAATTCAGAAAGGAACAATTACATACCAATTTGTTGCCCAGTAACAATTTGTTAACGTAAAACAAACTATTACTTTAATTTCATTTAACAATTATTTTCGGAATTATAAAATTCTTAGGCATATATTTGTAGTACATTTTTTTTCATAAGTTTAGGTTTAGTTAGGTTAGTTAGTTTAAGAGAGAAAAGGTAGGTTGTTGAACCTACCTTTTTGTTTTTCTCATCTTAACACTTTTTTTACGAATAAACTCTCCTGTGAAAAATTATTTCAACCTATTTCTTCGCATCGATTTAAAATCTACACAAAATATTTTAAAGTTTTTTACTCTTACTTTCAGGAATCAAATATAGGCTTGATGGATTGTAATGATCATACAAAACGCTGACAAACAGTAATATTAAATATCACAAGATACATCACCAGAATACCTTCAATTTTAGAGCTCACTTAAATGACTATTTTTCAAAGCAAAATAATCGAGTCTTTTCCAAGAAGAAAATATACTTAAATTAGGAAAAACCCGAATTGTCTTTAAATTTGAACCAAAATCAATTGAAATATTTTGTATTTTCGAATTTTTATAATGAGTTTTAAACCGAAATAGCTTAACTATTTATATATTAATTTTTGAGCTATTTAACTGATATAATCTTTTGCGATGATTGATTACTCAAACCAGGACCTACTAAATGGAATTCAAAGAAATGACACGATAGTTTTACAATTCATTTATAAGAATTTCTATTCAAAGATTAATTTTTTCATCAAAAAAAACAGTGGAGATGATGATGATGCCAATGATATTTTTCAGGAAGCAATCATTATTATGTACCGAAAACTAAAAGCCAATGAATTGGTACTGGACTGCACATTCGAAACTTATTTGTATTCTGTAAGTCGGTTCTTATGGCTTAAACAATTGGAAAAAAGAAAGTTAGAGAAAGAAAAGATAAAAGATAACCACGAATATAATGATGACATCTATGATGATGGATTGGAAAAAGTGGTTGATTTAAATGAACGTTACAGATTATTTCAGAACCACTTTGCAAACCTCGGCAAAGATTGTCAGAAAATTCTCCAATTGTATTTTGATAAGGTTCCACTTAAAAACATTGCTCAAATCATGGGCTTTAAAAGTGAGAAATATGCCAAAAAACGTAAGTTTAAATGTAAGGAATACCTCATAAAAAGCATAAAACAAGACCTTGAATACAAAAAGATATTGAGTGGTGATTAACTTACTTCTTAAAGCCTCGTTTATCACGGGGCTTTTTTCTGAAGTACCTGTCAGCAAGAATCAAAAGAATAGCTGCTAAAATAATAATAACAAAGTAGATATTTTTACTCGCAAATAATGGTTCAGGGTTACCAATACTTACATATCCCAGCCAATAATGAGGATGGGAGGTTAATGGATCAGAAGATTCAAGGTGGTTCAATTTAGCCATACGGAGTGAAACATCTTTTCGTTTTCCCTTTGACAAATAATAATAGAAATCCTCCATTATTTTCACACCAGACTTATCTTCAACTTGCCATAAAGTCATCACAATAGCCGGGCAGCCAGCATAGATAAATCCACGTGCCATACTCATAACTCCCTCTCCTTTCTGCAATTTCCCTGAGCCGGTTTCACAAGCACTTAACACAGCAAGGCGGGCATTAAGTTTCATGTTATAAATTTCATAAGTATTCAAATATCCATCGTCTGAAGATTTTGACTCAGGCCTTGAAAAAACCAATTTCGAAAACATCGGTAAACTATCGTTGATAATAGTATGCATGGCTAAATGCAAAATATCAAATTGCGAAGATTTATCTTTAAAACTATTTTCCTGGGCATAATTTCCAACAAAGGCATCTGCCTTCATATATTTTGAAATAGCCTTAACTTCATAAGCAGCTCCGGGTAAGGGATTTAAAAAATACTTTTTGTTTGTTTCCGGAACAATCCGGGGCTCCTTTGCAATATATTCAGGAGAAAAAATGAGCAAGCTTTTTGAAGTTACTTTCTTCTGATCAAAATAATCATACAATAATGTGGCCGAATAACTATAGTTTACGACATAGTCCTTAATCAGATAGTTCAGATTTCTGAAATTCATCAAACTGGTATCTGGCATTTGGGAAATAAGTGCATCAAATGGTATGTATGAAAGCTTATCGTGAGGAATTATCGTTAAATCTTTCCCGCTGATTTTATTGGCTATTGGCTTTAGGAGTATTTCATATAATCCATAACCTGATACTGCATAATTGACAAAGTCTTTCTTCTTGGTATAAAGATAGTTGGGGTTTACTAAAAAGTCATGGACCGTTTGAATATTCTTCAAGTATGTCGAATTAATTTTCTCCATGGAAAAGTTGACTGAATCATTTGTAATGACAAACCGGTAAAGTTCTCCTGAACTCTCTGAGTCTTCAGGTTCTTTAACATAGAATTCAACTAATGCCTGACGAGTACTTATTTTAGATTGAACTTCCTTAATTCCAATTACTTTGTTCTCATACTTAAAAGCATAATATCGGGGATATGATCTTTCAAATGACTCTATCAGTTTATTATATTCCTCGTTAAACTTGAATATTTTTGAAGAATACAAATTTACTTTCTGCGAATCAGGCTTAGCAGTATGGTTTACCTCAAACAGCAGGGAAGTATATGTCGCAATATAACTTTTGTAGTAATTTTCCTTTCTCAGCAAAGAGTCTGGTATTCCTCCAAATACTTTTGCCTTCATATCTTTCACAGAAGCAAGCAAGTTGGATGCTTTACTCCGTTCAGAAAACTCGAAAGCCAAGTTTAAGTATTCTTGTTTTCTGGTCTGCTTATATAATTTATATGCGATTTTTATAGCCTCATAAAATGTTGATTCCTGATTTTGCGACAAGAAATATTTACTTTCTTCATTTTCAAAACCAATTTGAAGGCGATGGATCAATTGGGTCGCCTTAATGAGTGCATTGAGACTTGCATCATAATATTTAAAAGATTTTTCATTATCAAATTCAGACAGATAGATATCTGCAAGTTTTTCCATTGCCAAAGCTTTTTTCTTGAAGGCTTCAACCATCTGAATATCGGAAATTACATTTTTCAAGGCCGGATCGACAAATGGATCATTCGTATGAAATGAATCGACTAAGGAAACTACGGCTTCCTGATAATATCGAATAGCATCGTTCAGGTATTTTTTCCGTTGAGTTCGGAAATCGTCAATTTGCCTGGCCTCCAAATTTCTCATATAATAATAGTCACCAAAGTTTGACAGAACCTCGGCAAAAGCAGTACTTTTCTCGCCGAAATATTTTAATGCTATAGATTTTGCCTTACTGGAAAATACTAATGCTTTATCGTACTCCTTTTGTGATATCAAAAATGAAGAATAGGATAAATAAGTTGTTGCTAATTCAACGTTATCAGCACCGTACAAATCAACCCAGCTTTTTATAGCCAATAAATAGTTCTTTTCTGACAGGTCGAACATTCCTTCATTCCGGTAAGCCGAGGCAATTAAATCATACATCAATGGCCTTAATTGTGGTGAAGTGGTCTTCAAATTTGTTTGGGTGTACCGGATTGCTTCAGCATTAAATCCAAGCTTAAGCTGAGTCTCTGCAATATTGTATTTTGAATCCTGAAAATTGGAAATATATTTCACGCTATCTTTTCTCAAAACACGATAAGCATTTTTCTGATATTCAAGTGCTTTAATATAGTCACCATTTAATTTATAGATGTTTCCAAGATTGATATAAACAGTCCCAAGTTCTGAATATTCATTTCCGAAATTATTCACATAAAGCAATTCAGCCTTCTTGTATGATTCAATTGCTTTATCAAGATTGCCGAGGCTTTTATATTGAATTCCAATGTTTATTAGTGGAGGTGCTAATTTAAAACTATTTAATCCGTAGACCTTTTCACGAAGTTGGTATACTTTTTCAAAATTAGACAAAGCTTCCTCAAAATCACCAAGTCGACCGGCTTTAGTTCCTTCAGTATAACATTTGACAATATATAGGCTATCCTTTATCGACAATTTAGTGTTCTGAGCAGAACCCCAAGCACAATTGAGAACAAAAATCGAACTTAAAAAAAAATATTTTAGCCTCATACACAATTTGTATATAACTATAAACCAGCAATTAATGAATATTGCAAATATTTATTTCCATTTATTAATAAAGAATTGGGTTACCTTTTATCGATTTGGGGGATAAACCATCGAACAAGAATAATTAAGGAACCAGTATTAATCATTAAAACCAAAAAAAATGAAAACTTTATCTGCGAACAACCAAACAAAAAATTTTGATTCTATCTCTTTCGACGTTTTAACCTCAGAAGAACTTTCTTTAGTAAAAGGTGGCAAATCGGCTGATTCATATGCTGGTCTGAACTAATTTTACATTTCAGGTTACAATCACTCATTTTTTAATTACCTCAGGCACTGGAAACAGTCGCACAACACGCTAACAAACAATCAGATGATACGCAAATCAGAACATTTTGAGCAAATTGACCGGTATCTCGATGCAGAGTTAACCCAATCTGAATCGAATGAAATCGAAAGCCAGATGGCTATCGACTCTGACCTGGCCGATGAACTTAATCTTCATCTGGAAGTAGGACAGGCTATTGCTGAACAAGACCTGATCAGTCTGCGCAAAAACCTGAACAATATCGTTCAAAATCAATCTGATACAGAAAATATTAATGCTTTCGATTCATTCAATTTCGGTCTATCCGAAGAATTGGCATCCTGGGAAAGCCTGAGCCGTCAGGTAAGTTCTGAAGCGATCAGCAAAATAGAACATTCATTCCCTAAAATCCATCTTTACCAACACCAGATTGCCGGTAAGGAAAACATTCACCAGTTCTACAAAGAACAAGCAGCGGATGCAAATCCGGTAAGTGACGAGGAATCTTTCTCTGCTTACGAAGAAAACCTTTTCTCTGAAGTACAGAATGCGCTCGAAGAAAGCGACATACTGGAAATCAGAGCCAATCTAAAACAAATTGCACAGACCGTTCCGGCTCACCAATTTTCAGCCGAAGAGATCGAAGAATATGTATTCGGTCGCATGGATTCTGAAGCCATGGCTCAGTTTGAAGAAGAATTAGCCCTAAATACAAGCCTTGCAAACGATGTAAAGCTAATCAGGGATATCGACCTTGCATTGAATGAAAAGGACATCATGGACCTGAGGGCTTCACTCATTGAAATCCAGAATTCAGAGTTCCACTCATCTTCCAGGATAGAAGAAATTGAAGGCTACCTGTACAACGAGCTTTCCGATGACCAATTCGCATCGTTTGAGGCCGAATTAGCCACTAATCAGGAACTTTCTGATGAGATCAGCCTGATGCGCAACATCGACCTGGCATTGAAAGAAAATGATGTCATGAACCTGAGAAACAAAATTCAAAATATTGCAGGCGAAATTGCTGCTGAAAAACAAACTGAACAATCATTTGTCGGTCAATTTAAAGCCCGGAAGTTCGTTTTCGCTTCGGTTGCTGCCTCACTCATTCTGCTTCTGGGAATCGCCGGACTATTATCCAGACAATCATCACAGGGCGAACTGTATCAGAAATTTTACACCACCTATCAAACAACAGGAATCAACCGTTCTGCAAACTCTTCAACTGACCAGAAACTTACTGATGCCCTGCAAAAATTTGATAACCAGGATTATAATATTGCACTGAACCTTTTTCAGGAAGTCGTCTCAAGGGATCAGAACAATATGGTAGGCCATTTTTATTCCGGAGTAGCGCTACAGGAAACAGGTAAATACCAAAATGCAATCAAGGAATATAATACCGTAAAGATCAATAAAGACAACCTTTTCGTCGAACAGGCCGACTGGTATATCGGATTGTGTTACCTGCAAACCAACGAAGACAAAAAAGCTTTCAATCAATTTAATGAAATAGCGAAAAAACAAGGATTCTATCAGTATAAAGCTCAGGCAATCCTTCGCAAAATGAAATATTCAGAAAATTAAAATTCTATATCGTTCGCAAAAAATGTTCTTTTAAAGTTTTAATGATTAATACTGGTTCACATTCTTGTTCAAACTTGTGTTTTAGTGTTTTAATGATTACTACTTGTTCCTTAGTTATTAATTGTTCTTGAAAAATATTGATGTTCGCAACCCGTTCTGGCTTTTGATTAATACTTGCTCCTTAATTGTTCATGTTCAACTCAGGTATTTTCAAAACCATCCCGGTTTAGAAATTTAAACGCAAACATATAACCCATTACAATTAGCTCGATTCTTATCGGGCTATACTTGTTTATAGAAATGTTCTAATTTTTATTTTTATTTATCGTATTGATATTTAGCTCATTAAAATAACATTCAAATATTTTTTCATTTTTTTTCTAAATACAGGGTTACCTTTTGTCGATTTGGGGGATAAACCATCGAACAAGAATAATTAAGGAACCAGTATTAATCATTAAAACCAAAAAAAATGAAAACTTTATCTGCGAACAACCAAACAAAAAATTTTGATTCTATCTCTTTCGACGTTTTAACCTCAGAAGAACTTTCTTTAGTAAAAGGTGGCAAATCGGCTGATTCATATGCTGGTCTGAACTAATTTTACATTTCAGGTTACAATCACTCATTTTTTAATTACCTCAGGCACTGGAAACAGTCGCACAACACGCTAACAAACAATCAGATGATACGCAAATCAGAACATTTTGAGCAAATTGACCGGTATCTCGATGCAGAGTTAACCCAATCTGAATCGAATGAAATCGAAAGCCAGATGGCTATCGACTCTGACCTGGCCGATGAACTTAATCTTCATCTGGAAGTAGGACAGGCTATTGCTGAACAAGACCTGATCAGTCTGCGCAAAAACCTGAACAATATCGTTCAAAATCAATCTGATACAGAAAATATTAATGCTTTCGATTCATTCAATTTCGGTCTATCCGAAGAATTGGCATCCTGGGAAAGCCTGAGCCGTCAGGTAAGTTCTGAAGCGATCAGCAAAATAGAACATTCATTCCCTAAAATCCATCTTTACCAACACCAGATTGCCGGTAAGGAAAACATTCACCAGTTCTACAAAGAACAAGCAGCGGATGCAAATCCGGTAAGTGACGAGGAATCTTTCTCTGCTTACGAAGAAAACCTTTTCTCTGAAGTACAGAATGCGCTCGAAGAAAGCGACATACTGGAAATCAGAGCCAATCTAAAACAAATTGCACAGACCGTTCCGGCTCACCAATTTTCAGCCGAAGAGATCGAAGAATATGTATTCGGTCGCATGGATTCTGAAGCCATGGCTCAGTTTGAAGAAGAATTAGCCCTAAATACAAGCCTTGCAAACGATGTAAAGCTAATCAGGGATATCGACCTTGCATTGAATGAAAAGGACATCATGGACCTGAGGGCTTCACTCATTGAAATCCAGAATTCAGAGTTCCACTCATCTTCCAGGATAGAAGAAATTGAAGGCTACCTGTACAACGAGCTTTCCGATGACCAATTCGCATCGTTTGAGGCCGAATTAGCCACTAATCAGGAACTTTCTGATGAGATCAGCCTGATGCGCAACATCGACCTGGCATTGAAAGAAAATGATGTCATGAACCTGAGAAACAAAATTCAAAATATTGCAGGCGAAATTGCTGCTGAAAAACAAACTGAACAATCATTTGTCGGTCAATTTAAAGCCCGGAAGTTCGTTTTCGCTTCGGTTGCTGCCTCACTCATTCTGCTTCTGGGAATCGCCGGACTATTATCCAGACAATCATCACAGGGCGAACTGTATCAGAAATTTTACACCACCTATCAAACAACAGGAATCAACCGTTCTGCAAACTCTTCAACTGACCAGAAACTTACTGATGCCCTGCAAAAATTTGATAACCAGGATTATAATATTGCACTGAACCTTTTTCAGGAAGTCGTCTCAAGGGATCAGAACAATATGGTAGGCCATTTTTATTCCGGAGTAGCGCTACAGGAAACAGGTAAATACCAAAATGCAATCAAGGAATATAATACCGTAAAGATCAATAAAGACAACCTTTTCGTCGAACAGGCCGACTGGTATATCGGATTGTGTTACCTGCAAACCAACGAAGACAAAAAAGCTTTCAATCAATTTAATGAAATAGCGAAAAAACAAGGATTCTATCAGTATAAAGCTCAGGCAATCCTTCGCAAAATGAAATATTCAGAAAATTAAAATTCTATATCGTTCGCAAAAAATGTTCTTTTAAAGTTTTAATGATTAATACTGGTTCACATTCTTGTTCAAACTTGTGTTTTAGTGTTTTAATGATTACTACTTGTTCCTTAGTTATTAATTGTTCTTGAAAAATATTGATGTTCGCAACCCGTTCTGGCTTTTGATTAATACTTGCTCCTTAATTGTTCATGTTCAACTCAGGTATTTTCAAAACCATCCCGGTTTAGAAATTTAAACGCAAACATATAACCCATTACAATTAGCTCGATTCTTATCGGGCTATACTTGTTTATAGTGGTGTTCTAAAAAGAATAAAATCCAGAAATAAAATATCTTATTTGATATATTTTCTATATTTACCAAATGACTAATTTAATGTAAACCACTAAATCTAAAACCTTATGGATTTTAAAAAATTTATTGTAATCCCCGTGTTCATTGCCGCACTGGCTGCTTCGTTTATTGTAATCGATCAGTTGCTTAATTCTTTCATGCCAATCTCTGACAAAGGCGGATTTGGCTGGGTTACCTTTCAGGCCTGGGCCATGTATTTCCTTGCAGGCGGAACTTTTAAGGGAGGACTTCGCACTTTTTTGGGCTATGTGATGGGTATCATTGCCGCAGTAACCATTATTTATTTGGTTGGCATATTCAGCGCTACCGGGTTCTGGGCACTTCCATTGGCAGTTCTAATTGTGGTAATACCAATGTGTGCAGTCGAAAGAGCACCATCTCTTTTTGATTTTGTTCCTGCACTATTTGTTTCATCAGCAGTATTCTTTGCATTTGGGAAACTTTACCCGGGTTCGACCATGACTTCATCGGCAATAACCATTTTAACATACTGCGCAATCGGAATGATCTATGGAATTGTAACCGTTAATTTAAGAGGCTTCTACGAAAAGTTAATAACAAAGAAAGCCTGAAAAGCGAAGCTAAAATATACTCTCCAAACTTGAAATGAGTATAAAAGGATGTCTTATCGGCATCCTTTTTCCGTTTCAGACCTTTACCTGATTTGAGATTTGCAGGAAAAGTGTAATTTTGGCTGAAATCAAAATTCAAACCATCCAAAAGATATGATTATGAAACCAACCCTGTTAATTTTAGCTGCTGGCATGGGAAGCCGTTTTGGCGGTCTCAAACAAGTTGAACCTGTTGGCCCAAATGGAGAAACAATACTTGAATATTCGGTTTTTGACGCCATCAGAGCAGGATTTGGCAAAGTTGTATTTGTCATTCGTGAAAGTTTTGCAGATGAATTTAAAGACCGCTTTGAGTCAAAACTTGCCGGAAAAATAGAAATTGAATACGTTTATCAGGAAGTTAACAAACTGCCCGAAGGATTTGAACTTCCCGAAGGACGGGAAAAACCGTGGGGTACCGGACATGCAGTTTTAATGGCCAAAGATGTAATTTCTGAGCCGTTTGCCGCGATCAATGCGGATGATTTTTATGGAGCTGAAGCCTATCAGGTTGTTGCCAAATACTTATCTCAATCAGTATCGGGCGACAAATATGCGATGGTTGGTTATCAACTGGACAACACCTTGTCTGAATTCGGCTCCGTTTCGAGGGGAATTTGCGTTACTGACGAAAATAAACAATTGACAAAAATCACCGAAACTCATAAAATCAGACAGGAAGGCAAGCAGATATTATGCGAATCGGAAAATCAGGAAACGGTCGAGCTGACCGGAAAAGAAACCGTCTCAATGAATTTCTGGGGATTTCAACCTTCTGTTTTTAGAAACATCGAAAGCCAATTCGTTGATTTTTTGATAACAAACATTAATCTGCCAAAATCTGAATTTTACATCCCATTTGTGGTTTTTGAAATGATAAATCAAGGACAGGCCGATGTTGAAGTATTGAAAGCTGATTCGCCTTGGTTTGGAGTGACTTATAAAGAAGATAAACCTTTTGTAGTCGAACAGATTCAGAAATTAACTGTTCAGGGAATTTATCCGGAAAAACTATGGTAAGCAGCTTTTCTATTTCAAAATGAGCTTCTCGCTTCTGATAATTTTACCAATAAAATTAGTGGCATTCTTTTCGAATACCTCCTCATTTTCGGTTGTATAATATTTTATCAATCCGGTCTTCGAAAGTTTTTCATTCATTTGAGGATGGCGATCCAGATATTCAACCAACTTCGCACTTACTACTTTACCCTGTTCGAGTAATTGAACACCTTCAGGAACAAACTTTCTGATTACATTCAGTAGTAACGGATAATGGGTACATCCCAAAATAATAGCATCAATATCAGGATCAGCAGCAAGTAAACTTGCGATATTTTTCGATACAAAATATTCAGCTCCCGGCGTATCAATTTCGTTGTTTTCAACCAAAGGAACCCACATCGGGCATGCCTCCTGAGTTGTTTGAACAACACTTTCGCCAGCCCACTTTATAAGTTCAATGGGATACGAATCAGACAGAACGGTTCCGACTGTCCCAAGTATTCCAACATGACCATTCCGGGTGTATTTGCCAATGGATTCGACTGCAGGCCGGATAACACCTAAAACCCGTCGTTCCGGATCAATTTTTGGCAGATCGTTTTGTTGAATGTTTCGCAATGCTTTGGCTGATGCTGTATTACATGCCAGAATAACCAAAGGGCAACCCATTTCGAAAAGCCTTTTTACTGCCTGAAGCGTATATTCATAAACCACCTCAAACGAACGCGAACCATAAGGAGCACGGGCATTATCGCCTAAATAAATGAAATCGTATCCGGGAAGGTCGTTCAGGAATTCTTTCAGGATGGTTAAACCACCATATCCCGAATCGAAAACTCCAATGGGTTGAAATTTGGAAGTCATTTGAAAATCAGTTTTAACAAAAATAAAAAAAGCCATCTTCATAAGACGGCTTTCAAAATGATTTAGCTAAACTTATTTTTTTGCAGGAGCCGGAGCTGCCTTTTTCTCAGCTTCAGGTGCTTTATCTGCGGGTATTTTATCTAATTCAGCTTTAACAAATGGCATCAAATCCAAACTTTCTTTTGAATTGTAAAGGATAGATCTGGAACTCATATCAAATACGTAGATCAGGCCTTTTTCAGCTCCTACTGCTTTAACTGCCTTATCAGCTTTATCAAATACGGGTTTTAACAGTTCACTCTGTTTGGTCTGAAGTTGTTGTTGTGCACTTGACTGATAAGTTTGAATGCGTTCGTTCATTGAATTCAGATCTTCTTCTTTCATTTTCCGAATGGTTTCAGACAAAGAATCTTTTTTTGCTGCATATTCCACGTATTTGGTCTGGAATTCCTTTTGCATGATGCCCAGAGCATCTTCAAGCTCTTTTTGATAGGCGGTAAATTGTTTTTCTGCAACAGCTCTTTCAGGCATAATCTGAATGAGAGCCTGCAAATCGATATGACCGAATTTTGGAGTCTGGGCATTGGCAAATCCTGCTGAAAGTAACAGCATTCCTAAAACACAAATTTTGAAAACACTTTTCATACTTTTTAGATTAAATTTTTAACGTGACAAAATTATAATATTAATTTTTATATCCAAGTTTAGCTAAAACCTGATCGGAAAGATCAAATTTAGGATTGGTGAAAATTAAAGTGATCCCGTTTGCTTTGTCGAAAATGACGGCATAATTTCCTTCGGTAGAAATATCCTGAATGGCTTTAAATATATCGTCCTGGATGGGTTTCACCAAGCCTTGCCGTTTCTTAAATAAATCACCATCGCGTCCGAAATATTTACGCTGCAACTCTTTGTATTCCTTTTCTTTCGAGATGATCACATCTTCGCGTTTCCGTTTCATTTCGTCTGAAAGCAATACACTTTCTGCCTGAAAGTCTTTGTACATCTGTTCTGTTTCAGCATGCATCGACTCAAGTTCTTTCTGATACTGGGCCGAAAGCTGATCTAACTGCTCCTGAGCAGCTTTATAAGATGGAATGTTTCCCATAATATACTCAGAGTCGACGTAGGCAAATTTCTGCGCAAAAGAAGTTGCCGCTGCAATCATTAAAATTCCTGTGATAATAATTAGCTTCCTCATGATGTCATATATTAAATTGTTTTTTTGAGGTTTAACAAATACCAGACCAAAACCAATCCATTTAAAATTGCTGCCCGATAACAAAGTGGAACTGACTTCCGGCAGCAGTATTGTCTCCCACCACCTTATCAAAACCATATCCCCAGTCGATCCCCATCAAACCAAACATCGGCAGAAAGATCCTGACTCCGGCACCTGCCGAGCGATGAAGTTTGAATGGATTATAATCTTCAAAATTGTTCCATGCGTTTCCTGCTTCAAGAAATGTAAGCAAATAAATCGTTGATGATGGTTTCAGAATGACCGGATACCTGACTTCCATTGAAAGTTTATTGTAAATATTCGATCCCTGTTGTCTACTCAAACTGTAATCTTTGTAACCACGCAATGAAACGATATCACTTCCGTAGAGATTATATCCTGACATACCTGAACCTCCCACACGAAATCCTTCAAATGGCGATTGACGGTACTTGTTGTAATGTGCCAGAAAACCATATTCAAACTTGGTATGTAAAACCAATTTCGTATCTTTTGAAAGCGGTGAATACCAGTCACCTTTAAACATCCATTTGTGGTATTCAATCCATTTGTACCTTTGTTCGTTGGTTAAAGCCGGATTACTGTAATCAACCCCGTTAATGAGTGAATAGGGCGGTGTAAATTGCAGCGAGAGTGAAATATTTGATCCGCGACGGGTATATAATGGCTGATCCATTGAGTTCCGACCGAATGCAGTTTTAAAACTAAAGTTGTTAAAACCTCCGTTTCCTTTACCAGTTCCATCATTCAGAAAATAATAATAACCTGCCATATTTTGCAGTTCGTAATGCTGAAAAGACAGTTCGTGATACATCGTGAAATAATCATCCGGCCAGGTTAAACGGTAACCGTAACCGACTGCAGCTGCTGAAGTGGTCTGAATCTGATCAGTAGCCGATGATGTAGAACTATAGGAATAATTCGTTCCATAGTCATAGGAACCTGAACCATAGTAATTTCCGTAACCACTTCCATAACCGCTACCATATCCACTGCCGTAACCGCTACCATAACCACTGCCGTATCCGCTGCCATATCCACCATACGGATTGCTATATGCACTCGACATGGAATTGTTTGCCGAATAATTTACTCTTGAGTGGGACAACGATATGGTAAATGAATTTGGCTTTTTACCTCCAAACCAAGGCTCAGTAAAAGTCAGACTGTAGGATTTATAGTATTGTCCTGAGGTTTGCGCCCTGAGAGCCAACGCTTGTCCATCGCCAGTTGGCAGTGGCCTCCAGGCTTCTTTGTTGAAAATATTCCGAACCGAAAAATTAGAGAATTTCAGACCGACTGTTCCTACGAACATTCCTGCACCCCAACCTCCTGAAAGTTCGATCTGGTCATTTGCTTTTTCAACCAATCCATAATTAATATCCACCGTTCCGCTTTCAGGGTGAGGTTTAACATCCGGATTAATAGCCTCAGGGTCAAAATGACCTAATTGCGACAACTCCCTAACGGTCCGGATAATATCTGTTTTACTGAATAAATCACCGGGCAGTGTACGAAGCTCGCGCCGGGCAACATGTTCGTTGGTTTTGGTATTTCCTGAAATCCCAATTTTATTGATGGTTGCCTGTCGTCCTTCATAAATACGCATCTCGAAATCAATTGAATCGGCTGTTATATGAGTCTCTATTGGAGACAAATTAAAAAACAAATATCCATGATCGAGGTAAACACTGCTAACAGCATCCTCATCATTTTTGGTGCGTTTGTCCAATAATTTCTGATCAAAAACATCGCCCTTTTTAATTCCCAAAAATGCATTCAAGTAATCTGACGGATAAACTGTATTACCAACCCACTTGATATCTCTGAAGAAATATTTGTTTCCTTCATCCAGCCAAATATCGAGCCGAACCCGGTTATTGGCAAGTTTGGTTATCGAATCTTTTAAGATGGTTGCATCCCGGTAACCATTTTCATTGTACTTTTTAATAAGGTTAATTTTGTCCTCTGTAAATTTTTCAGAAAGGAATTTCTTTGAACTGAAAAAATTCATGATCTTTTTAGCTTTGGTTTTTTTCATTGAATGATCTAAAACCATAGTTTTCAGATTCTTATTGCCATGATAAACAATATCCCTGATTTTAACTTTTGCCTTTTTATCCACATTGATATCGAGAATGACACTGTTGTTCTGAGTGGTGTCATCCCGCTGAATAATATTCACTTCAGTGTTTAAAAATCCTTTCTCAAGAAAAAGGTTCTTGATTATCTTTTTTGCAGTATTCACCTGATTATCGGTAACCTGACTGCCTTTCAGAAGTAATACCTTTTTGGTAATATCATCTTTTTCCGATTTACTTACACCGCTAAAATTCACTGCTGCCAACCGGGGTCGTTCCTGCAAACTAATCTTCAACCAAATGTTGTCGCCAATTATTTTATCAGCGGTAATTTTAACGTCCGAAAACAACCCGTGATTCCAAAGTTTTTTGATTGAATTGGTAATCGCATCACCAGGAATCATAATTTTATCGCCAACATTCAGACCCGATATCGAAATCAAGACCTGCGTATCCAAATAGCGAATTCCGTCGATAGCAATTCCCGCAATCACATATTCCTTTGGACTTGAATAATAAATGGAAAAGTTTGTGCTGTCGGTTACAGCTTCCTGCGAAAAAGCTTTTGCACTGACTAACAGCAGAATAATGAACAATTTTATTTTATGCATTCTATTCTAATTGAATTAGCTTACTAATTGTTGACTCGTTTTACCAAACCTTCTTTCCCTGTTCTGAAAGTCATAAATAGCCTCAAATAAATCTTCCTTTCGATAATCGGGCCACAATTTAGGTGTAAAATATAATTCGCTGTATGCAATCTGCCACAATAAAAAATTGCTGATCCGGCATTCGCCACTGGTGCGGATTAATAATTCAGGATCAGGCATATCCGATGTATTCATGAAACGATCCATCAGTTCATTATCGATCTCTGAAGGTTCAATTTTTCCTTGTTTTACCTGTTCTGCTATTCGTTTCACGGCTTCTGTAATTTCCCATTTTGAACTGTAGCTCAATGCCAAAACCAGCGTTAGTCCGGTTGATGAGTTTAGTTTTTCGATCGACCAGGTTAATTTTTCCTGAACATTTTGAGGAAGGCTTTTTATATCACCGATGACCCGAAGTCGTACGTTGCTTTTCTGCAACTCGTCTGTTTCGTCTGAAATAACCTGAACTAAAAGTCCCATCAGGGCATCTACTTCGTCTTTTGGGCGTGCCCAATTTTCAGTAGAAAAAGCATAAAGTGTGAGATATTGAACTCCAATTTCACCGGCACCAGCCACAACCGAGCGAACAGCTTCAACGCCGTGTTCGTGTCCAAAAGTTCGTTCATTCCCGGATTGTGCTGCCCAACGTCCGTTTCCATCCATAATTATGGCTACATGCTTTGGTATTCTGTCGCTTATTAGTTTGTCTTTAAATAACATTTCTATCGTTTAAACTATCACTTACCGGTTTTTACAAACCCAAAATATGGTGTTCTTTAATCAATCTATTGTCTGCGAATGCTATTCCAGATGCCCCAGTCTATCATTCGATTTCGCGGAGTCCGGAGATCCCATTCCTTATTCCCGTAAATTAACTTATAAACCAAATGAATTCCGGCATAAGCTGTCCAGTCATTATTGTGCCACTGATCGGTATATTTCACCTGAACATCAACCGGTGGCGTATTAGAATTCATATATGAATAACTCATCGGATCGTCCAGATTATCCAGTTTATCGGAGAATGTCTTTCTTAAACCACCTTCAATTCCAATCCCCCAGCGTTTGCTTAAGTTGTATTTTACACCTAACCCAAAAGGCAATGTTGGAGACATGACTGGTCCTGAGAAATCGGGATTATTAAAGTATGTCGGATCAACAATTGGTGCCAATTTAGCCTGATCCATTTCATAATTATAAGTCTGTAAACCTAATCCAAAGAATATAAATGTCGACCAGGGAGTAATCTTATCGCCAACAATGTATTTGAGGTAATTAAACTCAAATAAAAGCGAAATGTCCATTACATTTTTATTGAATTTCCATACTTCCTGATCAAAATTACCTTCAGCACCGATAGTTCCATTAATCACATTAAACCTCAGGCCAAACCGTGGGTTAAAATTATACCGTACAAAGCCTCCATATGCCGGATTAACCGATTTCACAAAATCAATTTTTGTCATGTCACCAAAATAGGTGCCGGCTCCTCCAAAAATACCGATATCGACGCTGGGTTGTCCAAACGCTTCAATTGCCAGAAATCCAATTAGAAAAATTGCCAATATTTGCTTCATCGAAATCCAATTTTGAAAGGGTTTAAATCGCTATAAAACATTCAGACACTATCATTTACACTCTGAACATAACACCTTTCAAGCGTTACAAAAGTAATACAATTCTGATATATCCATGCCTGATGCATATTATAAAACCCAAATAGAGGTTAAAAATTGTTAAGCTCAGGGAGAAATTAATTACGTTTATCAACACCCCACATCAGTTTATTCCGAAGCGTAGTAAAGAAAGTATGATCCTTAAGCCTGATTGTCTTCACTTTAAATGGAGCCTTACGGATCTTCAGCAATACCGGGAAGTTTATAGCCTCAGACTGTGAATCGACCGAAGTGAGAAATTGAAGTCCGCGACCTTCAACCTGAAGGGTAATTGAATGATGATCAGGAACCACCAATGGTCTAACAGTCAGATTGTGAGGTGCAATCGGACTGATTACAAAATTTTCTGAATCAGGTGTCAGAATTGGGCCGCCAACGCTAAGCGAATAAGCCGTAGAACCAGTAGGAGTTGCAATAATAAGCCCATCAGCCCAGTAGGTATTCAGGTATTCGTCGTTTATATAGGCATTAATATTAATCATTGCCGAAGAATCGAGCTTTGTAACTGTGATCTCGTTAAGTGCATATTGAAATTCAGATTGCCCGTTATTTACTATTTCCAATTCAAGCACTGTTCGTTCGTCGATAATGATATTGCCATCCAGAATATCATTTAATGCCTTCTCAATCTCATCGCGCGAAATATCTGAAAGAAAGCCAAGCCGTCCGGAATTGATCCCGACCAGCGGAATCGACCAATGCTTTGCAGTAATAAACGACTTCAGCATAGTGCCATCGCCTCCAATACTCAATAGAAACGAAACATCCTCGGGCAAATCGTTGCCATTCTCAAATGTGCCTGAAATTTCAGGATGAATTTCGCAATCCTGCCGGAGGTATTCAAGGAAAGGCCGGTAAATGATACAATCAATTTGCTTCTGCTGAAACAAATCAAAAAGTCTGGTTAATTCATCGAAAAAATCTGGATTTATGGACAGTCCGTATAATGCTATCTTCATGAAAGAATGTTTGATGCTGGAAATTAGATATTCATAAATTTCATCAACTGGTCAAAGCGGTCGTCATATAAATTCTGAATGATCGACTCATCCATATAAACTGCCTTGATGTTGTAATCGTATCGCACAAAGGTCTGAATAATTGCAGATAAATCAATGACATTAATCTTCAGGGTAACATTCATCATTTTTGTTTCATGCTCCTGGTGAATGTAAAAACTCAGGATTTTGGCATCGTTACCTTCTACAATCTGTGCAATCTGTGAAAGTGAATAGTCAATTGAATTTAATTCAAGCACAATTACCCCGCCAGGCTCATTAACAGCAACCAAATCGGTGAATTTCTTAGATAAATCCAATACAGTGATTACTCCACAGTATTCATGATGAAGATTAAGTACCGGAAGAGCAGTAAGTTTGAGTATTGATACAACAGATAGAACTTCGTAAATATGCTGATTGACATGAATATGCGGCGAAAGCAAATGTTCGGCATAATCTCCAACAGGTTGATCCAGAATATTCAGGTCGTAGATAATTTTGTCAGAAATTAATCCGATTAGTTTCGTTCCGTCAACAACAGGCAAATGTGAAATCCTGAAAATTTCCATCCAGTTCAATGCCTTCTGACCGGTATCGGTCAGCCGTAAAGCCGGAACAACTTCAGATATAAGGTCTTTTGCAATCATCCTTTTTGAAATTTCAATATACTCCGTATCAAATCTAAATTGTAACTTGCACCTTTTAAAATCAGATTATGACCAGACTAAGTGTAAATATAAACAAAATAGCAACATTACGAAATTCAAGGGGAGGAAACATACCAAATGTTCTGGAAGCTGCAATTAACTGCCAAAAATTTGGAGCTCAGGGAATTACAATACATCCAAGGCCCGACGAACGACATATTACCCGTCAGGATGTTTACGACATTCGTCCCCATATTACCACTGAATTTAACATTGAAGGCTATCCCAGCGAAGATTTCATCCAATTGGTGATTGCCGTTAAGGCACATCAGGTCACACTGGTACCCGATTCCATTACCCAGCTTACTTCTGATCATGGTTGGGATACTCAGGCACATTTATCGTTCCTTAAGGAAGTGGTTGCCCGTTTCAAGGCAGAAGGAATCCGGACTTCAATATTTGTTGATCCTGATTCATCGGCCATTGAAGGTGCAATGGAAGCGGGTGCCAGCCGGGTTGAACTCTATACAGAATCCTTTGCAAAAATCTACACGGTTGATCCGATCCGGGCAGTTGCTCCATTCAAAGAAGCTGCGAAACTGGCACACCAGCTTGGATTGGGTGTGAATGCCGGTCACGATTTAAGCCTGAAAAACCTGCGATTCTTCCACGATCATGTGCAATACCTTGATGAAGTGTCCATCGGACATGCGCTCATTGCTGATGCACTTTACATGGGCTTGCGGGCTACCATTCAGGATTATCTATACTGTTTGCAATAAACTGATATGAAATTGTTTTACCGGATTGAAGGAACTGGCGCACCCTTGGTGATTGTTCACGGACTTTATGGATCGTCAGACAACTGGCTGACGGTTGCCAAAAAGCTTTCGTCCAAATTTCAGGTTTTCTCCATCGATCAGCGCAATCACGGACGGTCGCCCAATTCGGAAGTACACACTTTCGAAGCCATGAAGAACGATTTAGCTGAATTCTTCGATCAGCATAAAATCGGAAAAGCGATTGTTATGGGCCACAGTATGGGAGGAAAGACAGCTATGAGTTTTGCTGCCGATTATCCTGAACACATTGAAAAACTGATTGTTGTTGACATTGCGCCAAAAGATTATTTCCTCCTGAACGATGAAAGTCAGTACTATTTGCATAACAACATTTTACTGGCCATGCTCGAAATCGATTTCAGCAAAATTGAATCCCGGAAACAGGTTGAAATTTTCCTGCTCGAACGCATCGACAATGCTCAGATTGTACAATTCTTGCTAAAAAACGTGCACCGGAATAAAGCAAGTCATCAATTCGAATGGCTCCTGAATGTTCCGGTTTTGTATGATAACCTCGACGAAATAATCAAGGGAGTGAATGCACGCTGGTTCGACGACCGGATTCCAATTCTTAATTACCCGGTTTTATTTATCAAGGGAGCCAATTCTAACTATATACTTCCGGAAGATTACCCTTCCATCCTGAGAATCTACCCGGAAGCAAAAATTGTTGAAATACCTGATGCCGGTCACTGGCTGCATGCCGAACAACCTCAGCTTTTCATGGATGCAGTCTGGGATTTTTTAAACCCTAATTCAAGGAATTTTTGATTCTGACTTTAGGCATTTTAGGCACTCCGAATTTTAGGCACTTCCTACTTAAATTCCTTTGCCATTCCGTTAATTTCGTCATCAGTCAAATCACCACCGATAACTACCTTGTGCTTAAAAGTGATCGTTTCACCTGGCTTCAGAACAACTTTCACCTCAGCAGTATTTTTATCAAAAACGCGGCCTCCGAGATTGTTCGTAGCAAATAAGCCGTAACCGCGTGCATGCGACCAGGCCGGATAATTCACATTCTTTGGATTGTCAAGGATTACAATGGTAAGAGTTTCTCCTTCTTTCACAGCACGCAGAGCAACCCAAAGTGTTCTTTTTGACCAGACATCGCCGCCTTTCAAACCCTCGGCATTCCGGTAAACACCATTTACTCCTTCATTATTCAAGACCGGAACTTCAGTCTCAATACCATGGGCATCCAAAAATTTTTCAGGTTTTGTAGCGGGTTCTTCAAACGCACGATCAACGCGCAAACCAAGCAAACCTTCCTTGTTCTCATTAAAAGTAACTTCCTGAACAGCGGTCAATCTGGTTGTCCGAACAATAGTACGCAGCTTATCTGTTCCGGAGAAAGTAAAAGTAGATTCTTCGTTCAGCAGAACCTGGTTATTCACATCCACCCATTCTGAAGCGGTAACCAATTCACCTTTTTCAGGATTTTCGGAAACAATGCTTTTGAATTTCACCGTGCCGTATTTGGGTTTGTCTTCCGGCTTGATGGCAAACGAATTATTCCAGAAATCCAGACCATTTACATTCCCGAAATTAAACCACAAACCCACATGATGCGGATGGTCGGTGCGCTCAAAAGGTCGCGGATTCAAGGGATATCCTCGGGTAATTGTTTTTCCGGAGGCACTCACAATCGGGTAAAGCGACTGTTTTTCCATATTATCCGGATAAATGTAGGCTGTGAAAAATTTGCCATCCACATACACCTCAACTTTTTTATCCTGTTCTTTATTTTTAAACTCAACTTTCGGGGATTTTGCTGCCTGCAAAAGGCTAACTGACAGAATTAACATCATTATTGAAAAGAAGATTTTTTTCATGTGATCAGATTGTTTAGACGATAATTTCAAATTTACCAAAATATTTCTGTCGACGGCAAAAGTTGAGGAACAAATTCTATTTTGACACACCCTCGGTTGTTGGCCTTGAAGTCGCCTTTGTTGACGAAATTTTCAATGTTCCAGGTGTCAATCCTCCGGAAGTTGCAACCAATGTAATTTCTCCGGCCTGTTTAGTCGATTGTACAATCACCTGTGCCAGTCCGTTAAATGCTTTTCGTTTCCAGGCTTCTGCTGGAACAACTACCTGAATGACACCCGGATTCGTATTGGGCTCGTCCCATTCCGATCGTTTTTTGAACCGTTTTCCGACCACCACATATTCATTTTTTCCCTTTTGAATAGTAGCCGGATCGAGCTTAAACGACTGGTTGTCGTTGCGCCGGAGATTCGAAGCCAATAAATGACCGTTGATAAATATGGTCTGAGCTTCCACAATACTTTTTGCAAAGAGGTTGACAACCGTCTTGTCGGTCAAATCAGTAAGTTCAAACGAACCACGCACGGCAATCAGCGAATCTTTATAGATTTTCCAATTGTCGTTTCGGTTGTTCCGGAAAGCTGGTTTCCAATCCGATTCGTTGGCAGTTGCCGAAACTGACGGCCACGATTCCAGGCTTTTCAAAACAAGTTCGCTCAATTTCAATATTTTTACCGATGAAACCTTTTCAACAAACTGATCGGGTTCGTGACTGGCCGGATCGCCATTGCCCACACCAATTATTTTCCCCGGACCTTCCAGTTTGAAAGTTACTTCGTCGCTTGCTGTAGGCAAATTCAAACCTTTGGCATCGTTGATGCGGACAGTAATTACCGAAACGTCTTCACCATCGGCCTTAATCGAAGTCCGATCAGAAATAAGCTGAATGGCTGCAGAATTCCCGGTGGTTTCAACCTGACTCCTGATATTTTCTTTGCCGTTTTTAAATCCTTTGGCCAACAATGTTCCGGGTACATATTTTACCATCCACTCGAGGTGTCCGTTCTTTGGCATCGATTTTTTACCCAGGCTCTTTTTATTTAGGAAAAGTTCCACCTGATCGCAATTGCTGTATGCCCAAACGCTGATTTCCTTGCCTTCCTGCCCTTTCCAGCCTGTCTGTCCGTTAGGCAGATTCCAATGTGGCAAAATATGCAAAACCGGTTCGGTGGTCCACCACGATTTCAGGTAGTAGTAAGTATCTTTTGGAAATCCACAGGCATCCAGGATTCCAAATTCGGAACTGACAGCCGGCCACGAAAGCGGATTGGGTTCGCCTCTGTAATCGAAACCTGTCCAAAAGAAAAGTCCGGAAAGCCAGGAACGTCTGTCATAAAACTTCCAACCCCGCTCGATTGATACTCCACCGGTACGATCGAACTGAGCCATATGCCCGTTAGTTTTATCGTCTTCATAAATGCCTCGTGTACCGCAACCGCTTGTTTCTTCGGTGCCAATACCAGGCTGATTTGGAAATTTCGAATGATATTCGTCGATATTGCATTGAGACAGATAGTTAAAACCCATCAGATCAATTGTTGTGGACGAGCCATTGCCGCAACCACCACTGATGGCCACATTGTAACGGCGCGTTGAATCGATAGTTTGTGCAAATCGCTGCATGGTTTCTGTAATCCGTGCGCCTTTCAGGTTGCTTTCGATCGCCCATTCTTCGTTTCCCAGCGACCAGGTAATTACACTCGGATGATTCCGGTCGCGCACAATCATTCGTTTCAGCAAATCAAAATGTTCCTGATTGATTCCCTGCAAACGGTTTTCGTCGATTACCAACATCCCCAATTTGTCGCAGGCATCAAGCAATTCCGGAGTTGGCGGGTTGTGCGAGCAGCGGTAAGCATTGCTGCCCATGGATTTCAATTGTGCAATCCTGAATTCCTGCAAGGCATCCGGGATGGCGCATCCAACCCCGGCATGATCCTGGTGATTGTTGGTTCCCAATAATTTCAAATGTTTGCCATTCAGGAAAAAACCTTCGTCGGCTGTGAATCGGATCGTGCGGATACCAATGTTCGTTTCGTACTGGTCAATTACAATTCCTCCTGAAACGACCTTTGTTTTCAGTTTATACAAATAGGGCGAATCCGGCGACCACAAATTCGGATTATTCACCTTTATTTTACAGAAATACTCCTGCGAAACGACTGGCTTCAGACTGAGATTTTCAACCGTTCCGGAGGCAATTGTGTTCCCTTTTGCATCTTCTATTTGTTGTTCAATCCTAAAATTCCGGATATCTTTTCCATCGTTTTGGATGGTTGTCCGTGCTGTCACCAAGGCATTTGGTCCAACAAGTTCTGCTGAAGCAAAGATGCCGTTTTGTGCCATGTGCAAGGGATTTGTTTTGTTGAGCCAAGTATGGCGGTAAATTCCGGCGCCTTCGTAAAACCAGCCTTCCTCTATCGAAGCGTCTACGCGAACAGTGATAACATTATTTCCACCGTAGTTCAGGTAATCGGTCATGTCGTATTCGAAACCTGCATAGCCACTTTGCTCGTGACCCAGGTAAAAACCATTGACCCAAACGATTGAATTTCGGAAAACTCCATCGAACTGAACGCTTATTTTCCGTCCCAAATCGCTTTCAGGAATAGTGAATGATTTCCGGTACCAACCCACGCTGTTCTCCGGATATTTCCAGCCCACCGTTTTGTAACCGTGACTGTGACTGGCCTCTCCAGAAAAAGGAAGCTCAACAGCCCAATCGTGCGGCAAATCCAGCGAACGCCAGGCACGATCATCGAAATTGGCAGATGCAGGTCCGTCACCATATCCGGTTTTTGCAAAATAGGTGAAGTAAGCGGTTCCACTTTTAAAATCGTTTTCGAAATTACCCCATTCACCAAAGTTAAACTTCCAGCCGAAATCCATCAGCAAATGTTCGCGGCCTGAATTAGATGAATCGGTTGATTTTGCATCGTTTTGCGAAAACACCTGCAAAACAGATAACGCGAGGAAAACTGCAACGAGGAAAATAAATCTCATATCAATGAATTGGTTGGAAAATAGGTATTTAGTTCTTTACCAGTTTTTTAAGCAGGAAACCGGATGGAGTTGAAACCCTGATCATATAAATTCCGGATTTCAGTCTGGCGCAATTATACTCAATTGTGGTTTGATTCTCCGGCACTATAAAAGAATCCACTTTTCGGCCTGTCAGATCAAGTAATTCAACCGGAGTAGGAATCTCACTATACGGCAGATTCTGCAGAATAATTAGTCCGGTTGCAGGATTGGGATAAAAATTCAAAGCGGCTTCCTGATCCTTGAGATTTTGTGCTTCGGTAACAGAAACTGTGAAATTCCAGACTTCCTTATTTAAAATGCCCGCAAAGGCGTTATCGCTGTAATCCAGAAAGGTTTCCATATCCATATCGATGTAATACCTAACCCCGGTTTTAAGGGCAATATTGTTTGTGAAAGTCAGGGTATTTGTTCCCATTCCTTTCAGGGTTGCCGCATTAACGTTCTCAATTAATTTGTCGGTTAGATAATCCTTAATCCGGATGACTTTATCCGAATTAAAGTAAACCGGTTCGGTAAAAGTCATTGAGAAAGTATTTGTTATTTTTGCTTCTACCGATTTGTTCGCTGGCGATAAGATCACAATTTGAGGAGCTGTAATATCCTTTATTGTCAAAGCCAGTGAGCCTTTCAGGCGGATATCGCGGGATGAAGCGCCAACCTGAATTTCAAATACTCCGGAATCATATCCAAATGCATTCTTCTTTTCCTTAAAGTATGAAAAAGAAGCGCTATCCAGTTTGAGTGTGATCGTTTTCGTTTCGCCCGGAGTTAAAAATACTTTGGAAAATCCTTTCAATTCTTTATTGGGTCGGGCAACCTTTGCTCCAGGCTGACTAATGTAAAGTTGCGCTGCTTCTGCACCTGCCCTGTCTCCTGAATTGGAAATATCAAAACTAACCCGAACAGAATTAGGTTCATCAGTATTTTCAGGAGTGATACGTAAATTACTGTAATCAAAGTTCGTGTACGACAATCCGAATCCAAACGGAAATAGGGGTTCCACATTTTTAGTGTCGTAATAACGGTATCCAACCAATAATCCTTCAGAATATGTAACCCGTTTATTGCCGTCCGGATCGTAATAGCTGTTAAAAACCGGGTTGTCTTCCCATTTCTTCTCGAAAGAGGCAGGTAACTTTCCGGAAGGATTGGTCATACCGAATAAAATCTCAGCAACGGCAGTTCCACCTTCCTGACCGGTATACCAGGCATGAAGCAGTGCTTTTGCATTACCGATCCAACTTGCAGTAGCTACATTACCACCGGCATTCAGGATTACAATGGTATTAGGATTTACTCTTGAAATGGCATTTACCAAACTATCCTGATAATTTGGCAACTGAAACGGACGGTCAAAACCTTCACCCTCGGTATTACCGTCGAAACCAATGCAAACGACAGCCACTTCAGCATTTTTTGCTGCAAGAATAGCCGGAGAATCATTAAACCCGAGCAGTTTATATCCCATTTTCATTTCAGCAAGTCCGGCAGATTCATAATATTCCAGCTTCACCGGATATATCACGTCCTTGGTTAGATGAACGGTAGCCTGTTTGGTTGCAGCCCCCTGATCAGCCCATTGGTTAATAATTTGAATTGAATTGATCCACAACCTGGAACCATCATCACTCCGGTCATAAAAAGTATAATCACCGGTTACCGGAACCTTGATGAAGCCTGTCCACCTGACCGAAAAATTATCGGCTGGAATTCCAGTTACGGCAGGTGCATTAGCTCCCCAATCAAAATTAATATTGTGGTCGACCTGTGTTTTTACAGCAGTTCCGGTTAGTGTTTTATTTGAATAATACGAGGCATTTAAACCTTGTGTTGCTAAGGTGCTGCTTGTATAAAATATTGAATTGGCATATGAGCCGGCATCATCGCCAAAACCCGGATCATACGTAACAGTAACTCCTGACCCGGCAATTGCTTTAATTCCATTCAGAATGCTTACCGAATGAAATGATGAAGTGTATGAACTTCCACCGCCTGCAACCGCTGAGTTTGCATTCTGACCGATCACGGCTATTGATTTTATTGCATTTTTATCCAACGGAAGAATCGATTTCTGATTTTTCAGAAGCACAATTCCGCCCCGTGCCAGATCGAGAGCAACCTGGGCATTTGGGGCATAGTCTCTTGGGATACTGCTGTCGAGCTGTTTCGTATCGAAAAATCCAAACCGGAAAAGCACCCGGAGAATCCGGCGAACCTTATCATCAATGAGCGCTTGAGTAACAGCTCCGGTAGCAATTAATGGCGAAAGATTGGCGCTGTTCATATTTGCTCCTGATGGCATTTCAATATCCAAACCAGCCAGCGCAGCTGATTTGCCATTATGAACTGCTCCCCAGTCGGACATGACAAAACCGCTGAAATTCCATTCATCTTTTAAAATATCGGTTAATAAATGGTGGTTATGAGAAGCCCATTCACCATTGATTAAATTATACGATGACATGACGCATCCGACTTTAGCTTCCATGACTGCAGCTTTAAAAGCAGGTAAATAGATTTCCTGAAAAGTGCGTTCATCCACATCCGAACTGATATTATTCCGGTCCCATTCCTGGTTGTTGGCCGCAAAATGTTTGGCCGTTCCGACCACTTGCTCGCTTTGCAATCCTTTGATGTATCCAACAGCCATCCGTGCCGACAAATACGGATCTTCGCCAAAATATTCAAAATTACGACCAGCCATCGGAGCACGATAAATATTCAAACCCGGAGCCAGCAAAATATGGGTACCGCGCGACCGGCAATCTTTACCCAAAGCGTGTCCAAGTCTTCCGACCAAAGTAGTATCCCAGGTTGCAGCGGTAAGAATTCCGGCGGGATAAGCCGTTGTATTTCCATCGTTTCGCGCGCCAACCGGCCCGTCTGACATTTTGATTTCAGGAATTTTTAAACGCGAAATTGGCATGATGTAAAAACTGTTGAATCCGCCAATGTAGTTGAGTTTTTCTGCGGAAGTCATTTTGGGTAAAAGATCATTAACCCGATCTTCAACAGCAGCTTTGGGGTCCAGGTAAATTTGTCCTTTTGCAACAGCGAACTGGATGATGATTAAAAAAACAATCAATCCAGTTTTAAATAAATGCTTCATGGTTTCATCGATTTAGGAATGCGCTGAAAGTACAAATTGTTCAAACACAAAAAAATGTATTGCTATTAAGTTATTGTGAAATTCATTAACTGAAGTATGAATCTGATCAGGTGCAAAACGAAATTATTCAGCAGCAACTCATTTTACTAAAACCCTATTAATCTGACTGTTGTATTTTTTTACAATTTTCATCGTCGGATCGTTGCCAAAAACCGAATTCAAACCCTGCGCTTCCTGAGGTGGATCGCCCAGATAGTCCTCACCCGTTTTCCACATATTATCGGTTCTTTCAGCATTTGGTTTTCCGGTTCCACTGAATGCCCAGAAATTAACTCCGGCCAACATGCCTTTCCTCCCGGCACTTTCGAGAACCCGGCCAAACGAAAAATCATAATACCGATCGCGTAAGGTAACCGGTGAACCCGGTGTAAAAACAAAACCATCGCGAGGTAGACCAAATTCTTCGAACACCAAAGGTTTATTTAATTTGTGGGCAACCACGAGATGTTCGTCAATGTAATTTCCGGTGTTTTCGATGGCTTTCGCCATGGTGCCTTGCATGTCTTTGGCATTTAACCAATTCCAGTTGTAAGGCCAGATATGTACCGTCATGTAATCGACATCCTTTGAACTGTGAATATTTTCGAATAAACCGATGTCTCCCTCACAGCCTGCCTTTCCTTCAGATCCGACGGTTACCAGATGATTCGGATCGATTGATTTAATGTAGGCTGCAGTTTCGTTTACCCAATTCAGGAAGGGCACTTTATTGGCATTCGAAAATGCACGGGGTTCATTGGCCAGTTCCCAGGTCATGATTGCCGGATCCTGCGAATAAGGAATTCCGGTAATCTGATTGGTACGCTCCAACATGTATTTGATGTGTTTCCTGAACATTTCCTTACCTTCAGCACATTGGTGAAAGGTTCCTGAGAACGTCATAAATTCGCCCCAGGTATGTCCGTCGGTGTCAGGATATGGAATGGATTTTTTGGTGCTCCACGACACGTATTGCGCAAAACCGCCAGACCATTCCCAGGCATTGTTCAGAAACAGAATGGCGACCATTTTTCGTTTGCCCATTTCGGCCAAAAGGAAATCCAATCCGGCAAGCAATTCCTGATTATAAACTCCGGGAGCAATCTGCAAAGCAGGACTCACCCGGCGAGGTTCGCCATCGGGCCCCTCAGCTCCTGCCAAGACACGAAGGTTGTCGATGCCATTGGCTTTCATCAGGTCAAGCTCTTCAATCAGGCGCTGGTGGTTCCCCCCCACTCCATTCGAACCCAGAATGGCACCATACCAATAGTTGGCGCCGATATAATAATAAGGCTTTCCGTCACGGATAAATTGTCCGTTTTCAACCCGGATGAACTGGTCTTTCGACTGGCCTTGCAAATCAAACGACGTAAATACCAAAAACGAAACACTTAAAAAAAGCAATAATTTTTTCATACCATTTTTTGATTCAATTTATTCGTCAGACAAATTTCTGAAATTTCATTATCAAATACTTAGCGTACAACAAGCTTAGTATGCAACACTGCAGGTACAGCCCCAATTCGTGGTCCGCCCCAATCGGTTTCGTCGCCATTACGGTTGCGCAACAACTTGAATGTTCCATTCTGATATTCACCTTCCTCAACCTTCAGGTATTGCCAGGCTTTTCCTGAATTGGCACCAAGTGGTTTAAACGTGAAATGGCAAAGTGTGCCGATCAGCAAAAATTCGTTTTCGCCCAATTGAACCACCATGGCTTTTCCGATTGGCTTTTCATTTGTTTGAACATTGTTTCTTTTCGAAGCACCAAATGTTACGGTAGCCTGCCACAAGCCGAGATCGATGGTCTGTTCAGCATGATCTTCGCGTTCAACAACCGATTTAATTTTTCCTTCAAAACTCCATTTCGCCAGTTCCCGCATCATGGGTGCAGCCATCGCATATTCATTTGAAATGGAAGCAAGTCGTGCTTCTGTCTCTTCCTTTTTCTCATCATTTCCATTGTCATCAATACCAAAAGGCGAAAAACCAATCCCGCCATGAGCGAGAACCGGATAGAAATACCGCACGTATTCATCGCCGGAACCAATTTCAGGCACAAACAAAGGATTGTCCGTCCGATCGTACAACTCGATTACTTTCAGTGCCTTTTCGCTTTCAGGCATGTAAATATCAGGAGCCAGCAAGTCGACGGCTGGCGCGGCAACTTTCCAAATCGGAATCACGTTATCGGTTGGCCCGCCACTTTCATAGTTTGAAGCACTTGGATTGCTGAGCGGATCGCGCAGCGCGGCATTGACATACAAGGGCAATGAATTCACCGCTTTGCCCGCTGCAGCCACATAACCAATGTAACGCGCAACAGACCATGCCTGAAAATATTCATCGGCATCTTTCCCGAATACTTCGGTCCAGGTTCCTGCCGAAATAACTGGTTTATTCAATGCTTTCAGAATTTTTGGCTGAAGTAATTCTGATGGCACCTGGCCTTCAAAAAGTTTTTGAGCTTCAGCAGAATAATCCCGGACACTTCCCCATGCTCCGGGTTCGTTTTCAACCTGAACCATCAAAACGGTATGTTGCGGATCGGCTTTTTTCAAATATTTCATCACTTGTGCGAATGCTTTTGCATCGGCTTCCATCGCAGCTTTGGTATGTGGCGAAGGCGAATCAACCGGTTGCCCGCTCTTCCCTGTAATGTTTGGATATTTCTTTGATTCCATTTTCATCCATTCAGGCATGTAATGATTGCTGCCATTTTTCCACGTGGCGAACCATAAAAGTACCAGATTTACCTTGTGTTCGCGCCCTTTTTTCAAAAGCGTATCGATCAGCGAAAAATCGTATTTTCCCTGCTCTGCTTCAATCTGCTCCCAGTAGATCGGCACTTCGAGTGTGTTGGCATGCATGGTTTCAATAGCCGACCAAACCTGAGGCATCATGCCGGGCCATGCACTGGAATTATGCGCCTGCCCTCCAAGAATTAAATAAGGTTGACCATCAACCAAAAGGGCATGGCGACCATCTTTTTCGATGATTTTAGGAACTGGCGTTTCATTTATCTGGGCGAACACGGAGGCTGAAAGAAGAGCAAAAAACAAAAAAATCAGTTTTGATATCTTGACCATAGTCTGTTATTTTTATAGAATTATCGTTGAAGTTCACCATTTTCCGGATTTCCCGGTTCATTGAGCAGTTGAATACAGGTTGCCGGTCCCAAATCAGGATTTTCCCATGAAGAAAGTGCCCAAACTATTTTTTTATCCGGACTTACCTCGAAAACCTGAACAGTACCAGCCCATTCTTCTGTTTTGTTATTTCCGGCAATCCAGTTGCAAATCACCGTATTTCCGTTGGCCAGGCGGTTGGCCGTCTGTGTATTTCCAATCACAAATGGTGCATCAGCCTTAGTAAATTCCCAAACCGTTTCGCCTTTTGGATTGACTTCGCGGGTGTAACCGTTGCCATCTCCTGAAATCAGGGTATTCCCGTTGTGCAACCGAATGGCGGACCAGGGATTCGGAGTATTGCCAACCGACCAGATTTCCTTGCCTTCCAGATCGAATTCAACCACTTTCTTCTCGGCAAAAAGTCCGACCATGATGGTTTTGTTTTTCGTCCATCTTACATGGCGGAATTGCCCGTGGGGATTGGTCGAAGCCGTCGGAATGACAATTTCCTTCAGTAATTTATTGGTTTCCGTATTGAAAATTAACACTTTCCCTACCGGGCCGTTCAAAACCATCAACACGCTGTCTTTCCCGATGGGCTGGCACGAGTGGGTTTCGGTTCCAGGTTCGCAAATGTACTGCCAAATGATATTCTTTTCAGGAGTAATAATCCCGGCTCCTGACATACAGGCATAAACGATGTTTCCGTTCCGAAGCATGGTACAGTCGTCGAATTCCTGAACCCGGCCGGCAGCGGTGAATTGCGGTACAGAATACTGCCAAACCACCTTTCCACCGCGAACTACGAACATGGATTGAGCCTTCGGTTTTCGGATGTCCCATTCGCCGGCATAAACGAAATCATGCTGCCGGAGGCCTTTCCCGGGGAGCTGGTAGTTTTTATCTTTGGTTTGCGCGCCGGTTAAAGCACAAATAAAGAGCTGGATGGCCATAGTCAGGATTAATGCTTTCATGCTTATTCAATTAGTTCGTGTTCAAGGATGAATTTCCGCGTTCTTCAAAGGTTCCACAAAATCCATGGCTGAAAAAACAGTCTAAAAATAGAACATATCTGCCATTAAAGCACACATACCATAAAAAAAGCGGGAGAACAGAATTTTGTTCCCCCGCATTGATAGCTAAAGTTAATTCACTCTGAAAAGGAATACATTATTTTTCGATAAAGCTTGTTGTCTGGTTTTCATTCTGATTTTCAGGTACGTCAATAGGCACTATTGATGGGTTTCTCAGGTAAACATTTCCCTCAGCAGTCCACTTGGGAACTCCGGTTTCTGCACTTCCGGTCATATAACATTCACCATCAATACATGTGAGTGAACCTGTTCCACCGTTGATATACATAGGTCCTGAGAAAGATTTATCCTTCATGTTATTTGTTATGATACCAGTAAAGAAATAGGAATCTCCGTTCATTCCGGTGATTGTTCCCTCGACACTTTCAATCAATTTTTGTCCGGAAGAGTTTGGATCCAAATACCAATGCCATACATTGAATTTACTTTTTTCAGAATCGATATCGCCCATCAGATTGCAGTGCCCTTTAATTCGGCAGGAAGCAGGCAAGCCACATTCCAGCTTGTTTACAGGGTCAGGAATACCTTCGAACCAAACTTTGTGAGTTTTAGGATAATCAATGGTTGCTTTGCTCAAACCGTGTGAGCCAGGGAAAAAATGATCAGATGCACAGCCCGAAATAAGAACCAGGGCAAAGATTAAAGAAACGAGTTTTTTCATGGCCGTAAATATTAGATGAATAAATCACGAAAATTCTTTCTCCAAATTTGCGGCTTATATTCAGGCCAGACATAGAAGCTATTCTCCGGAAGATTACACCATTTTCCAACTCATTGAATATTTTTGACAAAGATTGAATTTATATTGCAGATGTATGTTTCTCCATCAAAAAGAAAGTATTTTGTCGTAGTGGATGAAGGAAAATGAAAAGACCTGCCCTACGCAGACGGGGGAAAAAGGATAATCTTTTCAGAAGAGTTCTATAACATCTTCTGTTCCTCCAGCCATTTCCTGACCCTTTCGTGCTCCGTCTGATATTTGGCTTCTACGTTTTGAATGACCTTTTGAAACTGATCTTCATTTCGGATACTTTCAAACAATGGATCATGCTTAACAAGGCTTACAAACCATATTGGATAAGATTTCAGTGTATTCCACTCATTCAGATAATGATAAGCCTTTACCTTATCGCCCAGGAAAGCATAAGTAGCTGCAAGATCATAATATGCCCAGTTATTGGGGAGCCTTCTGTTGAGTTTGATTGTTTCTTTGTCAATTTTGATCTGTTTTTTGAGATAGATTTCTGCCTCTTTCGTATTCCCGATTTGCCAGAAAGCATATCCAATTCGATGATTCTGATAGAAATTTAAATCACCTGTTTTCTTATAATAAGCAACAATTTTTTTTGCCTGTTTATAAGCTTCCTTGTTATGACCCGAAGGCACACTATAAACAATGAGGTCAGCTTGATTTGTTGAATCAATTCCATCTGCCTGATTAGTAAGTCTAAAGGCTTCCTCGAAATTTTCATTGCAAAATTCCAGCCAACTTAAATAATTCAAATACTCAAGTTTATTGCTATCCAAAGCAAATGCTTGCTGATAATAATATTTTGCTTTTTCAAAGAATCCACAGTCCAAATAAGCATAACCTAATCTTCTTATTAGTGATGGCCGTTCATCTCCACGAATAAGGGTTAATGCTTTATTGAAGTTTTCTATGGCTTGAACAAAATCATGTATGGCAAATGAAAGAAGCATTCCTTTGACATAATAAGCCATGTAATAATTTGGATTTATTTCGATTGCTTTATCATAATTCCCCAAAGCTTTTTCAAATTCACCTTTATTGAAGTAAAGCCCTGCTAAAAAATAATACGCTTCATCTAATTTATTATCGAAGGCAAGAGCTTTATTAACCAGAAAAAAACATGTATCCAAAAAATTTTCTTTAAAGAAAGTTGAATTGTAATATTTGTCAGAATATGCAATCGCCAAACCCGTATAAGCCTTTGCAAAGGTTGAATCTGTTGCAAGGGCCGCCTTATAAAAAGTTACTGCCGTCTGATATGAAATTTCCTTTCTGGTTTTCTCATAATCTTCCAGATTCGCTTTGGCTTTCAGATATAGATCGTATGCAGTAATGTTAGTTGTTGGTATTTTCCGGATACTCTTCTTTTCTTCAGGAGTAAATGCTGCCTGTAATTCGCCGACAATTGTTTCCGAAACTTCACTTTGAACTGAAAAAATATCTTTCCAGGATCGGTCATATATATTTGCCCACGCATGGCCTTCTTCACCAATCTTAATTAATTGCATAATCAGGCGGATCTTGTCACCTTCCTTTTGGAGACTGCCTTCGAGCAGATAGGCCACTCCCAGTTCCTTTCCGATTACTTTGGCCGACTTATCGCTTTTCCGGTATTGCTCAACGGAGGTTCTGGAAAGAACCCGTATATCTTTAATATGAGACAGATTTGTTAGAATGGCATCCATCATCCCATCGGCCAGATATTGTTTTCCAGGCTCATCACTGAGGTATTTGAATGGAAGAACGGCAATAGATTTTTCTGTATTTGAATTCGAAAACCGGTGAATCAGGAAATAGGAAAGAGGAATGAGGAAAAAGGAAAGAATAATCAGGACAATCCACATTTTCCTTCGGATGGGGTTTTTGATGCGGGTGTCAACCGGAACTTCAAGAGGTTTCTGGTCGGATTCCCGGTTTCTCATTTCACCCGGTGCATATCCAAAATATTCGTGGAAGCATTTATTGAAGTAAGTCGGGCTACCAAAACCAACACAGTACGAAATTTCGGCAGCAGTCAAATCTTCACTCAGCAACAACTCTTTGGCCTTTTTCAGTCGGATTTCCCGGATAAACTGACTGATGGTTTGATTCGTTGTGGATTTCAATTTCCGGTGCAGGTTCGAATGGCTCATGCCCATTTCCCGGGCAAGTTCTTCGATGCCAAAATGCTCGTTTGCCAGATTTGCTTCAACGAGCTTGGTAAGCCCAGGGATGAACTCTTTGTTCATAATGGAATTATTGGAGTGAATTCCAGAAAACAAACAATTAAACATACAACATGATTACCTCAAAAACAATGAGTTGGAAAAATGAATCCAAAACCAGATCGTAACACTTTTACGAAACAGGAAGAAATTAAGTTGTGAATTGGTAGGATACTAAAAAGCGGAGAAACAAAACTTTGCCTCTCCGCTTTCAAAACTACACGTATGATTCAGCTAAAACCTTTTCTGAAATT
>JBAWZG010000007.1:0-41282 GCA_037143155.1 Bacteroidia bacterium
GGAATTAACAAAATTGCAGCAACCAGTGACGAAAGCAAAGAAAAGGTAATTGTCCAGGCCTGATCGCGGAAAAGTTCCCCTGATGCACCATGAAGATAAACGATGGGCAGGAAAACCACGATGGTTGTCAGGGTTGAAGAAGTTATCGCGCCGCTTACCTGCGAGGTTCCCTGTATGGCCGCATCTTTCACCGACATCCCGGTTTCGCGGAGCCGGAAAATATTTTCCATGACCACAATGGCATTGTCGACCAGCATACCGGCACCCAGCGCCAGCCCGCCCAAAGTCATGATATTCAGACTCAGACCATTAAAATACATCAGATTGAAGGTAGCAATGATCGAAACCGGCATGGATATGCTTACAATCATGGTTGTTCCTATCCGGCGCAGGAAAAGGAATACCACAAAAATGGCCAGTGTCATCCCGATTAAGGAAGTATTTTCTACTTCTTTGATGGCATTGCTGATGAAAATCCCCTGATTGGAAACAACGGTCATTTTATACCCCGGTAAAGCTTTTTCCATGGTAGCCAGGGTTTTTGTAATTTCCCCGACTGCCTTTACCGTATTGAAACTTGTCTCTTTGTAGATCGACAAACCCAGGCAGCGAACACCATTCATCCTGACGATGTTAACCGGTTCCTTGTTGGCAAAACTAGTTTTAGCCACTTCGCGGAGGTAAATCGGTGCTTTCTGTGCGGTGGTACTTCCAATAATAACCGATTTGTAACCAACAATTGTGTTCTCGAAGTCGCTCAGATCGGTCAGCAAACTAACTCCTTTGACCACATATTTCAATCCCATTTCAGTAATCGATCCTCCTGAGATACTCTGGTTGAAGCTCTGGATTCGGGTGTTCAGTTCGTCGAGCGATAAGCCGAATGCATCAAGCATATACTGATCCGTTTGAACAAGAACTTCATTGGTTTCAGCTCCGGAAACTTCCACATCGGCAACTCCTTCAAGTCTGACCAGTTCGTTACGGATATAGTTTTCGGCCACTTTCCGGAGTTCATTCATATCGGTAATACTTTCGTGCGTCAGGCTGACAACCATTACCGGAGCTGTATTCGGATCGTGCTGGGTGATGTTTATATTATCGATTGCCTGGTTTTGTGCAAATGCACTGGCTGCTTTCTGAAGGTCAAGAAAAGCCTCGTCCATATCTTTGGTCCAGGCGTACTCAACGGTAATCTGGGCCGTTCCAACTTTCGAAATCGACGAAACCTGCATCACACCTGACTGGCGGATAGCCAGAGCTTCCAGGTTTTCAACAAATTGTTTCTCCATTTCTTCCGGAGGACGTTCTCCTGATTTGATCTCGATAAACAAACGCGGGTTGTTTATCTCCGGGAAAAGATCGATGCCCAGCTTGCCAAAGGAAATGTATCCCAGCAAGACAATGCCAAGCACCACCATCAGAATGGTAACCGGATAATTGACAGCAAATTGTGTTAATTTTTTCATTCGTTTTTTGTTTCGGGTTGCGTGTTTCGGGTTGCGCGATTCCGGCTAATTAACCCGTATCTCGTATTCTGGAACTCGTAACATTTTCCTATTTCACAATCTTCACTTTTGAACGGTTTTTCAAGGTCTCAAATCCTTTGATCACCAGGCGATCGTTCTTTTTTAAACCTGAGGTAATTTCAGCTTCGTTTTGGTTTTCGAAACCAATGGTAATACGTTTTTCATTCGCGGTTCCATTATCTACAACGAATACCGATTTTCCTCGCTGACCAGAAATGATGATATTTTTAGGAATCACAATTACGCTGTCGTGTTTCGCCAAAACGATGTCAGCCTTGGCAAACATCCCGGGACGAAGTTTCAACTCGGGATTTCCAACCGAAATTACTCCTTTAAAAGTTCGTGTTTCAGTGCTGATTGCCGGCGAAAGTTCAGCAACCTTTCCGGTTAAGGTGTCGTTCGGAAGGGTATAATTCATGATGCGTACCGGTTGATCAATGGTTACATCATTGATGTATTTCTCCGGAAGATTTACTTCAACAGTCATGGTACTGTAATCCATCAGGCTAACTACGGAACTTCCTGAGGCAAGCTGAGTCCCATTGGTAATTGCAGGCAAATCGGTTATTGTACCCTTAAAAGGCGCACGGATCTGCATTTTGGCCAGTAAAAGATCGGCCCGTTCAAATGCATCTTTGGCATTGGTATAGTTTACTTCCGAATTCCGGTAGTCGAGCTGGGTAACTCCACCTTTTTCGAACAATGATTGCTGTTTTTTCATGTTCTGTTCCGATATTTCCAGATTGAGTTTTTTTGCTTCAAGTCCAATACTGTTTACATACTCGGCATCCTCCAACTGAATAACAACCTGCCCATTTTCAACACCATCGCCCAAAGCAAACGGACGCCTTGTTTTTGGATTGATCAGCAACTTGTATTTGCCAGTCATTTCGGTTTTTACCACGGTCGTTTTGGTGGCACTTAGTGTACCTGTGGTATTAATTATTTTTTCGATCGAGCCGGGTTTAATGTCGTTAACCGAAACCGGAACGGCCAACTCGGTTGCAGTGTTAGTCTGCTGGTTGTTGCAGGCAGTTGTCGCCCCGATCAGGGCAATCAAAGCAATAAATTGGGAAAAGGTTTTCATAGTATACTTGGTATTTATTTTTTCTTCTGGATAATATTTTCAGGAATAATAGCTTCGTTTTTCTCGAAATCGTAAAGCGATTGTATTTTCAGGTTCAGCAATTCGATCTTATAATCGATCAGTGAATTTGCATAGGACATTTTTTTCTGTGAAAGCTGGGTCTGGAAAAGGTTCATATCCATACTGGTGAGGTCGCCGTTGGCATAGCGTTCGAGGTTGATCTCGTAAGTTAACTGTGCATTTTTTTCATTCTGGGCGGCAATATCAATCTGATTGATAAGATTTTGTAAACTTCGATAAACTTTCCGGATGTCGAGTGTAATTTGTCTTTTCTGTTCATCAAAGTTCAATTCTGAGTTTTTAATCACCGCTTCCTGAGCTTTTATCCTTGCCTTTTTTTCACCCCAGTCATACAGCGGTAAGTTGAATGAAACCGAGACTCTGGGATTGTTGGTTGGATTCGCGTATATATCCGGCAGGTTTTGATTATCGCCAGTAATACCTATTGATAATGCGACATCGCCCCTGAATTCATTCAGCGATTTAGTTCTTATCAATTGAAATTGAGCATTAGTCACGTCAATTTCGCGTTGGCGAAGTTCCATCCTCGACGTCAGGCCATATTCAATGGCTTTTTTCACATCAACCACTACCGGGTTGAGGGTAACATCGGTCATTACAGTTATTTCTTCCATAATATCCATCCCGATATACTGCTTAAACATGTCTTTACTGTTTTCGAGCGCTACTTGTGCATTTTCAAGGGTTGATTTTGCCGTTGCAAAGTTGAGTTCAGCCTGATAAAGTTCTTCCTTAGCCGCAATTCCGGCAGTTACTTTATTTTGAGTGATTTCGTAGCTTTTCTGCGTATTGGCGAACTCATCCTGCGAAATACTCAGACTCATCTGCGCCAGATATACATTATAGAAAAATTGTGTGACCTGTTTTTCCATATTCAGTTTTTGCATGGCGTAGTTTAACTGGGCATTTTCGAGGTTCAGCTCAAGTCCTTTCAATGTAAGTTTGGTCCGATTGTATGTAAACAATGGTTGAGCGATGCTTAAGTAAAGGTTGTTGCTGAACGTCTTAGGCTTCAGGTTAGTACTGTTTTCGCTGTAATTGTCCTGCCAGCCAAAACGGTTAACCAGGCTAATGGTGCCGTCGGTAGGAAGGAATGGCTGTGAAACCGTAAAAGTTCCGAACGACTGTGTGCTTCTGCTGGTATTCCAAACCGATTGAAAAGTTTGAAATGATCGGTTCTGGTCGAAACTAATAGGAGTCAGACTGAGCGAGAAATTCGATTTTAAAGCTGCATTCTGGGCTTTCAGCGTTTGTTCGGAGTTTTCCAGGTTGAGCAAAGAACGGCGAATGTCAGGACTATTGTTGTTGGCAATACCCAATGCACTTTCGAGCGTTAAAATCTGTTGGGCATTTGCTGCAAGCATAAGCTGACAAAAAATGAACAGCATAAGTCCCCTGAGGATTAGTTTTTGAAGCCTCCCCCAACCCCTCCTAAGGAGGGGAGAAAAGAAACGAGATGGGTTGATTTTAGTTTTTAACATTTTGAAAAATAAAAGATTACATATTCATAAATTTCAGAAGCCTCCCCCAAACCCCCTCCAAAAGAGGGGGCTTAAAAATCGGCATTCGTAAATTTCAACTTTTGTCATCATCAACTGAAGGATCATTCAAATTAGAGAATTTCTTCAGAATCACTACTGCCAAGGCTTTCCCTCTTCGGGGGAACGGGAAGGGGGCCGTATTTTACTGCCTCACTAATTTCACCGCATCGGCAACCACTACTTTCGCCGCCGATTTATTCCCCAATTCAATTTTAACCGTATCACCTGAAAAAATGTACGATCCCAGGCTGTTCCAGCCATCTTCGGCCGATTTCAGCTCAACAACTACTTCTTCCTTTTCCTGTTCGTGATAAATGGTGTAGGTATATTCGCCGGCGGTTTCCTGATCATCGCGACGACCTCGCCTGTTTTTGGCTATATAACTGAACACCTCATACGTTCCATTGCCCTTGATCGGTATTTTCCAGGTCACTTTCTTTTTCCCGTCTCCGGAACGGATGTAATGAGCCGACCGGATGAATTTTCCAAAAAAGCTGCTGTTAGTTGTTGCACGCCAGGTGCGTGGAGGATGCCAGGTGTTGTATCCGGTATACCGGTCCTTGGTTTGATCTTCCTTAAGCAGTATCTTTTGTAAAAGACTATAATCTTCGGTAACCGTAAAATGGAAGGTTGAATCTTCATCATCGCAAATAAACTCTCCTTTTTCGGCAAGCCGAACAGGAGAGTCCGATACTTTTTCACCTTCAAAAGGAACGGCTTTGGTATCTTGTTCAATGTTTTCGAGCGGAAGCCGGAGTTCAGCCGGAATATTGCGTGATGTCAATGTATTGATGGTAATATTCCGGGGAGTTCCGTCGAGCAGATAACTCACTTCTTTGGTTTGATTCCCTTCAAGATACAGCAGTTTATCAACCGTTTCCATGTTTGAACCACCGCCGCCGAAGCGTCCCCGACCCGGGCCTCCACCCTCACCAAGCCTGAATTGTGCCAAAACAATTCCTTCGGTTGGTTCAGTATTCGAGATTTTGAACTTGACCATTGTTTTCAGCCGGTCGCCATCCAGAACATTTACTGCTTTTAATCCGCCAATTAAATATCCGGGTAATTCTTTGCTCCGGAACCACTTTTCCATATAGGGAAGCAAATCGGTATTAAACTGCTGTTTAATTCGTGAATTAAAATCTTCAATGGTTGTCGAATTGAACTTGATGCTTTTAAGAAAATTAAACATAAAATTGTTAAATGCCTCATCTCCAGCCTTACGCTTGATGATGGAGAACAGGGTTTGCCCTTTCAACTGGATCACATTATCGATGATCTTAACACGTTCCGGATCGGCGAGCAGATCGGCAAACGAAAAATCAAGCAAGGCCAGGTTTGCCTGCTCATTTTCAGTCATGCCTTGCATATCACGCATCCAACCCATGGCTCCTGACTCGGAAGATTGTTTCAGATACGATTCAAAAATGCGGTCAGAAATAGGCCATTTGTTAGATTCAACAAAATAGGCATGGTTATAAAACAAAGGGAAACAATAAAGTGGATTAGCTTTTTCTGCTACTTGAACTTCGCCTTGAGTCCGGTTGAAATCAGGACGCGAAGCTGCCTGGGTAAACAGCGATAAAAAATTAACAAACGCATTGATTTTCTTCTCTTCAGGAGTGGTCTGAACATCACCGCCACGGTTGCCCCAACGTTCCATTCGCTTGATGCTTCCTTCAAAATCGGCTTCCTGAATGAGTAATCCTTTCTCCGGAAAGAGAACAGTTTCAGGCTGAACCTGTTCCCGCTCACCAATCAAAGTACGCGGATAGGAATAAAACTGCACCGGAACTTCAATCATGCTAAACCGTTGGAAAGGATAAAACATATCTATTTTGCGCTCGTAATCCTTGAGTGCAGTTTTAATCAAATCAGGGATGGTATCCTTGATCGGCGCGAGGAATTTAGTAAAATAATCGTGTTTCGGATGATGATAGAGATTAAAAACCAATCCGTCAATCGTATCTGTCTTTTGTGTATAATTCCCGATGATAAGCGATATTTGGGGGAGGTTCCGTTTGTTTTTAAACCGGAATGTTCCATCTTTCTGTTCAGAATTACCTTGTGAAATGGCTGTTAATCCTGGTTTTGTTTTCACTGAAACTTCAAAACTGCTGAATTGTTTTTGCATCCATTGAATGCTTTTTTTTCCGAAACTGGTTCCGGCGACCGGGTACCAGTTGCATTCACGCGTCAGCAATACAAATTCGGGCGAGACAATCGCCGAGCGTTTATCAATCTTGAACATGAATGCCGAATATGTTTCCTGAAGCGTTTTATCGTCTACATCCAGAAAACTTGCGGCTTCATTCAGACTTCCGTGGTAATCAAATTCAATTTCTGCAGATTCGCCGGATTCAAGTTTTTTCCCTGAGAACTCGATCAGGTTGATTTCTCGTTTCGGGCTGGCTTCTTGTCCGTTGATACTGACTTTGGAAAGTTCCAGACCTGGATTGAGCGTGAAAACAAAATCCGAAACAGCCCCGGGATGAGGATTACTTACTTTTAATTTTGCAATTACTTCAAGCGCATCTCCATTGTGATTGACCTCAATCTGATAGGATTCAACCTTTAAGCGGGGAGTGTTCAGATAAACATCGTTCAGCGTCCGGATATTATCCCTCAACTTTTGATTATTTATGTAGGTTGAAACATGCATTTCGCCCAGCCATATTCCGGCAACGAAAAATAGTAATGCAGGAATTAACGTGATTTTATTGCTGAAAGGGCTTTGTGGCAAACGTTTCAGGAGCGAAATAGTCAGGAAAATAAATGCAATCCCAAAACAGGCATACATTCCGCGATGTATAAGTATGGCACCAAGGTTTCCAAATCCCATGAAATCGGAGTTCAGCAACGGAATACTATACGCCATATAATCGAACAGGTAATAGTATTTGGTATTCAGGTAAAAAATCGTAATGGCCACATATCCAAGCAGAATAATAAACGTGATGGCCTGATTTTTCAGGATACTCATCACGAAAAACGAAAGGCCAAGAATGAAAAGTAAGGTTGGCAAACTGATGATCAGAAAATAGCTCAGGTAGGCCATCCAGTTTACAGCGACACCTTCGGCAATAAGGTTAAATATGAGCGCTTCCGAAAGGATGATCACATTCAGAATCATAAAAACAACCAGGTTCCCGATTGTTTTTCCGGCGACATATTCGCCGTTCGACATCGAGCGGATGTATATTACATCGGTGGTATCCAGTTTCTTATCGCGTTTCAGGAAGTCGGAAGCCAGGAAAATCGCTATTATCGCCTGAACAGTATTCAGAATCAGCAAATTGACGTAAGGAATATTTGATGACATGGCCTTCATATCCCAATTTCCATCTATAATCAGTGTCCCTAAATTAAAACCGAACAAAAACAGCATCGCCAAAATGGCAAAAATCCGAAAGAACCAGGAACGCAGCAAAGTGGTTATTTCGTACTTGGCAATGGAAGTTATGTTATGGAAGGAAATCATAGCTTTTCAGGTTTAAATGGCTGTCCATTGATTTAATTTGCTCTCCATAAAATACACGTAGGCATGTTCAAGATTAGGCGAAATACTTTGCCCGCTGTACCCATTGATCGAATCGGCAACTACCTGAATTTCCCAACCTTCGCTGGTAGGTACATTGGAGATTACCGGATATTTTTCGTTGATTTCAAGGTATTCTTTTTCGGTTGCCTGAATCAGCCAGACTTTTCCTTCGGCTTTGGTTACCAGTTCGTCAGGCGAACCGGTAAAAGCCAGTCCCCCTTCATTAAGTAAAGCCATGTCGGTACATGAACTTGAAATGTCGCCAACGATATGTGTTGAAAGAATGATAATCACGTCCTGAGTGGAAATAGTTGAAAGTAAGTTCCTGAAACGGATGCGCTCTTCAGGATCGAGTCCGGTTGTCGGTTCGTCAACAATAATGATTTTTGGTTCGTTGATAAGTGCCTGTGCAATACCGAGGCGGCGTTTCATCCCTCCTGAAAGTTTATTGGCCTGGCGATCGCGTGCTTCAAATAAACCGACCTCTTCCAACATTTTATCGACGGCCAGTTTTCGGGCTCGGGCATCTCTCATACCGGCCAGTCGAGCGGCATAATCCAGAAATTCGTAGGTTTTCAGGTGAGAGAAGAAGCGGAAATCCTGTGGAAGATATCCAAGCATTTCACGAATTTTATCCCGGTCTTTGCTCAGGTCATAACCATTCATTTTCACAATTCCTGAAGATGGCTGCATCAAAGTAACCAGGATGCGCATCAGGCTCGATTTGCCCGCGCCATTGGGACCAAGTAATCCGAACATCCCATTATTGATTTCCAGATTGATCTCTTTCAGGGCGTGATTGCCGTTGGGATAGACTTTATTCAGGTTTTCGATGGTTATCTGCACGTTCAGAAATTTAGGTCACGAATGGTCAGACTTGATTTCGGGCAATTGGTTTAATCCAACAAACAACTCTATGATACAAAATGATAAGTATTTCATATTTCCAAATTTCAGGAAAGTTTCTTTCCCCAAATTTTTTTTATAAATAATTTGCAGAATTCAAAAACAATGATTTAATTTGTAACCTTAAGGTTATATAATGAAACACTAAGGTGTTTAATTGATGAGTTAAGGTTATATCTAAAACGACAAATTATGGAAACTTCAATCATTGAAAAATTTGAAAAATTAAGGTACAATCTTTTGAAATGGTTAACCATTGGCTGGGCCATTTGGTTTGGGACTTTTATTTTGAAAGATTACGTTCAAAATCAACTGATCGTTGTCGCATCATCAACGCTTGCTTTGATTGGATGGATCATATTCATTATCAATCTGATCCAATTCTTAAAACTAAAACGGGAATTAGGTTGGGACAAAAAAGTGGAGAATGCTTTAAATGATGAATTGCATCAACTGAATATGCATAAATCTTTTCAGATTGGTTTTTGGGCTGTAATATGGACTACTTCAGCTTTCCTTGGTTTTGCTTTGTTTTCTGAGATAAAGGCAGTGCTGGTGACAGAAATCATCTTGTATTTTGGAGTTCTGGCAGTATTGATTTCAGGATTAATCTACAACCGCGACTAATGGAAAACCAGGAATTAAGCAATCGGATTAAAGTTCAGCGGGCGATGAGAAACATTACCCAGGAAGAACTTGCGACCCAAATTGGGGTGACCCGAAAAACAATCAATACGATTGAAACCGGCAAATTTGTGCCTTCAACCATTCTGGCAATCAAGCTGGCACGATATTTTGAAATCAGGGTGGAAGAGCTTTTTATACTTGCAGATAAATAATATTTCCATGTTTTTCAAACTTTGATGTATTCCGAAAGTCATTTTCATCAGAATATATTTTCAAACTCATATTTGCATTTTAACCTGATATGTTACAAAACCAATAAAATATGGTTGCAAATCAAATAAGCTGTTAAATTTGCAGGCTAAATTTTATGGTAGATATGCAGATTTTTCCGCTCAATACAAAGAAATACGCAGCCAACGAATACCTGGTTTTGCTTTACAGATTTGTCCTCATGATGGCATTCTATTCGTTTTGCCGTATTTTATTTTATCTGTTCAATATTCCATCATTTCCTAAAGTCACTTTTTTATCCTTCCTCACCATATTAAAAGGCGGGCTCATATTTGACACCAGCGCATTGCTGTATCTGAACTCGTTATATATGCTTTTGTTCCTGCTTCCATTTCAGATCAAATTCAGCAACTGGTATCAAGCCGCACTAAAGTGGATTTTTATGATTGTTAATGGCGTTGGACTGACATTCAACCTGGTTGATATGATTTACTACCGCTATATACTCAAGCGCACTACGGCAAGTACGTTTGATATTGCGGCCTATGATGCCGGCAATTCGAAGCTGATCTTGCGATTCTTTTATGACTTCTGGTATCTTCTGGTTATCCTGATTATTCTGATGTTTAGCCTTTCACTTTTATATTCTGTTTTCAAGCCAAAACCTTTCCGTTTCGCGCGTTCATACATTTATACCCTCTCGTCAGTATTTGCCATTCTGATCATTGCAACTCTTTCTGTTTTCGGAATGCGCGGAGGATGGCGGCACAGTACCAGACCTATTACCATGAACAATGCCGGGGTTTATGTAAATGCTCCTGAAGAGATGTCAATTGTTCAGAATACGCCATTCTGCATTATTCGTACCTGGGGAAAGAAAGCCTTCGAACATAAATCCTATTTTGCAACCGAAGAAGAATTAAACCGGGTATATACCCCCGTGCATGTTCCGGCCAGTTTAGCCCCTCCCCTCAAAGACAATGTGGTAATCATCATTTTGGAAAGCTTCAGCAGGGCCTTTCTCGGCTCACTAAATCCTGAATATACTAATCCACAGGATAAGGTACTTACACCATTTCTGGATTCGCTCGCCCATGAAGGTCTCATCTATACCAATGCCTTTGCAACTGGCATCAAGTCGATTGACGGCATTCCATCGGTAACAGCAGGAATACCCGCCTTGGTTGAGCCTTACGTGATTTCTGAACGATCAGGAAATACAATTAATAGTCTGGCCAGCTTACTTAATGTCCAGGGATACCAGTCAGCCTTTTTTCATGGTGCACCTAATGGCTCTATGGGATTTGACGCATTTACTAAAATGGCTGGATTTCAGAAATATTACGGGCGAAATGAGTATGGAAATGAAGCCGATTTCGATGGAGTCTGGGGAATTTGGGATGAGCCTTTCATGCAATATTTTGCCAGGGGAATGAACGGAATGAAGGAGCCTTTTATTACAACACTCTTTTCGGTTTCCTCGCACCATCCCTACGAAGTTCCCGAGAAATACAAGGGTAAATTTCCTGAAGGGAGAATTCCACTCGACAAATGTGTCAGCTACACCGACCATTCGCTTCAGAAGTTTTTTGATACTGCCCGAAAAATGCCCTGGTTTAAAAATACACTATTTGTAATCACGGCCGATCATTCCATTGAATCGGGCATAATCGACTACCATACTTTAGTGAAGCGCTTTGCTATACCTATTCTGTTCTACCGGGCCGACGGAAGTATCAAAGGCGTTGATAACGGGCTGGCAGAACAAACCGACATAATGCCAACGGTGCTCAATTACCTCAATTATCCATTTCCTTACGTTGCTTTTGGCAACAATCTTTTCGATCCCAAAAGCAAACGTTTCGTAATCAATTACATTCAGGAATCCTACCAGTTTCTTAGTGGCGATTATGCATTCTATATCACTGACGATAAGCTCAACGCCATTTTTAACCGAAAAAATGATCCTGCACTGATTAAAAATTTACTGGGGAAAGTCGATTTTAAGGAAGAAATTCAATTGGAAAAGGCAATTATTCAGCAATTCAACAATCGGATGGTCGAAAACCGGATGGTGGTAGAGAAGAAATGAAATAATTGTTGCGGGTAACGGGATGCGCGTAAAAGGAAAAACCGAAACGCGACCAACAGTTTTCTTTCCCATTTACAAGTAGTCATTTCAATTCAAGTTTCATCAAAATATCTGTTTGTTCGTCTTCCCCCAACCTGAAAATGTGCTTGTCAAATTCAACAAATCCAAGTTTCCTGTAAAAGCTGATTGCCCTGGCGTTTTCTTCCCAAACGCCTAACCATACATAGTTAGAATTTTTCAGCATTGCTACCTGTAATGCATGGTTGTATAATAACTGTCCGATTTTTTTACCATGAAATTCCTTTAATACATAAATCCGTTCTATTTCAAGCGACTGTTTGTCTTTGAATTCCGTTTGGGCCTGGTCAAAATTGATTTTCAGGTAACCAATGGTTTTTTTGTTTAGACTTGCTAAATAAAATTCAGAGCTGACATTGCTGATTTCATTGGTCAATTTTTCAAGACTGTAACTTTCGGACAAATACTTCTGCATATTTTCTTCCGTATTGCAGTCGGCAAATGTTTCAAAGAAAGTCTGCCGGCCTATTTCCTGAAGTTCTGCGATATCGGATTGGAGAGCTTTTATTAATTCAACCTGGTCCATTTGGATGAAATTCGTTATTTACTTGAAATACTTCTATATCTGATCCCAGCCGTCCCGGTAATTGTGCCGAATCCACTCATCCGCAGTTGCAAGCGCCGGAATAGTGTCATATTTGGTGTCGAATTTTGGGTCACCGTTCACCACCTCAAACTTATTGGAGGTAATCACCCGGATTGTCTCCGAGGAACTGATGTTTGTAAATTGCATATTTTTCCCATCCCAAAGCAAGCGCTTTTTCAAATCCTGAAGGCGAACTGCCAAAACGCCCATCACCACCATTTCGTTAAGTGGTCCGGAATAGCTGAAATTGGAACTGGCTTCTACCCTATTCGTTTTATTTTCTTTGCATGCACGAATCCAATCCTGTTCGTGGCCATTGGTATCAGTATTCAGAATTCTTCGGATGGATTTTTCAGGTTCTTTAAAATTCCCCATTTCTGAAGTCGGCAATAAAGTTGGATTTTCTGCATAGCAGCCACACATGATCTTCCCTTTGGAGCCATAGAAAATTACACCGCCGTCTTCATCTCCCATCCGTTCACCTTCCTTCAGTTCCACTGGTCTTTCAGGCAACATTCCGCCGTCGTACCAGGTCACTTTGACTTCTGGCATTCCAACCTTCAGGAGATTATCACGTTTCGGAAACCAGTAAGTTATTTTTTCGGCATGAGGCGCCGATTCATTATTCACCGGAGTCGAACTGGCCTCAACTGCCGTTGGGTATTGCAACATAAGTGCTTTAAAAGCAGGATCGATGATGTGACAGGCCATATCACCCAGCGCACCGGTACCGAAATCCCACCAACCGCGCCAGTTCCATGGCGTGTACACTTCGTTGTATGGCCTGAATTTGGCCGGACCGATAAAAAGATCCCAGTTCAAAGTGTTCGGAACGCGCATTTTATCAGTTGGCCGTTCCAGTCCCTGAGGCCAGATCGGGCGGTTGGTCCATGCATCAACCGAAGTGATTTCGCCGATGGTTCCGGCCCAAATCCATTCACAGATTTTCCGGATACCTTCTCCTGAATTTCCCTGGTTTCCCATTTGAGTAGCTATTCCATACCGAAGTGCTGTTTCGGTCAAAATCCGTGATTCAAAAACCGAATGTGTAAGCGGTTTCTGAAGGTAAACATGGTGACCTGCCTTCATGGCCATCAATGCCGGTAAAGCATGCGAATGATCAGGAGTGGCAATCAACACGGCATCAATATCTTTCCGTTTCTCAAACATTTCGCGGTAATCCTGGTATTTGGGTGCATTGGGCCATTTCCTGAAAGCATTTCGTCCGGCATATTTCCAATCGACATCGCATAAAGCCACAATATTTTCGGTATCCATATTGCTCAGGTTATTGAAACCCATTCCACCAACTCCAATTCCGGCGATGTTTAGCTTATCGCTTGGTGCCTTGTGCCCCATTCCGGCGATTACTTTTGATGGAAGAATAGTTATTGCGGTGGCCGCCAAGGTTGTTGTTCCCAAAAAATGGCGGCGGCTGATGTTCGAACGATTGTTTTCCATGATAATCCTGTCCAAAAGATTGATTTTCTAATTCGGTGAAAATAGACATTCTGATTTAAATTCAGAAGTGAAACAAAAAATCTAATGTTAAAGAAATGAAAAAGGTGGACTCAATCGAATCGACGATAAAATGTCAAGAATGGTGCTTCTGAGAACGTCAGAGAAATTGGGACAATTGAACTCATACTCATGGCTAAGAATATTAACTGATTACAAATCCAAACATGCCTTCTTGTATATTGTGGATACAACCCATGCAGAGGAGTATTTTGTTTTGAAAATTAGGGACGGAAATACTTGACGTTAAAAAAGGCATTTCAAGCTCATTTCAAATAAAAACTTTACTATTCTGAATGAATGACAAAACAAAGAATCCAGAAGAATATTTTAATTCGAAAAGGTCATATTGAAAAAAATTTAAAAGGGTATACATAATACGAAAAAATATTTATATTTATATATTGAAAATTTAATCCGTAGATTATGAAAAAACTTCTTCTTGTAATTGTTCTATTTGCATCTGTTTTGTGTGTAAAACAGGCAAATGCCTCGTCTTATTCAGTTAATGAACAAGCCATTGACCAACTTTTTGTGAATGCAGTTGAAACCAGCATGACTTCAGTTAATACGACTGATTTTAGCTCTCTTGCAACTAATGTACCTATGACCGTTATGGCTCAACAGAAAGATGCCATAGTAGCAATCGCACTCGATTTCTTTTTGGGAGGTTTGGGCATTCACCGTTTTTATTTGGGAACTGAAACTATGACTGGAATAGGTTATATCTTAACTTGTGGCGGTATTTTTGGTATCGTTCCGTTGGTTGACTTTGTTGTGTTGATAATCGACAATAAGGATATCAGCAAATACGTCAACAATCCGAAATTTTTCATGTGGAATTAGTAATTGCATGATAATTTAACCAAGGTGCCTGTTTATTAAACCTAAACAGGCACCTTTTTTTTAGCATTCTATGAATGGAATCTATCTTTTATTAAGCCTTTTAATCCTGAGTATTTCACTGAATGCTCAGCAGGGAAATTTTATTGCATTGAAACAACTTACCGAAGTTCTTGAAAACGGGAAGAAGATTTCCAATGAGGTTGATTTGTTTTTTGACAACAACAAACAAATTCTCACCAAATACTATCATTCAGCTAATGAGTTTATTATAGTTAGTAACTCGTTGGGCGAAATCAAAACTTATTATCCGGGCAGCAACGAAGTGAGCTTTAAACAAATCACGGAATTGTCTTCAAAAAGAAATCTTATTTATTATTTTGCAAACAGCCGAACTGACGATCTGGGACTTGCCGATGAGGGATTTAATCTAAAATCAAATACATATGAAAACCAGTTTTATGTGACCATCTGGACGGCTCCATCTTTTTTGAAAGGCATCGAAACGGTCAAGATGGTTTTCGAGAATGGGCTTCCGGTCTATTCAGAATACCAGGCGAACAAAAAAAAAGTAGTAAAAAAGATTTATTACACCAATTACAAGGATTTTACCCAATTTAGACTTCCTTTAAAGATTATTGAGATTAGTTATATGCCTTCGGGTGATTCAATTGTAAACCGAACCCTTTTTTCGAATGTTAAGGTGTCTACGTCGGCTGATGACAAGTATTTTGATTTCAAAATTCCTGACAATGCAAAGCCTCTTAAAGGTAAGTAGTTTTGGACTACTTTTTATTTACTTTTCATTAACGGGTTTTGGACAAACTATTGATTTGTCAGCTGACTTGCTGCTTATCGATTCTGTTTCAAAGCGGCACGTTTCCCAGCCTGAGAAACGATTATATATATTTAAAAATCAACCAAAAACATTCAAAAACTGCAATCCGGTAAGCTTGATTTTTGGGGGCACTTTATATGTGTATCAGAATTTTATTTCACAGCATCTTTCAGCTGATTGCCTTTATGACCCAAGTTGTTCTGATTTCAGCAAGCAAGCTGTTAACGAATATGGTATTTTTAAAGGTGGACTGTTATCGTTTGACCGATTAAGCCGGTGTAACCGAATTGCTGCAACTGACCTTAACCCAGCAATGATCAATAAGAAAACACATCGATTCCATGACTCAATAAAAAGGTATAAATGAAGTACTTCTGCCTGATGGTTTTCATTTTAGTGGTTCAACAGGGATTTGCCCAGAACAAGAGTGAACTTCCTTTTATTGAACATCTGGTTAATAAAGAATATTACAATGAGGTCATCCATTTGATCGACAGAGATTCTCTGAATTACAAACCAGAACAACAAGATTCAGTTAACTACTTTAAAGGCTGGGCTCACTATTCACTTAAAAATCTGGAACAATCAACTGCTTCGCTGTTGAGGGTGGGAAAAGGGTCATCATTTTATTTCAAATCCAGGTTTTTCGCCGGTTACAATCAAATCTATCTCGAAAAATATGATGAAGCCAGGAAAATTATCGGGCAGTTAAATGTCAGGGACGAAACCTACTTATCGATTTTACATTTTGAGTTAAGCGGAATTGACCTTTTGGAGGGGAACTGGTCAAAAGCAAAAGATCTAATGGGTCAGGTAAATCCAACTATTGCCACGCTAAATCAGCAAGTTGCAGCATTGGGCCAAATCTGCAAGCAACAGGAAAGTCATCGGCCAAAGTCGCCTTTGCTGGCAGGATTGATGTCAGTTATCCTTCCCGGTTCCGGAAAGATTTATGCAGGAAAAACGGGTGCAGGAATTGCCTCCATGATTGCCACCACCGGATTCGGACTCATCGCCTGGGAAAACTACCGAAAACTCGGGATTGGTCATGCGAAAACAATTTTCTTTGGGAGCATTTTTGCTGCCAATTATGTTTCAAACATCTATGGATCAGTTATTTCTGTCAGAATAATAGAAAACGATTATAAGGATGCCACACACAATCAAATTCTTTTTCAGCTTCATATTCCTTTGCGGAATTTTTTTGAGCAGTAGTGCTTCAAGCATGAAAGGCGACAGTTTGTATGCTTCTGGCCAGTACTTTGAAGCATCGATCGAATATGAACGTATGATTTTCAATGCTAAAAGTCAGGCTGACTTGTATTACTTTAAATACAAGAAAGCTTTATGCTATAAGCAATTAAAGAAATTTAACCGGGCTTTGGACGAACTTCAGCCGATGTATTTTTCAAATACCGGCGATTCATTGTTTCTTCGTGTTTGTTACGAACAATCGCTTTGTTTTTATTTGAATGAAGAACCAGCAAAAGCGTTGTGGAAAATTGATGAGTATTTTCACCGAAGTGCAGATAGTGCTTCATTCAACCTCTTTCTGCCCATTAAGTTATTGTGCCTTAACGAATCCTTCCAGTGGAATGAGGCACATGAATGCTTTAAACAGTTTATAGAAATGCAGCATTTCGCACCTGAGAAAAAGGCTGAGGTGTTACAAATGGTGAATAAACTTTATAAAAAGAGAAATATTCCGCACATCAAATCACTTAAAAAAGCCGAAAATTGGTCACGTTTTCTGCCTGGTTTCGGTCAGATTTATGCAGGTAAAACGGGCGAAGGCATCGTAAATTTTTTAATCAATACAACAATACTTGCATTCGCTGCACAGCAGGCATACAACGGTTTCTACATTACAGGATATCTTGCAGGACTTGGGTTCTTCAACAAAACATACCACGGCGGAATTAAACGCGCAGGGATTTTGGCGACTCAAAAAAATAAGGAACTAATTGTAGGTTTTAATAGCGAAATTAATACCACCATTCGATCTAATTTTGAATTAAATTAGAAACTTGTTATTCCATGTTTCGAATGATCTTTTCCAGTGTCAGCTGAATCCAGAGTACCCCATGTCTATCTATATGAAATAGATCACCAAGTTTAAATTCAGAAGTGAAAAAAAAATCTAATGATAAACAAATGAAAAAGGTGGACTCTTGCGAATCCACCTTTAGGCTTTTCAGGTTATAACAACTTAAGCCGGCATATCAGGAAGACTCCATGGTTTGCGGTAAGTGTGTTTGATCAGCTCGGCTGCAAATTCAGTTGCAGGAACCGGATCAGTCCATGTTTTATTGAATGTTGGATGCCCGTCATGAATACTGAATGCATCTTCGACAACGATTTTAATTTTTTCGTCAGCAGTGATGTTTGTAAATTTCATGTTTGGACCATCCCATTCCAATTCTTTGTTCAGGGTTTGCAAACGAACAGCCAATACACCCATCACAACCATTTCGTTGAATGGTCCGGCCTGACTGAAATTAGATGCAGTTTGTACGCGGCTTTCAGGAGATTCTTTGGCAGCACGTACCCAATCCATTTCATGAGAAAGTTCAACACGACGACGGAATTTAGGAGCATTTTCAGGTTTGTAAACACTACCGTCAGGACGTAAAATCCAAGGATTAACACCATAGCAACCACAAACTAAAATTCCTTTTGTTCCGTGGAAGAATACACAACCGCCCGAATCATTTGGTTCTTTACCGGCTGGCCATGAAGCAGGAAGCATTGGTTTGATGCCACCATCGTACCAGTACACTTCAACCTGAGGAAGCTGAGCTCCTTTTTTGGCTCCTTTCCAGGCACGTTTTGGTGCGCGGGCAGGGAAAGTCAGTTTAACTGTTTGTGCTGAAGGGGCACAATCCTGAAGCAACAAAGTAGAATTACCCTGAGCTTTGGTTGGATAGCCCAATTCAAGACCTGTAAATACAGGATGAAGAATATGACAAGCCATATCGCCTAATGCGCCAGTTCCATATGCCCACCAACCGCGCCAGTTCCATGGGTGGTAAAGTGAATTGTATGGACGCATTTTTGCAGGACCTGTAAACAAATCCCAATCCAATGTTTCAGGAACCCATTGGCCTTGTGCCGGAGTGTTTAATCCCTGTGGCCAGATTGGACGGTCAGTAAAAGCTTCCACTTTGGTTACTTCACCAATTTCGCCGTTAGCAAGCCATTCGCAGGTCAGGTTAACACCTTCCTGAGATGATCCCTGGTTGCCCATCTGAGTAGCTACGTTATATTTTGCAGCCATTTTAGTGAGTAAACGTGATTCGTAAACTGAATGGGTTAATGGTTTCTGGCAATAAACGGCTTTGCCCATTTCAATGGCATGTGAAGCAACTATTGCGTGAGTATGGTCTGCAGTAGCAATTAAAACGCCATCGATTGATTTGCCCAATTCATCGAACATCACTCTCCAGTCTTTGTACTTTTTAGCTCCCGGGAATTCGCTAAAACAGCCATCGGCATACTTCCAGTCCACATCGCATAATCCGACGATGTTTTCTGATTTAAGATTTTTAATATTTCCATGACCCATACCGCCGATACCCACACCGGCAATATTTAATTTGTCACTTGGCGCTTTATAACCCATACCGGAAACTACATTACTCGGTAGAATGGTAATAGCGGCAGCCGCAGTTGCGGTAGTTGCAAGAAATGTTCTTCTGCTTGACTTGTTTTCCATTGGTTAAAAATTTAATTACGATTTAGGTATTGATAATTTAATTGTTTTTGATCAAAAAAATCCCCTAAAGGTAAAATTATCTTCCTGAATCACCAAGCCTAAACGATCTATCTTTTGGGATTTATAAAACAATAAAGAACCCGCATTTCAATTTAAAGTTGAACATTGTCATCTAAATTCAAGTAAATGAATTTTTTATCATAGTATTTGTCTATTCAGGATTGAAAAATTCGATTTGACTCGCGAACAAAGTTGGCGTAGATTTGTCTATATTTTTAAAGAATCATAAATTATTAATACAAATAGTATGAAAACCATTAGTGAAAAATTTCCTCAATTTCAAAAAGAAGCTGTTGTTTCCCTCGAAGCAGGCAAAGAGTTTGCAACCTTAACTAATGCTGATATTACCGGCAAATGGACTGTATTTTTTTGGTGGCCACTTGACTTTACCTTTGTATGCCCAACAGAGATTACCTCATTTAACGATCATTTCGAAGAATTTGCAAAACGTAATGCAAATGTTGTAGGTGCTTCAATCGATTCACAATTTGTGCATTTGGCTTGGCGCAACAACCATCCAGGACTTAAAAACCTGAAATTTCCGATGTTGGCCGATACCAGCAAATCACTTTCTGAAGAACTTGGAATTCTGGAAGCAGTTAATAAAATTGCCTACCGTGCCACTTTCATTATCGATCCTGAAGGAACAATTCAGCATGTTTCGGTTAACGGACTGAATGTTGGAAGAAACGTAAAAGAAATTATCCGTATTCTGGATGCTTTGCAAACCGGCGAATTAACTCCATGTGACTGGGTACCTGGTCAGGCTACTTTGTAATTCACTATGCACGAAAATATGAAAAGGCTGTCCGTTTGGGCAGTCTTTTTTCGTTTGGAAGAAATGGATTCCATCTCCAGAATGAGCTGAATCCGTTAATTCAGGCAATTGTCGAATGGCATTAAACTTTAAAAACTAATTCTATATTTACGTGAACTTAAAACTTAAAGCATGGAAAAAAAGATGGGTAATCCTGCGGTTGTTGGCCTTGCAGGTTTCGGATTAACTACAATTCTACTTCAGTTTCATAACATCGGGCTCATGGGGCTTGGGCCGGTGGTGGCCATGGGCTTTATTTTTGGGGGACTGGCTCAAATGATCGCCGGCTTTCAGGAACAGAAGATGGGAAATAATTTCGGCTACAGTGCTTTCGTAGCCTATGGCAGCTTCTGGATCGGTTTAGGCATCATCTGGATTTTGAACTTCTACAAAATATATGAATCGAGTACGACTGATGTTGGGTACTACCTGGTTGCTTGGACACTTTATACCGCTATCATGTTTATCGCTTCGCTGCGTGTGCATAAAGCAATGGCAGTAACTTTTGTAACCCTTTTGCTTGGATTTATTCTTCTCGATATCGGTCATTTTGTTGATCCGGCATGGAATAAAGTGGCAGGATATGAACTTTTCGTTTGTGCTTTTTCAGCCTGGTATATGATGGCCGCTATCATCATCAACGATGTGGCAGGCAAAACAGTTCTTCATTTTGGAAAAGCATTTATCAGTTAGAATTTCTTAAAGCCAATATCCCTGACAGGGTTTGAAACCCTGTCAGGGACATAAAAATCAAAAAAGCGAAATTCCGTATGCTGGATTCCGCTTTTTTTGATTCAACCTTTACTCTATATTTAGCTAAAATGTTTCTTCCATTGGCTGACTGTTTTGTTCAGTAGGAGCCTGCTTGTCCATTTTGTAGTTATTAATTTTGTAGCTAAGGGTCAGCATCAATACCCGTGGTTCACGTTTCATGGTGAAGCTTGACTTGAACCCATCACCCGAGGATGTCCCTTCAAATTTCCCGGTTCCCAAAAGGTCGCGCACACTGAGTGTAGCAGACAGTTTGCTTTTCATGAATTCCTGACGGTACGAAAGATTGGTCATAACCATTCCTTTCATGTCGCCCTGGGCTGAAACTGATGGTCCACGGTAGAATCCTGTGATCTGCATACGGCTTTCAGGCGAAAATTTTATCGTTGCATTCAGTCTTCCGGAGTAGTTGGTACTCTGTTTATCGACCGACTGACCTGAAATTGAACCGTTCATCTTATAGTTGTATACACTGACACTTGCATTTACCAACAATTTCTTGGTCATGTTAATATTTCCCATGACTTCACCACCGATAGATTGATCCCGGTTCAGATTGTCCATGGTCATGTAAATAATTCCATCTTTCAGTTGTTGAATACGGGTCATCAAATCGTTTGTGGTCCGATAAAAAGTTTCGAAAGAAACGAACGACTCCTTAAACTTTCGGATAAAACTAAATTCGTATGAATCGGTATATTCCGGTTTGAGATTCGGGTTACCTGTGCGGATGGTGTACTGGTTCTGATAACTGGGAAAAGGATCAAGGTCGCGTCCGTCCGGACGGTTGATCCGGCGGGAATAGCTTGTCATCAGCTGGTTCTTATCATTCATATCATATGAAAAATGAGCGGAAGGGAAATAATCAAAGCGATTCAGTGTGTACTTTTTGCTATCGCTCGAGTGATGATCGATAACCCTGTAATTATATTCACCCCGTAATCCAAGCATATACTGAATACCAACAATTTTTCCGGAATAAGTTGAATAAATGGAATGGATATCTTCCTTGAAATTCATATCACTGGTAAACTTCGGATCGTTGACACCGAAATTTGAAAAATTAAAATATTCATTTTCATTTTCTATACGGCTTTGAATTCCGGCTTCCAACTTGGCGCCTCTTTCCATTGGCCGTGTATAATCCAGCTTCATCCGGTAATCGTTTGATTTGCTGGTTTCGCTTGTGATTACCTGGGATATATAATTGCCCGACGATTTATAGTTTTGATCCGATTTAAATTCGTCGATGGTTTCATTTGCACCCCCGTCGCGGTTCCGGTAATTAAATGAACCCTCCAGTTTATGGGTTCCCATTTCATTAAATTTGGTCAGGAAATTGGCATTGGCCGATACATAGTTGCCATTTCTTCCGGAGTTGTTTTGCTGAACTGAATAGCTATCGGCGCTGGCAGGAATCTGGTACTCATGAAGGTTTCCACCACCAAAACCGTCGAAACTGTAATTGCCCAGCTCGGCCGAAACGGTAACTGAAGTTTTATCGGTCAAATAATAATCGAATCCACCTTTCAACTGACTTCCTCCCCTTGTCTGATCCCTTCTTCCGTTTGTCATCAGGTAGCTCGTGGTATCTTTCGCATAAGTTTCACGAGTTGATTTCATGGTCCCGAAGTCAGTATTGTCGTTCCAGTTTCCACCAAAGAAAAGATTATATTTCTTTTTCTTCCAGTTTAACATGAGGTCGGTTCCGTATTTTTTGCCGGTTCCCAGATTTACGTTCAGAATTCCATTAACTCCGGAAAGTACGTTTTTCTTCATCACAACATTGATGATTCCGGCCATTCCGTCCGGATCATATTTAACCGAAGGGTTGGTAATGATTTCAATGTTTTGAATAGCGGCTGAGGGTATTTGCCTGAGTGCATCGCTTCCGGAAAGCACACTGGGTCGCCCGTCAATCAGCACGGTGAAACTTCCTGACCCCCGAAGGCTCACGTTTCCATCGATATCCACTTCCACTGAAGGAGTATTTTCGAGTACAGTTACCGCATTACCGCCTGCTGCATTGATATCATTCGACACATTGATTACTTTTTTGTCAATCTTATATTCCACCCGATTACGTTCTCCCACTACTTCAACCTCTTTCACATGCGTCTGGTTAACAGCAAGCACAATTTCACCCAAATCGACTGAGTTTGAATTCGGAATTATTTTCACATCTTTAATTGTTGTTTTTTCGAAGCCAACGAAGCCAGCTTCTACATAATAGATGCCATAAGGTAATTCGCCAATTTCGAATAGACCTTTGGCATCGGAAATACCACCGGTAATCAATTTTGAATCCTGTTTACGGTAAATAGCTACGTTAGCATATTCCATTGGTGTTTTAGTTTCGGCATCAAGTATTTTACCTTTAACAATCCCATTCTTTATCATACTTGGTCCTCCCGGATTGCCTCCTGGGGGTGGTACCTGAGAAAAGACCAACCCAGCGGTTGAAAGGAATAAAATAACTATAATCAATAAATTCTTCATCATTTTCAGCGTTTGTTTTAATTCTTCAAATATTGAACTCTAATTTTTCACAATACTTCTCAGACTGAAGTCGGAATCCAAAGTTTAATTGAATATAAACAAGAGTTGTTAATGATTGTAAAATCACTGTCAATTGGAAAAATTTAATGGAATAGTTTTTGAAGAACAAATCAGAACGCAATATCTAATACTGATAGAAATGAAACAATTCATTGTAATCCTTTTAGCAGCATGTATTTTCACTTCCTGTTCATCCACAAACCGGATAATTGAAATCAATAATTCCAAAAAGGAGGAAAATGGGTTCCGTCTGATGCAAAATGCAAGGGCACATGCTATAGAAAAAAGCAGCAAAACTATTATCAATCAGTTTTTTAACATCCAGACAAACTACCTGTTCGAAGTACAAACCGAACAAAATCCGGTTGTTACTTTGGAATTTTCAATAAAAAAACCCTTTCTGGCAGAAAAGTTGGATTCTGTGATGTTTCTGAAACTGGATAGCGAAAATATCAGGATTGTTTCCAGTAAAAGCACACCGATAATGGCAGAAAGTTCTCCTGCGGTTGCAGATAAAAATAACGGTGCAGGATTATTTATTATTCCTGAAAATCTATGGCTTTCGATTGCAAATTCAAAATCCATCACTTACAAACTGAGCTGCGGCCATATCGGAATTGAAATAAAACCTGATCCGGTGGAAACAACCAGGTTGAAAGAGTTTTATAACAAGGCCATGCAGCGTCGTCTTGAAATTATTCCCTTGGTCCCGCCAGGAAAATCAAAATGGTGATTTTTTACTTTTTCTTTTGGAGCTTCCAATCGATATCAAAGGTAAACAATGGAAAAAAGGCAGTTTGGGCTTAAAAATTCCGGCAAACTTCTAATAATTGTTAAAGAAACGACCAATAGATAATCCCAATCATAAAAAGACATACTTTTGTATAACCATCAAAAACGAGAAGTGTGCATCAAAACCTGGTATTAATCCCAACCTATAACGAAAAAGAGAACGTCGAACGAATGATCCGCGAGGTATTTTCATTGAAAACTCCTTTCGAAATTCTGATTATCGATGACAACTCTCCGGATGGAACTGGTGTAATTGTTGAACGATTGGCTCCTGAATTCCCCGAAAAACTTCACATCCTGAAAAGAGCAGGAAAACAAGGATTGGGGAAAGCCTACCTGGCAGGATTTCACTGGGCTTTGGAACGTAACTATGATTACATCTTTGAAATGGACTGCGATTTTTCTCATAATCCCAAAGATCTGGAACGTTTGTATATAGCCTGTGTAGAACAAAATGCCAGCCTGGCTATCGGATCACGCTATATTTCAGGGATCAACGTGGTTAACTGGCCACTCGGAAGAGTCCTGATGTCGTATGTGGCATCGGTTTATGTACGCACTGTTTCGCGGATGAAAATCATGGATACCACTGCCGGTTTTAAATGCTACGAACGCAGGGTGCTTGAAACCATTGATCTGAATGGGATCCGGCTGAAAGGTTACGGATTCCAGATTGAAATGAAATTTAAAACCTGGAAACACGGATTCAAAATTATTGAAGTGCCCATTATTTTTACTGACCGGAAAGAAGGAACATCAAAAATGAGCGGTGGGATTTTCAATGAAGCACTTTGGGGAGTGCTGAAAATGAAGATCAGAAGCTGGTTTACTCATTTCGAGAAAGTCGTTCAATAGAAACGGGATTTTGGTTAGTTTGAAAAACGAAAAGGGAATAACTCCTGATGGCTCCAAAAATAAAAATGCATATTTTAAGACCGCAATCGCGGTCTTTTTGTTTATATATTGAGTAATTTTGCTTGAATTGTGATTGCATAAAAACAGCAGCTATGAAAACACTCATTAAAAATGCCCAAATCATCAATGAAGGCCGGATTTTCAAGGGAGCCGTGCTGATTGACGGAGAGTATATTTCAAAAGTGATTGAAGGAGACCATATTCCGGCTGAGTATGCTGCCGGAACTACCGTTTTAGATGCTGCCGGACAATACCTGATCCCGGGGGTCATCGACGATCAGGTACATTTTCGTGAACCAGGGTTGACTCACAAAGGTGAAATCGCCACTGAATCGAGGGCTGCCGTTGCCGGTGGAGTAACTTCGTATATGGAAATGCCCAATACGAATCCTCAGGCAGTGACTCAGGAATTACTCGAAGAAAAATACCGTCGTGCAGCGGAGGTTTCGGCCGCCAATTATTCATTCTATCTGGGCGCTACTAACGATAATCTCGATGAAGTGCTGAAAACTGACGGAACAAAAGTCTGTGGAATTAAAATTTTCATGGGCTCTTCTACCGGAAATATGCTGGTCGATAACGAAGAGGTTCTTTCGGAAATTTTCAGAAATACCAAATTGCTGGTCGCAACCCATTGCGAAGACGAACCAACCATCATCAGGAATACCGCCATTTACCGCGAAAAATACGGTGAATTTGTTCCCATATCAGCCCATCCGATTATCCGAAGTGCCGAAGCCTGTTTCAAATCATCAGCCAAGGCCGTTGAACTGGCTACGAAATTCGGAACCCGGCTGCATGTTCTGCATCTTTCCACGGCTGATGAGATGAAACTTTTCAGTTCAGGACCTGTTGCCCAAAAACACATTACTGCCGAAGTTTGTGTACACCATTTGTGGTTTGACGAACACGATTATATTACCTACGGAAACTTTATCAAATGGAATCCGGCCATTAAATCTCCTACCGACAAGGCCGCACTTTGGGAGGCATTGCTCGCCGACAAAATCGATGTAGTCGCTACCGACCATGCTCCACATACGCTCCTTGAAAAAGATCATTCATATTTTAAGGCTCCCTCGGGTGGACCTTTGGTACAACATTCGCTGGTAGCCATGCTGGAATTGAGCCGGAAGGGAAATATATCCATTGAAAAAGTGATCGAAAAAATGTGCCATGCTCCAGCCGATTTATTTCGGATTGATCGCCGTGGATATATCCGCGAAGGGTATTATGCCGATTTGGTATTGGTCGATCAAGCCTATTCGTGGACGGTTTCGCCTAAAAACATTCTGTACAAATGTGGCTGGTCGCCTTTCGATGGCAATGAATTTTCGAATCGGGTTACTCACACCTTTGTTAATGGAGATTTGGCTTTTGCTGATGGCGCTGTTGTTCCCGGGAAAATTGGAAAACGATTGGAATTTAACCGGTAGCTGAAAACGGAAATGAAAATTTGTGAAAGTTGGAAATGGGCTATTCGCCTTTTAAACAACTAAAATAAAGATAAGAGTCAGGTGGCCTGGTGATTTCGCTTTGCTTACAAAGTCACCTATTCTATTAATATATTCTTAACTATCTTCTAATGGAACCCATCGTATTAACCGATCCGAATGTTGAACCAAACTCTGACCTGATATTTTCGATCATTGGAGATAAATACAATTACTGGCAAAAGATCATTGATTACCTGTATGAAAATCATCAGGATATTACTGAAGAATGGAGATTTTACAACGATGGCAAAAGCTGGCTGTATCGAACCCTCCGGAAGAAAAATACAATTTACTGGATTGGAATTCAGAAAGACACCTTCCGTGTCAGCTTTTGGCTAAGCGAAAAAGCCCTGCCAATGATTGAAGCAAGCTCACTGCCTGATCGAATTAAAGAAGAATACCGGAATGCCAAACCATTTAATCACAGCCGTTGTGTAACTGTAATAATGAATTTGGATGGTGACTTTGAAAATGTACTGAAACTGATTGAACTGAAACTGAAAATTAAATGATTTCAGTAAAATACTAAAATACACCTGCCAATTCTCTGGCATTATTTCCCCTTAATCAACAAATTAAGCACCAAATCTTCTGGTTTGGATTCCGTTCCAAGGATTGGATGTGGTTTGGCATCAATGATCTGGAACGTAAATCCATCAGGTTCTTTTTGCAAAGCACTCATCACGCTGTGCAGTACAATATTGGTTTTGCTTTTCTTTTCAATCCATTCTCCGTTAACTGTAATTTCGCCCTGCCAAATGCACATTGCCCCTTCAGGGCAGCGTGAATCACTAATCTTATTAATCAGGAAACTGTATTGTCCATCGCTTGAATAATAAATTTGATTCAAGCGAAAAGCAGATTCCTTTCCAAAGGTAAATGATGGGTCAAAAACAGTTTTTTCGCAGCTCATTTCAGCGAAAAGGACAAGAATAAGAAGATATTTTATAAATGAGTTCGGTTTCATTAGAAAGCATTTTGTTTAAACTTAGATGGAGCAATTGGCGTTTTAGTTGCGTAAAGCGGCAGATTTAGTACTTTGTTACTTACTTTGCCAAACTATTAAAGAAAGAATTGTGAAAATCGGATCAATTGATTTGGGGGAGATGCCGCTGTTTCTGGCACCTATGGAGGATGTGACATATAAATCGTTTCGGTACATGTGCAAAAAGTACGGTGCTGATGTGATGTACACCGAGTTCGTTTCATCGGAAGCATTGATTCGTGACATTCAGAAAACCAAACAAAAAATGACTTTGTTCGATTTCGACCGTCCGGTTGCAATCCAAATTTATGGTCACGACATCGATTCGATGGTTGAAGCAGCTAAATTGGCCGAAGAATCGCAGCCCGACTGGATCGATATTAATTACGGCTGTCCGATGAAAAAAATTGTAAAAAAAGGAGCCGGAGCATGCATGTTACGCGATCCAGAGTTGATGCAGCAAATGACCGCAGCCATAGTGAAAGCTGTAAAATTACCAGTTACTGCTAAAACCAGACTGGGTTGGGACGACAACAGTAAAATCATTTTGGAGGTTGCTGAGCGCTTGCAGGATGCCGGAGTCTCTGCGCTTGCAATTCATGGCCGAACCCGTAATCAGTTATACACCGGGGAAGCTGACTGGTCATTGATTGGAGCTGTAAAAAACAGTCCGCGCATAAAAATTCCCATTATCGGAAACGGCGATATCAACGGGCCTGAGAAAGCACTGGCGTTTATGAACCAAAGCGGAGTTGACGGGGTGATGATTGGGCGCGGTTCAATTGGCAGACCATGGATTTTCAACGAGATAAAACATTTCATGAAAACCGGCGAATTATTGCCTCCGCTCACAGTACCTGAGGTGGCTCAGAAGGTCCGGGAACATCTGGTCGTTGCGATCGAATCAAAAGAGAATGTTCTCAGCAGCATTCTGATGATGCGCAGACATTTTGCCCGGTATTTTCCATCGCTTCAAAATTTCAGGGAGCACCGGATCAGGCTCTTGCAGGCCAATACCTTGGAAGCAGTTCATGATGAATTAAACCTTATTGAAAAACTGTATGAAGGTGTTTTGATTGATTATTCGAATATGAGTTTGAAGTAACCGGAATTTATGATGGAAATACTCTCTTCGCTACCTTTAAATGCACTTGAATGGACACTCATCATGGCTTGCGGCATGTTGATCGGAATGTCAAAAGTTGGAATTCCCGGTGTTTCGATGATTGTTGTACCAGCCTTGGCATTTATTTTCGGAGCCAAACAATCGACCGGCGTATTGCTTCCAATCCTGATGATGGCCGATATCTTTGGTGTGGCCTATTATCGCCGCCACGCCAACTGGACTCACCTGATCAAAGTTTTGCCCTGGGCTGTGATTGGTTTATTGATTGCTCTTTGGGTTGGCGAACTGGTGAACGACAAACAGTTTAAAAACCTGATCGCCATTTTGGTATTTCTAAGCATCGGACTTATGATTTGGCAGGACAAGCGAAAAGGAACACATTTTTTTCCTGACAAATGGTGGTTTGCTGCATCCATGGGTGTTTTGGGAGGATTTGCTACCATGATTGGAAATGTTGCCGGGCCAGTTTTTGCCATATACCTGTTGGCCATGCACCTTCCCAAAAACAGTTTCATTGGCACCGGAGCATGGTTTTTCATGATTATCAATTTTTCCAAGTTTCCACTCCAGTTGTTTGTCTGGAACAATATCAGCCTGCATTCATTGACTATTGATCTGGTGACCTTGCCTGCCATTGCAACAGGCGCATTCATCGGATTTAAAATGGTTAAAATAATTCCTGAACATACCTACAGGGGATTCGTAATAGTCATAACCGTTATATCTGCTTTCCTGCTTTTATTCTGATTAGTTCCAGAAAATTCTTTGCTAAAAAATAATTTCTGCAGAAAACTGGATCTTTAAAAAAATCAATTGACTTGTCATTAATCATTTTGCAACTGATTGCAATTAGCTATTTTACTGGATTACAAAGCAATAAATGGTAAAATAGCAGATTAAATAATGCCTCCAACGCAAGAATTAACAGAGTTGCAACAAATCTTTAACACCTCTGTAATTATTTAGAATCAATTTTGTATGTCAAAAAAGTGTTGAATTTGAAACAAATCCAGACTGATTCGTAGATGTTTGATATTTCTGTATCTTAGTTTGGCCAAATGAAGCACATTGATTAAAATTTGATAACATTTACATCCGTGAAAACAATACTAAAATGACATTAAGAAAAGACGAAGCAATTAACGACATACTTACTGATTATGAGAAACTTGCCAATCTGGTTCTCAGTCAACTCGACGAAATCGAAAAACTGATTACTTCAGGCAAACTTCGTCCGGACGAGGAGCAGTTCAATCAATTGACTAAAAATGAAAAGAAAATCAATAAGCTGGAGGTTAAGCTAAGCGAAGACATCATTAACTCGATTGCACTTTATCAGCCGGTTGCTTCTGAAATACGCAAATTAATAGCGTGTTACCGTATTGTAATCAGCCTCGAACGAATTGGCGATCTGACCATTAGTATTGTCAAATTTATGAGTCAGATAGAAAATGAGGATGTTTACGGGAGTCTTTCCGGATTTATCATGAAAATGATGAATTTGAGTGTGGATATGGCACGAAAATCTATGTTGTCTTTCCTAAATCAGGACATGGAACTTGCCTTGTGGACCATCAAGTCAGAAATAACTGTCGACGGATTTAATCACAAAATGCTAAAAAAAGTTGTCGAGAAGGCAGCTCTTTTGGCTGAGGAAAAAAATATTCTGATCAGCTTTATACATATTAAGGAAATGGTTTCAGGCATTGAGCGGATTGCTGATCATGCTGCTAATATTGCTGAGGCTTCATTTTATTCTTACCAGGGAAAAGATATCCGCCACAAAAGAAGCAAAAAGTAGAAAAAACTTGCATGTCAATGAATTATGAACAAGGAAACTAAGATATTGGTCGTTGATGACGAAAAAGACCTTTGTGAAATCCTTCAATTTAATCTTGAAAGTGAAGGCTTTCATATAGAAGTCGCGTATTCCGGAGAAGAAGCGTTAAACAAACCGCTTGAACAGTTCGATTTACTGCTCCTTGATGTGATGATGGGAGGAATGTCGGGGTTTAAACTGGCTGATAAAATAAGGAAGGAAATTGGATTATCCGTGCCTATTATTTTCCTTACTGCAAGGGAAACAGAAAACGACCTTCTGACCGGTTTTAATGTTGGTGCCGATGACTATCTTTCAAAACCATTTTCAATCAAAGAACTGGTTGCCCGTATAAAAGCTGTTTTGCGTCGTGGAAAATCGGTGGAATTGAAATCAAAGTTGATCCAAATTGACAATTTGGAACTCGATTTGGTCAGAAAATCGCTCATCATAGCCAATGAGACTATTTTGCTCACCCGGAAGGAGTTTGAAATACTTTCCATGCTGATTACAAACCCGGGCAAATATTTTAGCCGGCAGGAAATACTCGACCGAATCTGGAGAGACGATGTAATTGTTACTGAGCGGAATGTAGATGTAAACATTGCTCGTCTGCGGAAGAAAATTGGTGTTTTTGGCGAAAGTATTAAAGGCCGTTCAGGCTACGGGTATAGTTTCGACAACTAAAAAAACGCAAAAAAAGGAAATGGGAAAAAGGAAAGGTCTTTTGAAAACTGTTTTTATTTTCTTCATTTCTTTTTCCTTTTTCCGGGTTCTAATGGATAAGAATTTATTGCAAAATCAAAATAACTAAATAGTTTTATGGCCGTTCCACGCACATTCCGAAACCGGATTTTCATCAACTTCTTTATAGTTTTTTCAGTTTTCACACTGGCTGTAATAGGGTATCAATACGACCGTGAAAAAAACTATCGGGTGGGTGAACTCGAGAGTATTCTCGATAACACAACGGAAATCACACATCGGTTCATTGAGCATAAAAAAATTCTCGAAACGGGTGATTTTAAGTCTCTGGATACCTTAAAAACGCTCCTGGCTGATTCGAATACCCGGATTACAGTTGTAGATGTGACAGGAAAAGTACTCTACGACAGCTTTGTGGCTGATGTGCAGAATCTTGAAAACCACCTGGACCGTCCTGAAATTCAAAAGGCATTTAAGTTGGGAATAGGTTCCAGTATCCGGCTTTCAAATACTACCAATCAAAAGTTTTACTATTACGCCAAAGCATATAAAAAATACTTTATCCGAACGGCTGATATCTACAATGTTGATGTAGTGAAATTCCTGACTACCAGCCGCATCTTTCTTGTATTTATCGTTTTCCTCTTTCTTCTGATGTGGTTTCTGCTGTATTTCACCACCCGTCGGTTAAGTGATTTTATTACCAAGCTGAAAGATTTTGCACTGAAGGCAGCTCAGAACGAAGACATTTCGAAAATGGACATCAGCTTCAAGGATGATGAACTTGGAGTTATCCGGAGACAAATCATTCAGATTTATGACAATCTGAAAACCACCAAGGACCAGCTAACCAGCGAAAAGGAAAAGTTATACAGTCACCTGCAGGTACTCAACGAAGGGATTTCGATTTTTTCTCCTGAGAAGAATAAAATCCTGGCAAACAGTCATTTTATCCAGTTTATTAATATGATTTCGGAGAAGTCAACCATCTCGGCCGAACATATTTTTTCGATTCCTGAATTCGGGAAAGTAGTTGAATTTGTGAATCAAAAACGCGAGCAGGACATTCAATCCCAAAACAAGGAACTTCCTCAGTTTGAATTTACAATTGAAAAACGGGAAAAATATTTCCAGGTCAGGTGCATCATTTTTATGGACCGGAGTTTTGAGGTACTGATCAGCGATATTACACGTCCGGAAAAGCAACGGCTGCTGAAACAGCAGCTGACTTCCAACATTGCGCATGAGTTGAAAACACCGCTATCTTCCATCAAAGGTTACCTGGAAACCATTTTAAACAATCAGAATATTCCGGCCGAGAAAAAAACATACTTTCTCGAAAAAGCATTTGCACAATCGGAGCGTCTGACCGATTTGCTCAACGATATCTCGTTGCTTAATAACATTGAGGATGCAGGAGGTTTATTCGAGTTTAAATCGCTTGCGCTGAAACCTGTTATTCGTGATGTAATCGAAAACCTGAAAAACAGGCTGACAGACAAAAGTATGGAATGCTCAATAGAAGTTGATAATGATGTAGTTGTTAATGGAAACGAGTCTTTGTTGTTTTCTATTTTCCAGAATTTGATTGAAAACTCGATCAATTATGCTGGCACCGGCTCACAGATTTCAATCCGGAAATACCTCGAAGATGATAAATTCTATTTTTTCCAGTATACCGATAGTGGGGTTGGCATTCAGGAAGAACATTTACCGAGGATTTTTGAGCGTTTCTACCGGATTGACTATGGTCGTTCGCGCGAAACAGGCGGAACAGGACTTGGTCTTTCAATCGTTAAAAATGCTATTTTATTACACAAGGGCGAGATTTCAGCCAAAAACAGACCTGAAGGCGGACTGGAGTTTCTATTCTCACTGGCAAAAAAGTAAGCAATCTTCCCAATTTATAATTGTCGAATTGGTTTAATCATAAAATTTTCAAGATAAAAGTCCCGCCAAACGGGATTTTTTTCGTGTATGAAATAGCTTACCTGACCTGAAACCAAAACACAATCCAAATTTTAACATGTTAAAGAGTAGATTTTAATCCATATCTGATTATTTTTTTTAAATTTAGCAACAAGAGCTTATTGGTTTTGTTAAGTAACGGAATGATTCGGACTATGGATATAATTCACATTAGCGCAGAGTGTTATCCCGCAGCAAAGGTGGGCGGATTAGCAGATGTTGTGGGTGCATTGCCTAAGTATCAGATTTTATTGGGGCATTCGGCCACTGTTATCATGCCATTTTACCATGGAAAATTCAGTAGTTCACATGAATTTTTAACAGAATTTTCGGGAATTGCACGGCTGGGTCACACAAATTACAATTTTAATGTTTTAAAACTGGACAACAGCAGTCTGGGATTTGATCTTTTCCTCATTGACATTCCCGGATTATTCGACCGGCACAACATTTATTCCTATCACGACGACAGCGAGCGCTTTATCACGTTCCAGATTGCCGCTTTAAATTGGCTGAACCAGCGAGATGGAGTTCCGGATGTTGTTCATTGTCATGATCAGCAAACCGGATTCATTCCATTCATGATGTCAAAAGTTCGCGAATACAGCAAATTCGAACTTGTCCCTACCGTATTTACCATTCATAACGGACAATATCAGGGCCAGTTTGGATTCGACAAACTGCATTTTCTACCTCCGTTTCATTCCTATTTCAATGGCCTGGTCGAATGGCATAATCTGATCAATCCATTGGCATCGGCCATTAAATGTGCCTGGGGAGTCACCACTGTTTCACCAAGCTATCTTGAAGAAATCGGATGGGAAATGAAAGGAATGGAAGATTTGCTGCGCCACGAACGGGATAAATCGGTTGGTATTTTAAACGGTATTGATTCCGAGGTTTGGAATCCTGAAACAGATCCGATGCTGGAGACAAACTTCAATTTAAAAACTGTTGAAGCCGGAAAGAAAGCCAGTAAGGATTTGCTTTGTAAGCAATTCGGACTTAATCCTGAAAAACCCTTGTTTACTTTTATTGGCCGTCTGGTTGAAGAAAAGGGAGCTGATGTGCTGCCTGATATTATTTATAATATCTGCAAATTTAATCCGGGAGAACAGAACATTCTGGTTTTAGGTTCCGGAGAGAAAAACATCGAGCATGGCTTATTGCATCTGGAATCGATGTTTAAGGGAAGCTATTGTTCACACATTGGGTACAGCGAAAAACTTTCGCACCTGATTTATGCAGGAGCCGATTTTCTGTTGATGCCATCGCGCGTTGAACCTTGCGGACTGAATCAGATGTATGCACTTCGCTATGGAACCATTCCGATTGTCAGGCGAACAGGTGGTTTGCGCGATACGGTCGAAGATATTGGTGACAATGGGTTTGGCATTTGTCACGATCAATGTTCAACCTTTGATGTGATCCATTCGATGCAACGGGCCAAAACCTTATTCAAAAACAAAAGAGCCTTTACCAAAATCAGGAAGGAAATCATGCAAATCGACCATTCGTGGAACAGGGCTGCAAAGGAATATATTGAATTATATCAATCTCTTAAAATATAGTTTTATGAAGAAAAGAACATTAGCAATTATTCTGGGTGGAGGCCAGGGATCCAGGCTTTCCCCACTTACGGAAAACAGATCAAAACCTGCAGTTCCCGTCGCCGGAAAGTACCGCTTGGTCGATATTCCAATATCGAATTGCATCAATTCTGATATTGACCGGATTTTTGTTCTGACGCAGTTTAATTCAGCTTCCCTGAACAAACACATCAAGAACACCTATCAGTTCAGTTTTTTCAGCGATTCTTTTATTGATATTCTTGCAGCTGAACAAACGCCTGACAACAAGTCCTGGTTTCAGGGAACTGCCGATGCGGTTCGTCAGTGTATGCAACATTTTATGAACTACGATTTTGATCATGCGCTTATCCTGTCCGGAGACCAGCTGTACCAGATGGATTTCAATGAAATGATTGAAGCGCATATAAAAGCCGGTGCCGAAATTACTCTGGCTACCCTTCCGGTTATCGCTAAGGAAGCCTCTGAATTTGGAATTCTGAAAGCGGATTCAGAAAATATTATTCAGGAATTTATTGAAAAACCTGCTCCTGAATTGCTGCCCGACTGGACCTCGGAGGTTAGTGCTGAAATGCAGCGCGAAGGGAAGATCTACCTGGCTTCGATGGGTATTTATATTTTTAATCGCAATCTGCTGGTTGAACTGATGAAAGACCAGGGAACCAAGGATTTCGGAAAGGAAATTATTCCGCAGGCTATTAAAACCCATAAGGTACTAAGCTATCAGTATGAAGGTTACTGGACCGATATTGGTAACATCGAATCGTTCTACGAAGCAAACCTTGGCCTGACCGATGATATTCCAATGTTTAACCTTTTTGACAATTCGAACCCGGTCTATACCCGCCCACGATTGCTTCCGCCTTCAAAAATATCCGGAACTACATTGGAGAAAACGGTCATTTCCGATGGTTGTATCATTCATGCCAGTCGCATCGAACATTCTGTAATCGGCATCAGGGCCAGGATTGGCAAAGGTTCGACCATCGTCAATTCATATATTATGGGGAATGATTATTATCAAAACCTCGGTGAGATTGATCAGAATTATAATGATGGCAAAGTGATGGGTATTGGAGAACGCTGTTATCTGAACAATTGTATTGTTGACAAAAACGTTCATGTGGGCAACGATGTTCGGGTAAATGGAGGCAAGCATCTGCCGGATTCCAATAATGAATTGTATTCAGTAAGAGAAGGTATTGTTGTTATAAAAAAAGGCGCTGTTTTGCCTAATGGATATGTGATATAAATTTCTTCCTGAAAATAAGAAACCCCGAAACTGTTCATGTGGTTCCGGGGTTTCTTTTATATACTGAGTTTCCTTCGATACACTTCGCTACTCAGGAAACGCGGTACTCAAGGAGCGGCTTGACCCATACCGGTTTACTTTTTCCTTTTAATTTTTTCCTTCTTTAAAATACTGCTTCAACTAATTTCCGGGTATTGTCTGATACTCCGTAGGTATAAATATGCAAACTCGGAACCTGGTTTGCAACCAGATCTTTCGACTGAAGAATTGCCCATTCGGTGCCAACGATTTTGGCATCGTCATCGGTTTTGCATTTGCCAAGCTCAACAGCCAGTTCTTTTGGGATATCAATACTGAATAACTTGGGAAGAACGGTTAGCTGATTCTTCAGATTAATGGGTTTGATTCCCGGGATGATCGGAACCGCAATTCCGATAGTCCGGCAGTTATTTACGAAATCGTAATATTTCCGGTTGTCGAAAAACATCTGGGTTACAATGTAATCGGCACCGGCATCCACTTTTTGTTTCAGGTACTGAAGGTCGATTTCGGCATTTGGTGCTTCAAAATGTTTCTCCGGATAACCGGCTACACCAATGCAAAAATCCATCGGTGCGGTATTCTTCAGATCGGCTTCCAGGTATTTGCCATGTCGCAAATTCACAATCTGTTCAACCAGTTCATTCGCATTGGCATGTCCGTTTGGGTCGGGCCTGAAAACATGCTCACCTTTATTACCGTCGCCGCGCAAAGCAAGCACGTTATTGATGCCCATGAAATTCAGGTCGATCAGAACATGTTCGGTTTCGCTTTTCGAAAAGCCACCACACAAAATATGCGGAATCACCGGAATACCATATTTATGCTGAATACTTGCAGCAATAGCCACTGTTCCGGGGCGTTTGCGAACCGTGCGTTTTTCGATACGACCATCCGGCCATTCAACATACATCATTTCATCGCGATGCGTGGTAATGTTGATGTACTTTGGATCATAATCCAGCAGATTTTCGATTGTATTGTATATTTTGCTGGCATCGTTTCCTTTGAGCGGAGGTAAAAGCTCAAACGAAAAAAGCGTCCTTGAACTCTGACTGATAATATCAATAACTTTCATTTCGAATACATTTGTGAATTAAACAGCAAGATTTTCAGCTACTTAAAAATATTTTCAATTTTGTTTTGAGTTTTGTTCATTTCTCGTTTCAATTGGGTTTCAACCGAATTGTTGAAATGAAAGATCATATCGGCCACAAACATAACAAGCAATCCTAAAATGAATGCAATCACAGCGGATTTTGTCGAATTTTTCATAGATGTTAATTTTCAGGTCATAAATGTTCGGATGAAAAGAGTTATTCTGATTTAGGAACTGAAATTGGATGCCGAAAAAGGATCAGTCCAAAGGATATTGCAAAAATACCATAGATTATTCCTGCAATCCAAACCATTAAGGGCAGATCAGGATTGGAAACTAATGCTTTGAGTAATGCAAGCCCGGCTATTGAAAAATGAGAAATATTTGCCACTGCAACCGGCCGGTTATAGATTCCGCCGATTAATCCTGATTTGGTCATCCAGTTCAGCATTCCAAAGCCAAAGTAAAGTGCTCCTGTAATTTGCACGAGCAATTGAAGCGGTTTTGTCGCCTCAAGCCCGAAAGCGTATAAAACTTCTTCAGGAATAAAAGTAAAAAGGATGCCTGAAAAGCCAAGAAATACAGCACTGGCCGTCATTAAGTATTTAGTTTTCATATCAAAATATTTGATTTTTAGATTCACCCTTATTTGTTTTGAACGAACTTTACTTTTATCGATATTCAGAATCAGATTACATTTCCATCAAAGCTGACTATCTTGTTCACTGGTAAAAGCTGAATTTTATCTTCGAGACTCAACTGATGCTTTCCCTGATAAACAATGAAAAACTGATCTAGTTTCAAATCATCGATAATTTGGTGCATCGATCGGGTTACTTTGGGGGTTTCAGAATATTTGATTTCGAAACCAAGTCGTTTGCCATTTTTCATCACCAGTAAATCAAGTTCCAGCCCGGCATGTGTCCGCCAGTAATAGGAGTCTCTGGATTTCAGGCGGTTAATGATTTGCTCCATCACAAAACCTTCCCACGAAGCGCCGAGTTTCGGATTCGTCAGTATTTCTGAACCTTGCAGCGAGAGCAAGGCGTGCAATAAACCACTGTCGCGAATAAATATTTTAGGCGCTTTCACCTGTCGTTTCTGAAGGTTTTCGTACCACGGCTGAACCTGCCGAACCATGTAAGCTCCGGATAAAATGTCGAGCCAGCTTTTCACGGTTGGTTCCGAAACACCCAGTGAACGCGCAAATTCTGAAGCTTTCCAGATTTGTCCGTGATAATGAGCCAGCATAATCCAAAACCGCCGCATGGTTTGCGCAGGAAGATTAAATCCCAATTGACTGAGATCTCTTTCCAGAAAAGTTCGGATAAAGTCCTGCCGCCATTGGTAGCTTTTCTGATCATCGTCGGCCAGATACGAACGTGGAAAACCACCTCTTAGCCAAAGTGGCGAAAGATTTTCGATACCAACTTCATCCAATTGAAAGCCAGTCAGATCAACAAATCCAATTCTACCGGCAAGTGTTTCCGATGAATTACGCATCAGTTCGGGAGAAGCGCTACCCAACAGTAAAAACTTACGATCGACGGTCTGCTGATCGGCCAATACACGCAACAATGGGAAAAGCTCCGGAAGTCGCTGAACTTCGTCAATCACCACTAATCCGGTCTGTTGACCGAGTATTTGTTTGGCCGAATTTTTCAGCAGTTCAAAATCATCCGGGTCTTCAAGATCAAAAAAAGTAGACGGAGTTTCAGCTCCCAGCTTTTTAGCAATGGTTGTTTTCCCGCATTGGCGCGGCCCCAGAATCGCTGCAACCGGGTTTGCCAACAGCGTCTGTCTTATTTTTGCTTCATATTCAGGTCTGAAAAGGTACATCTGGATTTGATTTTACCCTGCAAAGATAAAAAATATCTTGAAATCCTAAAGTGTGACTTTAGATTTTCAAGATAGATATTAAATATTTACCTTGAAATGCTAAAGTTTAATTTTAGATTTTCAAGGTTGAATAATTCTGCCAAGCCCACTAATTCAGAATTTTCATTCTGACTTAGTGAAGTTTTTATGTTGATTTTACTATGCAATCTCTAAACCAGTCCTTTTCACCAAATCAACCAAAGGTGAATTGTCATCGCTATAAAAGCGTTTTGTTCCTATTAAAAAGGGTTCAATCCTTGAATTAACTTTCCGGGTCAGATTCCATATTTTGCCAGCCAGATAATCGTCGGTATCGTTATCTGTAACAATCATTAAATCAATATCACTTTCATTTGTTGCCGTATTGGTCAGGTAGCTTCCGTATAAAAAAGCTTTGTCCACTGAAATTCCTTCGGAGCGCAATAGATGGACATAATTTTGTGATATTTCTATTACTTCATTTTGAGTCATCTCGACATTTTATATGAAGGCGAACTCCATTCCGTCCGAAAGAATTCATTGTCTTGACTTTAGGTTTTCGCGCGGACGGTTTTCTGACTTTCCTTTATAACAAGGGGTTCCGTTCCTTCGTCACTTTACCCCGGGCTACAAATATACCGCTCCTATGGAGCTAAAAATCGAGTTGCGAGACAGATGATAAATGCGACGCTCCCTGAGCGTTCGACTGAGCTCATGCCGAAGTCAGTGTAGCGTGTCGAAGGGAGCTTTTGAACGGGAAGGGGGCTGTCTTTAAATCCCCTTATAATTCAAATTCGACGGCATAAATTGTTCGATCACTGCCACACTCACCCCTTTGCGGCGGGCGTAATCTTCAACCTGGTCTTTGCCAACTTTCTCCAGACTGAAATATTTCGATTCCGGATGAACGAAGAATTCACCACTCACCGAAGCGGTAGGGAACATCATAAAGTGTTCAGTCAGTTCCATGCCTATTTCACCAGCTTTCAGAATATTGAAAAGATTTTCCTTCTCGTGGTGCTCCGGACAGGCCGGATAGCCTATGGCCGGGCGGATTCCCTGGTAATCAACGTGGAACATTTCTTCCAGCGAAAGCTTTTCATCCGGAACATATCCCCAGTATTCTTTGCGAACCTGCAGATGTAACAATTCGGCAAATGCCTCCGATAAGCGGTCGGCCAGGGCTTCGAGCAGAATGGCATTGTAATCGTCGTGATCATCGTGGAACTGTTTCATCCACTTTTCGATTCCGATACCACCAGTTACGGCGAAAGCTCCAAAATGATCGGATTTGCCGCTTTCGATCGGGGCGATAAAATCGGACAAACAATAATTTGGCGAACCTGCTTTTTTTACTTCCTGCTGACGAAGTTGATAGAACCTTCCTGTTTCCTGTTTCCTGTCTTCATTTTCATAAATAACTATGTCGTCGCCATCGGCATTGGCTGGCCAGATTCCGAAAACACCATTGACCTGAACCATCTTCTTTTCTGTCATTTGGTCGAGCATCCGGTTGGCGTCAGCATAAAGTTTGCGCGCTTCTTCGCCCTGAAGTTCGTCATTCAGAATTTCCGGGAACTTGCCTTTCAGATCCCAAACAAAGAAAAAGAACGTCCAGTCGATGTATTTCCGGAGTTCCGAAATCGGATAATCAATCAGTTGTTTCACACCGATGAAATTCGGTTTGTAAATCGGTGTATTGTCCCAGTCAATTTTCAATTTGTTCGCCCGGGCCTCAGCAATAGTCAAATATTTCTTTGCCTTTTTCTGACTGTGGAACGTCCGGATGGACTGGTATTCATCGCGGATTTCCTTCAGAAAATCTTCGTTTCCGGAGATGAGGTTCGAAACCACGCTCACCGCGCGCGACGCGTCTTTCACATGAATGACCGTATTTTTATACTGAGGTGCAATTTTCACGGCGGTATGTATTTTCGAGGTTGTGGCACCGCCAACCAAAAGCGGCAGATTCATGCCCCGGCGTTCCATTTCGGTAGCCACATCCACCATGATTTCAAGCGACGGCGTAATCAACCCGCTCAATCCGATGATATCTACTTTTTCCAGAATGGCAGTTTCCAGAATTTTTTCGGTTGGAACCATCACACCCAGATCGATCACGCGATAGTTGTTACAGCCCAGAACCACGCCCACAATGTTTTTCCCAATATCATGCACATCGCCTTTTACGGTAGCCATCAGTACCACTTTCCGGTTGTC
>JBAWZG010000008.1:0-39865 GCA_037143155.1 Bacteroidia bacterium
GTTTCTGCGCACCACCCTATTTAAACTTCAATCTCAATCTTGTTTTTTCGGCAGGGATTCAAGCCTGTTATTATTTGGGTGAAACTACAAAATGGCCTGAACAAAGAGTAGATTAAAATTATTAAGTAAGTTTGCGCGACTTTATTTTTTGATTATTCTCCTTAAAAGTTCTATAAAAAAACACCCATGATTCATCTGCCTAAAATGAAACTTTCATTCAAAATAACGCTGCTTTTTATTTGCCTTTCGCAACTGGGATCGGCTCAATTCCTTCACCGGCAAGGGAAATATATTTACGATGGACAGAATAATGAAATCATTCTAAAGTCGATGGGGCTTGGAGGATGGATGATACAGGAAGGATATATGCTCGAAACCAGCGCATTTGCCGGACCACAGCATGAGATTCGTGCAAAAATAGAAGGTCTGATCGGCAAAGATAACACCAGTAAATTTTACGATGCCTGGCTTCAGAATCATTGCACCAAAGTGGATATTGATTCTTTGGCAGCCTGGGGTTTTAACGCAATTCGTTTACCTATGCATTACAATTTATTTACATTGCCAATCGAACAGGAACCGGTTGCCGGAACCGATACCTGGCTGCCCAAAGGTTTTGTCCTGATCGACAGTTTGCTCGATTGGTGCAAAAAAGATCATATTTACCTGATTCTTGATTTGCACGCTGCCCCCGGCGGACAAGGAAAAGACGCAGCTATTTCGGATTATGATGATACCAAACCATCGCTTTGGGAAAGTGCTGAAAACCGAAGAAAAACTGTTGCACTTTGGGCGAAACTGGCAGAAAGATATGCCAACGAGCCGACCATTGGCGGATATGATATTCTGAATGAAACCAACTGGACATTTACCGGAACCAATTTGCTGAAAACGCTTTATACCGACATTACCAAAGCCATTCGGGCAGTGGATAAAAACCACCTTCTATTTTTTGAAGGAAACTGGTTTGCCAATGATTTTACCGGATTGACTCCTTCCTGGGACACCAACATGGCTTACAGCTTCCATAAATACTGGAATGCCACCGATGTGGGTACTATTCAATACCTTCTTGACATGCGGAATACTCAGAATATTCCTTTATGGATGGGCGAGTCAGGCGAAAACAACAACCAGTGGTTTTATGAAACCATTAAAATGCTTGAAGTGAATCATATCGGCTGGTCGTGGTGGCCTTTAAAGAAAATCAATTCTATAGTTTGTCCGTTAACCGTAAAAAAGACAGCCGATTATCAAAAACTCCTGAATTACTGGACCAATGGCGGAACCAAGCCTGATGTTACTTTTGCAACGAACACTTTGCTTGCTATGGCCGAAAACCTTCAGGTGAAGAATTGCTCGTTTCATCCCGACTACCTCGATGCCATGTTCAGACAACAGAAAACTGACGTGACCTTGCCTTTTACAATTCATGAAATTCCAGGTATCATCTCAGCTGTAGACTATGATCTGGGAAAATCGGGAATTGCCTATTCTGATGTGTGGGTGATGAAAGACGGTTCGAACAATAACGGAACCGGCAACAATGGCTGGAACTACCGGAATGATGGGGTTGACATCGAAGCTTGTAATGATACCGATCTACGAAGCAAAGGTTTTGATATTGGCTGGATTGATAATAAGGAGTGGACTCAGTACACCATTGATGTTAAACAATCCGGAGCATATACATTGACAGCCCGATATGCCTCGGGTGGATCTGGTGGAACCTTTCATCTTGAAAAAGATGGCGTAAGCATTTCAGGTCCAATAAAGGTTAGTGGCACAGGTGGTTGGCAAGCATGGAAAAGCATTGCGATTCCAAATGTCATTCTTTACGAAGGAATACAAAAAGTGAAACTTGTTTTTGACGTGGCAAGTTACAATGTGAACTTTATGGAATTAAAAGATCCTCAACCGATTGAATCGGTCGCTGCTCAGATTGCGAACATTGAGACTACTGCTGATGGATATAGCCTTTTGCTATATCTCAATAAAACGATCGATCAAACTGTTCCTTTAAACCTGAATGATTTTACAGTGAAAATCGGAACAAATACGATACCTGTATCAGTTTCTTCTTTTAATCCAAAATCACCAAATGGCATCATCCTGAAAATTCCACAAATGGTTGTTTATGGAAACGTGATTAAAGTTTCATATTCAGGAACAACAGTGAAAACTGAGGACGGTGCCATCTTGTCTGCAACTGCTGATTTTGCAGTATCCAACAATACGCCATTCCGGACAACCCTTCCGGCAAAAATTGAGGCTGAAAATTATCTGGTAAATTTTGGTTTGTCTTCCGAAGCCTGCACAGATACCGGTACCGGTCAGGATATGGGCTATACCGATGCTGGGGATTACATGGATTATTTGGTATTTGTTGCTGCAGATGGTAATTTTTCGTTCGAATACCGGTTCGCTTCGACCATGGGTGGAAGTATTGAATTGAGGTTGGTTGATAATCCATCCCAACCTGTGACCATTCATACCGTAACTGTGCCAAATACAGGTGGCTGGCAAGTATGGAAATCGGTATTTGCAACAGGAAAGCTTACCGCCGGTCCACACACCTTGCGAATCTATGTGAAACAGGCCCAATTTAATTTCAACTGGTTCAAGGCATCATTCATTACGGGTTTGAATGGTATGGAAATTTCAAAAGGGATTACCGTATTCCCCAATCCAGCTAATGATCAACTTAATCTGAGTAATGAAGGGCTGCATGGAACTTACCAGCTGAAATTCATCAATCTGCAGGGATCAGTGGTTAATCAACTATCTACTGATTTCGAAACCGGATCGGTTCAAACAATTGACATTTCGACTTTAAAGGGAGGCTATTATATTGTGTGGATTGAAAACGGTTCAGAAAAATACTATTCCGGCTTCATTAAAATGTAAATGGAAATTGCCAGAAAATATCTGATTTATCTTTCCATTCAAATTTCGGTTAAGGCAAAATGATTTGACCTGACCATGACGATCGTTTATCGTTCAGGCGAACCACAAAAACACCTGATTTAGGTAATTTTCTCAGTGAAACTTTTCCAGTTTCGCCTTCAATCTGACACTTGTTGAAAGAATCGACAAGAATTCCATTTGAACTAAAAAGCGAAAGTGTCGGGTTTGGCAGGCACGCTGAAGGAACTGTGAAAAATATCGTTTTCCGGTCGGTCCAAACCTTAAATTTAGTTTGTTCCGATGAACCTTTCAGTTCAAATAGTCCTGTAGAAGCCGCTTTGGATATGACAATACTTCCACCATCAGGAACAGCATCAAATTGAAGATATTTGACTGAATTCACTTCTACTAAAGATGTATTTACCAATTTTCCATTTTGTGTTACCAAAGCCGAGGTCCATGCTGAGGGAAGCGAACGTCGAATGGTAAGCGGATAGTTATACCACTCGTTATTGTGCAGGGTGTCGGTCAGAGCAAGACTGATGTCGGTTTCGGTGGCTAAAGTTTCAATAACCGAAACACAATTTCGTTCCTTTATATAACGAGCCACATTTCCAAAGGTATTCACCCAGAATTTACCATCGTTTTCTTTTAGGTATTTCAGGCTTAAATTTAAGGTATCCGAAGCCAGTGGCGAATAACCTCCATCGTTGTCTATTCCGTGAATCAGGTAGACGAGCCATCCTTTCGATGTTGCTGCCTGATCTGCTTTACTTTTAAAATCTTTTACTTTAAATACTGACCCTAGGTTTCCGCAGATCACCGAACTCACATTCATGAAACTTCCCGGTGTTTTGGGTTCGATGAAACCCTGACATCCTCTGACTGCAATATAATACTGAGAAGCGAGCGCATCGTTTCCTTTAGCACAATATGGTGTGGCCATGGTAAGGCATTTTTGGGATACGACTTTTGAGTTAATTAAACTTGTTGAGGTTTCCAGTTCTGTTTTTTGCTTATCAACTGTCAAAGTACTTAAATTCGGATGGGTTACCGTGTGGCTGGCTACCTCGTGCCCTTTGGCTGCAGCATTTTGCAAACTTGTCCAGTTAGGCGACCAGTCTGTAACTGTAAACAAAGTAAGTTTGTATCCAACTTCATCAAAAAGAGGAATGGCTTTGGTAAATTGGTTGGCACATCCATCGTCGAAAGTGTAACTGATGGCACAGGTTCGGAATCCGGACCAGGTACCTACCTGATAAGGCGAAACAACCTGAGCATTGACAGTATAAGAGCTAAACAAAACCGCGAGAAATAAGAAAAATGAAATTTTAAGCATAATTTTTTGATTTAATATCTTTGAGTTGGTATCTATTTTTAATAAAACTACTTTGTTATTTATCGGTCGTAAAAGGTGATGCAGGTAATCCTTCGATGTTATATAGATTTGCTCCTTCCGGATTATCAGCCCAGGCATACCTGACTTTTAAAGGATGAACAATTGCATTATTCCAGACAATGACCTTTTTGCCTTCAATCTTCGCCTTGGCCCAAGCAAACTTTCCGTCGGCACCTGAAATTTCAAAACGGCATAGCTCTTTCCCGTTATTCGAAACTAAACCACTTCCACAATCCGAAAAAGTCAGCTCAATTTTGTTCCCTTTTATTTTCTTCGACCGAAACCTGGGTCCCGAAGCAACCACTTTTTTATCTTTATAAGCCAAATTTTCGGCAGACAGGGCAAGCCGTTTTCCGACAGTTTCCTTGTTAACCGGATGAATGTCGTTCCATTCACCCAGATCTATATTGACCGTCATTGCCGTATTTTCAACCGAAAGGGTTTTTAGCTGAGCATTCCGCAGTGAAGCCCAACTACTTTCAGAAGGTTGATCTTTAAGCTCCATAAAATTGGGAAGCTGCGCAATGAGGAAAGGAAAATTTCCCTGATTGTGTTTCAGACGCCAGTCAGTGATTAAATTCGTGAGTAATTTTTGATATTCCTGAAACCGTTCAGCATTCGATTCTCCCTGATACCAGGCTGCACCTTTTATCGCATAATTATTTGCAGGGGCAAGCATACCATTGTATAATCCGCTTGGTTTCCATTGTACAAAAGTCTGGCCCGGGGTAGGACTCATGGCACATCCCAGCTGATATTGCCATTTACCGGCAAGATTAATTGTATCAGTTCCGGCAAAAAGCTTGTATGGTTTGTCTTTGATGAAACCTCCACGTCCTGAATTACTGATCAATCTGATAACTACAGTATTTTTTCCAGGTTGAAGCACTCCTTCCGGAACCAAATATTTGCGCTGTGGGTATTGGTAAGCGGCGGTGCCGATGAATTTCCCGTTGATAAACACCGAGTCGGCATCAACCATACGGCCCATGAATAACCGCACAGCTTTTCCAACCATACTTGCCGGAACCTCAATTTCTCTGCGGAACCAAACAGCTCCGTTTACCTCTCCCAAACCATAATCAGCCCAGAATGCCGGAACGGGCATCTTTGGCCACGATGAAGCATCGAAAGAAGGATCTTTCCAGTTTGGCTTCGATTGCAATCCTTTGTCTGTTTGATTCAATCCGACGTACCACTCACTGCTGGCTTTACGTTCCTTTGCCTGGATTTGATCGATGTACGACTGATCCTTAAATTTTTCGGCTTCAGCCAAATATTGGGGAAAATCTTTTAATGCGTCGCTGCTCATCCATGCCTCCGCAGGACTTCCACCCACAGTGGCATTGATTATTCCGATGGGAACCTTGTATTTTTGATTCAGATCGCGGGCAAAAAAATAGGCTACTGCTGAAAAGTCCAAAATGGTCTTCGGGTTTACCTCTATCCATTTTCCGGAAGCATAATCTTCCTGAGGCAAATTAAAAACGTATTTCAGAGGAACTTTAAACTGCCGGATCATACTGTTTTCACAGTTGGCAATAACGCTGGAATACTTGTCGACAAGCCGGTTCATCGGGTATTCCATGTTCGATTGCCCGGAGCAAAGCCATACATCACCAAAAAGCACATCTTTTAAATTCACCTGGTTACTGGCAGTAATCTTAATAATATGAGGGCCGCCTGCTTTTTGCGCCGGAAGGGTAATCTGCCATTTGCCATCTGTCAAAGTACTTGTATTGAAATCCAGATTGTCAAACTGTAACCTGATCTTTTCTCCTGAACTTGCCCAACCCCAGATTTTTACCGGAATATCGCGCTGAAGGATCATTCCGTCGCTCACAAGCTTGGGCAGACGAACCTGGGCGAATACAGGTTGATTAGGAAGAACTAAAGTCAGGAGAATGAGTCCCAGACATATTTTTATTAATCGTTTCATTTGAGCTTAGTCAGTTTTGGATTTGGTTTATTTCATCAAAGTTGTTCCGATCATTCGTATTTATAAAGCTTTAAAAACTGGATTCCGGGTTCATCTTTCGGAATTCTCAAATGGCGCCCCTGGTGACTTTGGTCACCATTAAACCTGCGAACCGGTTTCCAAAGCCCATTTTCAAAAGAACCTTCGTCGATGCTATTAATGCCAACCGACTTCCCATCCTTGCCGGCCGGAAAAGTAATGACAATGCCCTCCCCCGCAACAAAATATTCGCCTTCACCTGTGCAGATAATCATTCCCCCGGTAATGGGCCAGACGTCGTCTTTTGATTGAGATGACCAGCCCAGTGTGAATTCGTGCTTAACGACCAACTGATAAGCACCCAAAAGAATCGTATCGGCTTGATGTGCTTTGTCGAAAAGAAAACCCCTCATCGATTTGTTGCCTTGGTGCTCCAAAGTGAGAGGAGTCATTTGTTTCAGGATTTTGTAGGTGGCTGTAATCGGTTCTTTGACAAGACCGGTTGTCGATTCAATGAAAAATGGACTAAATCCCATGGCATCGTGGTTGCCAAAGGCATAGAATGCTTTTGGTCCGCAGGCAGTTTCGTAGTTGCTTCCAGCTCCGGAAGATTGTTCGTAACGAACTTCAGGCAAAAACAATGGATTTCCACCGCGGTCGTATAATTCGCACCATTTGGCAAAATCGGCGAAATAGATATCAGGCGAATAGATATCGATTGAAGGAGAAGCTGCCTTCCAAATATCAATCAGGTGAGGCAGTGGGCCAGCACTGGGGTATTCTCCCGGGAGTTTCCCTGGGCGGTTCAATGCAGCATTCAAATACATTGGAAGCGGATATTCAGCTTTCCCTGCAGATGTAATTTCTTCAACATATTTTGCAAAGTACCAGGCCATAAAAATTTCATCCGTCGAAATCTCTTTCCCAAATACTTCCTGCCAGTTTCCCCTCTCTTTTAAACCTGCTTTCCCCCATAGAGAAAGGAATTCAGGCATCAGGTTCTTCTTATTTCTTTTCACGTAGTTCATGAATTCTTCCGGAACAGCAGAAAAAAAAGCTTTCTGAGCATCCGGATGATAATCGCGGGCACTGGGTAGCATTCCAATCTCGTTTTCAACCTGAATCATAATAACGGTATGGTTCTCACCATCAATTTTTTTCACGAATTTCATCAATTCAGCAAATGCTTTCCTGTCAGCATCGAGGTTTGTTTTCGCAAAGGGTGATAAGATTTCGACCGGTTTGTTGTTGATGTCTCGTGCACGTGGGAAGCGGGTGTATTCTTTCTTCACCCATTCGGGGGCATAACATGACATGCTGTTTTTCCAACTTCCAAACCAGAGCAAAACCAAATGCATATTGCGTTGGCGGGCGCCTAAAATTAAATTCTGAACTACTGAAAAATCGAATTCACCTTCTTGTTGCTCAATTAACTCCCAATAAACCGGAGCCAGAATAGTATTTAAATTTAGTTTTTCGAGCGTTGGCCAAATCGAGTCCATATAACTCGTGTTGGATGAACTGGAGTTTCCGAGTTCACCGCCAAGCATTAAAAATGGTTTTCCATCAACAATTAACTGTGTTGCGCTGCCCTTCTTCTGCAAATGGGGAATTGGCTTAGTGGTCTGTGCCAAACTAATGTTAACGGTAGCAATCATGACAGCAATCAGCAAACACCTGTAATATAGCGCGATGAATTTTTTCATGGATTATTTTTTCATGGATACATTGCGCCTAAATTTCTTCAGCACAATTGGGGTTAAATGTAGAAAAGAAAAAGTCAATCGAAGAATTTTGGTTTATGTACTTCAGAGACAGGATTTATAAAATTCCGGGGCAAAACTTATTTTACATCCATTAATTACTATTTTTGTTTGCATTAAAAATCATTGATTTTTTTCGTTATGGAAGCATCAATCTACATAACAACTTTGGTTAAAACCTACCGGCGATTATTCAATTGCCTGATGTTCTACAATTAAAGCCCAAGGAAAGGGAAAAATTCATTAGAAATTGTCTTTACGCTTTCCTAATGAATATTAACTTTTCCCTTTTGACTCCTACTTTATATTTCCCTTTGTGACTTAGTGTCTTTGTGTTTAAATTTTTATACCATGTTTGAAAAAATAATTATACATGCCGAAAAGCCTTTACGTCAGGCTTCCAGCGAAGGCAATTTCTATGAACCCAAAACAAATCCAATTGGTCCGGGAATGAACGAACGCATTCAGAAACTCCGGAAACTGAGCGTTGAAGCCGAACCGTCTTTATCCATTGAACGAGCGCTTCACGAAACAGCATTTTACAAGGAAAACTTTGGGAAAATGTCGATCCCGGTTTTGCGGGCGGCAAATTTTTTAGATCATTGCCAGAAGAAAGCAATTTACATTGGCGACGGCGAACTCATTGTGGGCGAACGTGGTCCAAAACCCAAATGCGTTCCTACTTTTCCTGAACTGACATGTCACAGCGTGGAAGATTTGAACGTACTCAACACCCGCGAATTGCAGCGCTACACCATCAGTCAGGAAGATATTGATACTTACGAACGTGAGGTGATTCCATACTGGGCCGGAAAAACCCAGCGTGAGCGCATCTTCAGCCATGTTCCGCAGGAATGGCGTCTGGCCTACGAAGCCGGAATGTTCACTGAATTTATGGAACAGCGCGCTCCGGGACACACCGCACTCGACGGTAAAATCTACACCAAAGGAATGTTGGATTATAAGCGTGAAATAGCCGCCCATCTGGCCTCGCTCGATTACCTCAACGATCCGGAAGCTACCGATAAATCGGAAGAATGGAAAGCCATGGATATTTCGTGTTATGCGGTGATCCTTTTTGCTGAACGCCATGCTGCTTTAGCTGAAGAAATGGCTGCTTCCGAAACCGACGAAACCCGAAAAGCCGAACTTCTGAAAATTGCTGAAGTTTGTCGCTGGGTTCCGGCCAATGCACCGCGCAACTTGTGGGAAGCCATCCAGATGTACTGGTTCGTTCACCTCGGAACCATTACCGAACTGAACGGCTGGGACGCCATGAATCCCGGGCATTTCGATCAGCATCTGACTCCGTTTTACAACAAAGGCTTGGCCGATGGAACGCTCACCCGCGAACAGGCCAAAGAGTTGATTTCGTGTTTTTGGATCAAGGTAAACAACCATCCGGCGCCACCCAAAGTGGGAATTACCGCCCGCGAAAGCGGAACCTACAACGATTTCACCAACATCAACATTGGCGGTATCAAAAATGATGGCAGCGACGGAACCAGCGAAGTTTCGTACATCATGCTCGAAGTGGTTGAGGAATTGCACATTCTTCAACCCGGAAGTTCGGTACATATCAGCGCCAAAACTCCCGATAAATTTCTGAACGCTGCAACGCGTGTCATTCGTCAGGGACATGGTTATCCGTCGGTTTTTAATCCTGATGTGTATGTTCAGGAATTGATGCGTCAGGGCAAATCGCTGACCGACGCCCGCGAAGGTGGATGCAGCGGTTGTATAGAAGTTGGTGCTTTCGGAAAAGAGGCCTACCTGTTGACCGGCTACCTCAACGTACCGAAAATCATAGAAGTCACTTTAAATAATGGCATCAATCCGGTGACCGGAATTCGGGTTGGTCCCGAAACCGGCGATCCACGAACATTCAAAAACTACGACGAACTTTATTCAGCTTTCCTGAAACAGCTCGATTTTGTGGTCGATCTGAAAATGCGCGTAAGCAATTACATCGACCGCATGTTTGCCAAATATGCACCGGCACCATTCCTTTCGATTGTCACTGAAGATTGTGTAAGCCGAGGGAAAGATTATTACGATGGCGGCCCCCGTTACAACACCAGCTACATTCAATGCTGCGGACTGGGAACTGTAACCGACAGCCTGGCGGCGCTCAAGAAACATGTGTTCGAAGACCAAACCTTCAGCATGGATCGGGTTTTAAACGCCGTTCTGAACGACTTTAAGGGCGAAGAAGTTTTGCGTCAAACGATCATGAACCGCACACCTTTCTTCGGGAACGACGACGACTATGCCGATTCAATTGCCGTGAAAGTGTACGACGATTTGGTTGCCGCCATCGACGGCAAGCCAAACATCAAGCCAGGCGGAAAATATCACCTGAACATGCTCTCGACCACTTGTCACGTGTACTTCGGAAAAGTGATGGGCGCCACACCCAACGGACGTATGGCCGGCAAATCCATTTCCGACGGAACTTCGCCATCGCATGGCGCCGACACGCACGGACCTTCTGCCGTAATCAAGTCGCTGACCAAATTCGACCACATCAAATCGGGTGGAACTTTGTTGAACCAGCGCTTTCTGCCAAGTCTGCTGAAAAAAGAAGAAGACGTCAAAAAGCTTGGACACCTCATCCGGAGCTATTTTACGCTGGGAGGCCATCACATTCAGTTTAATATTGTGGATACCGCCACTTTGCTCGCCGCGCAGGCTTGCCCGTCGGATTACAAAGACCTGATTGTTCGCATGGCTGGCTACAGCGACTATTTCAACGACATGAATGCCGATCTTCAGCAGGAAGTGATTGAACGCACCGAAAATGATGGGTTTTAAAAACAAAGCCCCCTTCCCGTTCCCCCGAAGGGGGAAAGGAAGCCTCCCCTAACCCCTCCGAAGGAGGGGGACAAAAGGGAAGCCCCTCCCAACCCCTCCCCGAAAGGGAGGGCTTAAAACAGCAAGGTATTGGTGTCCTTGCATAAAAAGAAAAATATTGTAAACATGCATCGCCAAAAGCCTCACCCTTCGGGGGAGGTTTGGAGGGGGCTTTATTATAAACACATGAATCAACCATTCATCTTCGATATCAAGCGTTACGCCATCAACGACGGTCCGGGCATCCGGATTGTCATTTTCCTGAAAGGCTGTAACCTGAACTGCGCCTGGTGCCACAATCCCGAAAGTATCTCTACTGAAACTGAACGGATGTATGCTCCGGCGAAGTGCATAAAGTGCGGAACCTGCGTGATGGCTTGTCCGGAAAAGGCCATCACGTCGACTTCGGAAGGAATTATTACCGATGCCGGACTTTGCAAAATGTGTGGTAAATGTGCCGAAGTTTGTCCGACCAAAGCCATCGAAATTTCAGGAAAACCCATATCGGTTGCTGAAATCATGAATGAGATTGAAAAGGAAAGGGTATTCTTCGATCAGTCGTGTGGCGGAGTTACTTTTTCGGGTGGCGAACCTTTGCTGCAATCTAAATTTCTCATCGAACTGCTTGATGAATGTGGGAAGCGCGGAATACACCGGGTGGTTGATACGGCAGGATTGTTCAATACTGAAATCATTCTGGAAGTTGCACGTCGAACTGATCTTTTTCTTTACGATCTGAAAATGATGGATTCGGAGAAACACCGCAAATGGGTTGGCGTTCCGAACGAAAAAATTCTGGAAAACCTGAAAGTGCTGGCTAAAACCGATGCGAAAATCATTATCCGTATACCGCTGATTGGAGGAGTGAATGATGATGCCGAAAACATGGAAGCCACAGCCCGCTTTGTTGCTGAACTTTCAGGAGAAAAAAAGGAAGTGAACCTGTTGCTGTACCACAAAATTGCCCAGACTAAATACCAGCGACTTGGGCGACCGGAAGAATTTCAGCTTCTGGAAGAACCAACCAAAGAAGCCCAGCTGCAAGCCATTGCAATTTTTCAGGAATATGGAATAGAGGCCAGTATTGGTGGCTAAACATGGCTATTATTTGTATAGAAAATGTATGATATTATTTCCTTAAAATGGCCTAAAACTTTAAAAACCTGATCCTTTCGATAAAATAATGATGATTTAAGAGCAAAAAAAAACGTTACAAATATTAATTTGCAACGTTCATTTTCATTAGTGTCGGGGTGGCCGGACTCGAACCGACGACCTCCTGGTCCCAAACCAGGCATACTACCAACTGTACTACACCCCGATTAATCTTTTAATACCTTTTTTTGTGCGGAGAGAGGGGGATTCGAACCCCCGGTACAGAATGACCCGTACGTCGGTTTAGCAAACCGGTGGTTTCAGCCACTCACCCATCTCTCCCTGGTATTGTAACAGAATAATTTCTATTCCAAAACTTTCAATTTTTACAACGAATTCCTTGCGGTTCCGTTATCCATTTAGCCTTTGTAAATGTGGGTGCAAATATAGAACTACTTTTTTCTTTACCAAAATAAAAACAATAAAATACAGGCATCTTTTGGATGTTTTTTCGGGTATTGAAAGATATCAGGTGATTATGAATGCTTTGTCAAAAGTCTTTTTTTACGATTAGCAATCTAAAAAGTTTTCCGCTAAAAAAATATGATACCTAAGCATTCTGTATATCAGTCAGATATTAATAACATGTTATAAAAACCCCAGATTTAGTAGGAAAATTGAAATCAGGAATTTATCTTTGATTCAACAATCGTTCTAAAATATACGTCAAAAGATATTATCCGCATTAATTCTGCGTTTGGAAAATTCAACATTTTAAATTGACCCGAGAAAGCTTTTGACTGCTAAAACAGGCCCAGTAGCGCTTTTGCGTGAGTAGTTTTTCTACCGTCGGAAGTTTGATCAGTCAGGCACTCAAATCCTATTTATCCGGGATTTTTACAATCGAATTAATGCGGATTTTTTATGCTCTGAAATGAACGATTCGGGAGACCATCAGTTATTACTGAATTACCTTTTACCTTTCCATATCCAATTTTTAAGCAATAAATAGGCGGCAATCAATCCGGATAAGAGAAAACTTATTCTTCCGATAATATCACCATTTTTTGCATAGAAGCTTATTTCATCACTTAAACCTATTTTCGAACTAAGCGCCACGCTTGAATTTACGCTACTCTTTTTAATCACATCACCTCTTTGATTAATAAAACCTGAGATGCCCGTATTGGCGCTGCATGCAATGCTTCTTCTGGTTTCAATAGCCCGAATCCGGGAATAGCCAAAATGTTGCCAAATGCCCGGAGAATCACTCCACCAGCCGTCATTGGTAATAACCACCAGTACTTGTGCACCGCTTTTTACCAAATCGGCAGAATGTGCTCCAAAAGCTGATTCGAAACAAATTACCGGTCCAATTTTCACTCCGTTTACCGAAGTCAAAATACTGGGCACTGATGCCGATGCCAGACTGCCATTTGTTCCACCCAGATTCAGTGTGAACTGATCCATAAATGAAAAGTACTTTTGAAATGGCATTTTCTCTACCCCGCTGACCAGAATACTTTTATGGGCGATCTGGATTTTTTCGGTTCGGTCAAACAAAAGTGAAGAATTGAAAATATCATATGAAAAGCTTCGATCGGTTGATCGACGGGCTGTTTCTGAAACAGTTTCACCTGAATTGAATTTCCGTTTGGTCATTGCGCCAGCTAATAAACTGACATTCGCAAATTTTCGGATTATTCCGGAGATTGACGGAACAACTTTACGATCTGTCTGTATTGAATCTTCCCACATGGGAGGAAATGCAGTTTCGGGAGTAATGATCAAATCTGTCGAATCGGAAACTGCAGATTCAGCAAGAGAGACCAGTTTTCTGATCTGTAAATCCGGACTCATTCCTGAAAACTTTTCAGTATAAGGATTTATATTAGGCTGCAAAACTGCCACGTTTATTAAAGTTCCTTTTTCAGTGTATCCGGAATAAAGATGGATTGACAATAAAAAGGGAACGCCCAAAAGAATCAGTACATATGCGGTAAGATTAAAGACATTCAGAAATGACTTTTCAAACAGGTATTTTACGAAAAGAAAAATCAGGATATTGGAAAATAAAATCCACAGCGAACCGCCTAAAACGCCTGTGAATTCATACCATTGAATCATTTTCACTGAATTGGCCAACCCATTTCCAAGTACCAGCCATGGCCACTGAATGGCCCAGTGGTGCTGAAGAAATTCAAAAGAGAGCCAGAAGATCACTAATGAAAAAAAACCGGAAAGTGGTCCATGTTGGCGTCTGACAACGCTGGCTCCCAGCCAGACTGAAGCCATAATTAAGGCATTGAACATGGCAATGATGAGCATTCCTGTAATGGAAACATAACCGATCCACCATGTTGACAATACATTCCAGACAAGGAATGCTATAAAAGCAGCATAAAACAAAAGGGTATTTGGAAGTACGTCAGGCCTGAAAAACCGATCTTCTGCCAACAACAAAGGAACAAACGCAAAAAACAATGACCAACCCAGGTTTGGAAACAGCCATGGAAGACTCAGTAAAATTCCCGAAGCTAAAGAAAGTAGGAAAACTGGTTTATTAAGCATTTCGTGGTTTGTCAGTCGATTCAAGCCCGTAAAAATCACAAATTACTGACTACCGGAATCGGTGCTTTCATTTTTCCGGACCGATCAAATACAAACTCGATTTTACCTGTTGCAAGTGCTGCCCACCCGGCTTGATTGACTAAAACAGACTTTCCATCAGCATTCTTAAAAACCGAAGGTTTATCTAAAAAAGTGTGAGTATGGCCACCTATAAACAAGTCGGTATATTTGGTTTGCGGAGCAAGCACGGTATCACTGATTTTGTCGTTTTGGTAAGAATAGCCAAGGTGTGACAAGCAAATTACCAAATCACATGAATGATCTTTTTTCAGCATATGCTCCATTTTCACGGCCGTTTCCAAAGGATTGAGGTAGCGGGTATTTCCAAAATTCAGCTTACCAACTAATCCATCGAGTTCGATTCCGAGGCCGTAAATTCCAATTTTAATTCCTCCTTTTTTCAGGATAAGATGCGATTTTACATGTCCCGCCAGGATCGTATCTGAAAAATCATAGTTGCTTGAAACCAGCGGGAAACTGGCCTGCTTTATGGCCGAAAGGATGTCACCCATCCCATTGTCAAATTCGTGGTTACCAATGGTACCGGCATCATATCCCATCTTGCTCATGACTCTCATCATCAGTTCCCCTTTGAAATAATTGAAATATGGAGTTCCCTGAAACATATCGCCAGCATCAAGCAACAAAAAATTGGGATTTTCTTTCCGGCACTGACTGACCAGCGATGCAATCCTGACCATTCCGCCTTTGCCCGGGTACTCCGTATCATCTTCAGAAAAAGGATCGATATGGCAGTGCATATCATTGGTATGCATTACAGTAAGCTTCACCAGTTCTCCGGATGCAAATAATTCCTGAGGAAAAACACCAAGGCAAACCGCTCCGCCACAAATAACCGATTGCTTCAAAAATGTTCGTCTATTGCTCATTGTAAATCCTCCCATCCAGTTTCACGTCTATAATACCATCCTTTTTATATTGGTCAGTCAAGGCCTGAATCAATAAATCTCTGAATTTCATTTTCGTATTCATCCGATCCATTGGATTCAGAAACATACTCATCTGATCACCGCCATTGGCAATATAATCATTCGTAACCAGCCAGTAACTTCCTTTCAGGTCAACTTCTTTTCCATCAATTTTCAACGATGCCAACTTCTTTTCCCTGATGCCCAATTTCATTCCGGCAATCCCCTCTCCTCCCCTGACAGAAATGCGTTCAGCCATTTGCTGAATTGCTGCTCCGGAAATTTTAATCAGAACTATCTCGTTTTCAAAAGGCATAAGTCCAAAAATCCTTCCAACAGTTATTTCGCCTTGCGGAAGCGAGGCCCGCAATCCGCCATAATTGACATAAGCCACATCAGGCTTTACTTTCAAATTCTGCTTATCACAGAAATCATTTCCAAATTCAAGCAAAATATCGGCCATCAGGTTGGTCAACTTGCTTTCAGGTTTGCCCTTCACCATTGCTGATGTGCTAACGGCCACCAGTTTCGACAAATCATGATCAATGCTGTCGTGGAACGGCGTAACGATCGATTGAACCGAAGAATCAATCTGACTTGTCTGAATATCTATAGGAATATTCCTTGTATTGATCTGGTATACTGATAAATGGGGTGAGCAGGAGAATGTTAATAAAATAGCGCAAATACCAGAAATCAAGTGACGCATTGATGTATATTTAGAATTGAAATTATTCCGAAGTAGAATGTTTTATATCTCGCCTAAAGGTAAAAACAAAATTGAGCTAAAATCGTTTGGCTAAGAAATAGATCATCACCGGGCATTAGTGAAATTTGTAATAATCTGGCCGTAAAATGCATAAAATCGCCTTCACTATCATCCTGCTATTGCTCGGGATTCACCTCTCAGCACAGGAATACCAAACCTTCAAAGCAAAAAAGGGAGATGGAGTTTACACAATCCTGAAGCAAAATGGTTATAACCAGGCAGAATACTTTGGTCTTTTTATTGAATTGAATAAATCGAAGCTTGGAAAAGACAATGCTTTGATCGTTGGAAGGACCTATAGACTGCCAGCAAAATCAGATACCTTATCTGTTGAAATTAAAAACCCGCTGAATCCGGTTAAACCGGCTGAAAAGCCATCTAAGAAAGAGAATTATGAAATTTACGGCTCCAAATACAGGGAAGTAACACTGAAAAGCAAAGAACTTTCAGGAGCATTTTACTACCTGGAAAGTGGGCATGGAGGTCCGGATCCGGGAGCAATGGGAAACCTGGACGGGCACATTCTTGCTGAAGACGAATATGCCTACGATGTTACCCTTCGTTTGGCCCGAAACCTTACCGAACGCGGGGCCTCGGTTTACATGATTATTCGCGACTTAGACGATGGCATTCGTGATGAACAATTCCTTCGTCCGGATAAAGACGAGGTTTGTTATCCAAACAACGAAATCCCACTGAGCCAGCTTGCCCGTCTGAAACAAAGCACAGCAGCCGTCAATAAACTTCACAAACAGAATAAAGGAAAGTTCCAGCGCCTGGTGGTTATTCATGTTGATTCAAGAAACCTGAATGAAAATATTGATGTATTCTTTTATCACGACAAAGGAAGTGTTTCCGGCAAGCACCTGGCCAATACCCTGAAGCAGACTTTTGAACAGAAGTATGCCATGCACCAGCCCAATCGCGGTTACTCCGGAAGTGTTTCCGAACGAAACCTGTACGTAATTAAAAACTCAGTTGTACCGGCCGTTTTTATTGAGTTAGGCAACATCAACCATGTTCGAGATCAGAAGCGCATCATTATTCCCGACAACCGTCAAGCAGTAGCCAACTGGCTGCGCGATGGACTGATTGAGGATTTCAAGAAGAGCATCAAATAATAAAGGAAAAAGAAAAAACTGAATGAAGCCAAATTCGGGAAGTACTCAGAATCAACAAATTCAGGATATAGGCGCAATTCTTCCGGAAGGAAAAATTCTTGTACAGTTTGATGGATTGTGTATTTTGTGCAGCAAAACTGTTCAATTTATACTGAAGGCTGACCGAAAAAAGAAGTTCCTCTTCCAAACCTTACAAGATACATCAAAACAAGAATCCTTTGACACCGTAATTGTTTCTGACCAAAACTCAAGTTTTCAGCATTTCGATGCTATTTTGAAGATTGGTAAAGAATTGGGAGGAATTTACAGGATGATCGCAGTTTTCAGAATATTACCGAGAAAATGGAGACTCGGATTGTATCTGTGGATTGCAAAAAACCGTTTCAGATGGTTCGGAATACGCAATTCGTGTTATTTGTCTTCAGAAGATGAAAAGGAAAGGTTTATCTAAAACTCAAAATCATCGTTTTCAAACTGAATGTACCGGGTCGATAAATGGCCAATCAAGCGACCAAATCCTTCTGTAGTTTTCCTTGTTGCATCAGAGATTTCGGCATTTTTAAGTTTCAGAATCATCATTCCATAGAGCGCATTCAGGCAAGATTCCACTTCATTTTCGAGGCTATTTCCCGATTTTTCCATGAACTCACGGATTGCATCGCGATTCGACCAATATAACCGGACATATTCCTGATCACTTTGTACTTCGATTAACTTCAGGTGAAATTCATTCAGATCGTTGACCAAATTTGTGATCACCTGCAAATGTCCTTTTTCACGAACCTGCTCCTTCTCCATCACAGAAGCCAGATTGATGTACCAGGAGGCTATTTCCTTACTGATTTCCTCATCAGCACGATATCTGCTAACCAACTGCGAATAAATCTTGTCAGGTTCAAATAAACATGCCCGCAGCAGATCTTCTATCTGCCACATATACAGAATATATTCAGCAATATTGGTCTTTCGTAATTCGCGGGCTATTAACATATTTGAAAAAGAAAAATGGAAATGGGAAAAACTAAACTTCGAAGAAATCGTCCAAATCGCGGCGTTCTTTTTTGGTTGGACGACCGGTTCCGCGTTCGCGTTCGTAAACACTCATTTTCTTCTGAACCTCCAGAATCTCCAACTCCGAAGCTGGTGTGGTTTCCAGCAGAAATTCAGGAACCAGTTTGGCTGCCATTCTGGTTTCTGTCAGAGCCAGAATCTTGTAGCTTCTGGTAATCGGTGGACGGCGCAACTGAATGATTTCACCGACTTTCAGTTCACGGGAAGGTTTCACATTCATTCCACCAATGGTAGCTTTACCTTTCCGGCATTCTTCCGAAGCCTGGCTCCTGGTTTTGTATAGGCGAACAGCAAAAAGCCATTTGTCGATGCGAACTCCCTCTGCCATTTTATTTCCGTTTATTAAAAAAAGTCATGGTTTGGTCAACACCTATTGTTCCAAAGCTTTTAATGATTTCTATCGAAGAATCAATCAGTGCCGGAAGTTCAAGCTTTTCCTGCTTGTCCCATTCGCCAAGCACATAATCAACCTGCTGACCTTGCCTGAAATTGTCGCCAATTCCGAAGCGTAAACGGGCGTAATCAGCACTTCCAAAAATTTCAGTAATGCTTTTAAGTCCATTGTGTCCGGCATCACCACCTTTGGCACGAAGACGCAAAGAACCCAATGGCAGAGCCAGATCATCGACTACTACCAAAAGATTTTCGATGGCAACACTTTCCTTCTGAATCCAGTAATTGACGGCTTTTCCGCTTAAATTCATGTAAGTGGACGGTTTCAGCAAAATAAACGTGCGGCCTTTGAATTTATATTCAGTCACCCAGCCATGACGCTCATCGCTAAAAACAATATTGGACGCCTCTGCGAGAGCGTCCAATACTTTAAATCCTATATTATGCCGGGTATTTTCGTATTCTTTCCCCGGATTTCCCAATCCTGCAATGAGGTATTTCATCTGTCGATAATTTGTTCCTTAATTGCCAGATGTAACTCGCCAAAATAGTCTATCTCGTAAATGAAAAAGAATTACTTAGGCTGGTTTCAAGAAGGTAGATTTATAAATTATTTTTTGCCGGAACCAGCGCCAGCAGCAGCTTTAGCAGCTCTTGTAATCATGATGGTTACAACCGGAACAGCTTTTGCATTGAGGAATTCAAGATGTTCTCTAACCAAAGAACCAACTTTATAGCTCTGTCCTAAATCCAGATCATCCACATTAATTGTAATTTCATCCGGAAGATATTTCACCATAGTTTTCACTTTCAGGGTACGAAGGTTTAATTTTAATTTACCCCCCTTACGAATACCCTTAGCGAAGCCTTCTGTTTTCACAGGAATTTCAACTTTCACCAGTTTGTCAGCGGTAGTGCGAAGGAAGTCAACGTGTAAAAGCTGCTCTTCAACCGGATGAAACTGGGTATCCTGAATAATTGACTGATAAACCGTGCCATCGATATCCAGATCAACCAGATAAACGTGAGGTGTGTAAATCAGTGGTTTAAACTCTTTCTCAGGAGCCTGAAAATGGATTGGCTCTTCACCGCCATAAAGTACGCCAGGAACTAATCCTAAAGTACGAAGTCTTTTCGCCTCTTTTTTGCCGACGACTTCTCTCTTTGTGCATTTAATCGAAATTGATTTCATTTTACTTTTTTAATGTTAAAATTATGGTACTCAGTCCTCCCTTTACGGTGAAAGGGCAAACAGCATGCATAACATGTGCTTAGGAAAAAGCGGTGCAAATATATACAATTAACCGTAATACAACGAACTAATTGATTGATTTTTATATACCCGTTCGATTGCCTCACCCAAAGCTTTGGCAATTGGTATGTATTTGATTTTGGCCGATTCTTTTTTAGCCGAAATAGAATCTGTGAAATACACTTCTGTCAAGGCAGAATTTTCTATTCTTTCATAAGCCGGTCCCGACAAAACGCCATGTGCAGCAAAAGCCCGAACGCTGATTGCTCCTTTTTCCATCATCAGGTCGGCAGCTTTGGCAATTGTACCGGCAGTGTCAATGATATCGTCAACTATGATTACATTCTTGCCCTTCACGTCTCCGATTACAGTCATACTATCGATAATATTAGCTTTTGCCCGTGTCTTGTGACAAATAACCATATCAGTTCCCAACATTTTTGCATATGAATTGGCCCGCTTGGTTCCACCTACATCAGGTGAGGCAACAACCAAATCTTTGAGTCCCATTTTAGTGATGAACGGAACAAATAGAGAAGAAGCAAATAAATGGTCAACCGGAACATTAAAAAATCCCTGAATCTGATCGGCATGAAGATCCATGGTAATGATTCGGTCGGCTCCGGCAGTGGAAAGTAAATCGGCGATTAATTTGGCGCCGATCGAAACCCTTGGCCGGTCTTTTCTGTCCTGACGTGCATAACCAAAATAAGGAATTACAGCGATAATTTTATAAGCAGATGCACGTTTGGCAGCATCAATCATCAGGAACAATTCCATCAGCGTATCAGCTGGTGGTGGAGTTGACTGAATGATAAACACATGTGAACCACGAATGGTTTCTTCATAACAGGGTTCAAACTCACCGTCTGAAAAAATCGGACAGGAGGTTTTGCCCATTTCAACGCCCAGACTATCACAAATTCGACGGGTTAAATCCACACTTTTTGTACACGGAAAAATCTTTAGAGGAGCTTTTTTTGACATTTCTTCCTTTTTAAAAGTTGCGTTTTGGAATGCTGACAAAGGTAAAAAAATCTTGTTCATATCCATGAATCCTATCCTTCAAGTTACCCGGGAGTCGAAAAACTCAGTGGAAATTTTGATACCAAATATTCTCAGACAGAATTATTAATTGGAGTCATTAATTTTCTCAATATAGGAAATAATTTCTTCCCTTCCGGTGCCATTATGCGACGAAGATACCAGTATGGGCGGTAATTCATCCCATATTTCGCTCAATTCCTTTGAATAGGCAGCTACATTTTTTTCAGCTGCAACTTTCCCCAATTTGTCGGCTTTTGTAAAAATAATTGCAAAAGGAATATGGTTTTCTCCAAGCCAGGTAATAAATTCAATATCAATTAGCTGGGCTTTATGACGGATATCGATCAGAACAAACAAGCAGTAAAGATTTTCGCGATCGAGAATATACCTGCTAATTAATTTCTGAAATTTTTCCTTGACCGAAAGCGCAATTTTGGCATATCCGTAACCAGGCAAATCAACAAGGTACCATTTCTCATCAATAATAAAATGATTAATCAGCTGGGTTTTTCCAGGCCTTACCGAGACTTTTGCAAGGCTATTCTGACCAACCAGCATATTAATGAGGGACGATTTACCGACATTGGAACGACCAATAAAAGCATATTCGGCCCGGTCAGGTGCAGGACACTTTTTTACGTCGGTATTACTGATTAAAAATCGAGCTTGTTTGATCATTGGAAAAATTCAGAATTAAGATCGTAAATTATGGTCATTCATTGTCATTAAATGGTCATTTGTGGTCATTCTGACATTCACGCAAAGCTATTGACAAATAATGACATGAAGTAAATGACAACACTATTCGCCAATATATACCTCCAGCACTTTTGCTGTCGCCGAAAGTGGGTTCAATTGCACATTTTCAATCGATGCCGGAATTAAAATGGTCTCACCTTTTTGCAACGATTCTGAACCCGAATCGGTGTCTATTTGCAATTCGCCTTCCAAACCGATATAAATAACAAATGAGTCAAGTTTATTGTAATCTTTCTCAACCGATTGGTTCAGTTCAAGCAAATTGGTGGTGAAATACTTGCATTTGACCAATCCGACCGATTCGTTTAATTTCGGTTGATAGTTAGTTTTATATTCGGGATAAAGCTCCCAATCTATGGCATCCAAGGCCAGTTCAGTGTGCAATTCGCGAAGGTTTCCTTTCGCATCGCGGCGGTCGTAATCGTAAATCCGGTAAGTGATATCCGATGTTTGCTGAATTTCGGCCAGTAGAATTCCTTTCCCAATGGCATGAATACGGCCAGCAGGAATAAAAAACACATCTCCGGAAGTCACTTCCTCAAAATTCAGAATATCGGTCAATTCAAGCTGTTCGAGTTTTTCAAGGTATTTTTTCTGATCTACCGGTTGGTTAAATCCAGACTGAAGTTTTGAACCCTGATCGGCCTGCAACACATACCACATCTCTGTTTTCCCTGCTGCCTGGTGTCTTTCCATCGACATTTCATCGCCGGGATGAACCTGGATGGAAAGGTCGTCGGTGGCATCAATGAATTTGATCAAAAGAGGAAATTCAATACCGAAGTTTTCGAAAACCTGATCACCCACCAAATCACCCATATAAACTTCGATGAGTTCTTCGAGGCTGTTTCCGGCCAACTCACCGTTGGAAACGACCGAAACATGACCTTCACAGGCTGAAATCTCCCAACTCTCGCCACAATTGGGCAGGTTTCCGAAATCTTTGTTCAGAACCGTTTTTATCTTGTTTCCGCCCCATATTTTATCCATGAAAATGGGAGTAAACTTCAGAGGATATAATCCTTCCATGCGTTAAGGAATAATTAAGTTTAGAAAATCATATTTCATGCGATTGAATCGAATTAAAATTCGAAATCAACTACAGCACGTTCAACAGCATGTTGTCCAATAAGTTCGGCCACTTTGATGTGTTCCGGATGAATGCGATAAGAATCAAGATGTTCCAAATTTTCGAAATGGGATATCAGGCATATATCGTATGATTTTGTGGCCAATTCATAATTCACTCCAACTTCAATGTATTTCACTTCAGTAATTATGTCCTTAAGCCCAAGCAGTGCGTCTTCAATCGAACCGATTACATTCTGTTTCTGGCTTTCAGAGTCGTATTTTTTTAATTTGAACAACACAACGTGGTTAATCATAACAATTTGTTTAATATTTTCTATTGCAAAGTTAACATTTTAAAACGGCTGTTTCACAACGTATAATTTAGTTTGCTTATTAGCCAGACACTTCACTATCTTTGAACAAAACAATTCTATGCTGGTAATTGGTATCGCCGGTGGAACCGGTTCAGGTAAAACAACCGTTGTCAAGAAGATTATCGATAAACTTCCAGCTGGTGAAGTGGCGGTTATCTCGCAGGATTCATATTACAAGGACAATAGTCATTTGCCTATGGAAGAGCGGCAGAAAATCAATTACGACCATCCGGCATCCATCGAATTTGAACTTCTGGTTGAGCATATAATCAAGCTGAAAAGCGGGCAAGCTGTTCAGGAACCCATTTATTCGTACCTGACCTGTACCCGATCGGAAGAAACACGTGAGATTCAGCCGAAAGCAGTGGTTATTATTGAAGGAATTCTCGTATTATCTCCGGCAATTCTTCGCGATCAAATGGGAATAAAGGTCTATGTTGACTGCGATTCGGATGTGCGTTTATCGCGTGTCATTCAGCGCGACATCATAGAACGGGGACGAAATGTGCAGATGGTGCTGGATCGCTATTCCAAAACGGTTAGACCGAGTCACATTCAGTTTATAGAACCGACCAAGCAATTTGCCGATATTATTGTACCCGAAGGCGGGAACAATATGGTAGCCATTAAAATTCTGACCAATTACATCCAGCAAAACCTCAAATAAATGTTTGAATCACTTTCATCCGAAGACATTCTGTTTATAGATATTGAAACAGCTCCCCAAAAACCTGAATTTTCGGAACTGCCGGAACATTTTCAGAAGTTATGGGACAAAAAGTCAATTCATTTCAGAAATGAAAACCAACTTCCTGCCGATGTATATGAGCGCGCCGGAATTTATGCTGAATTTGGACGGATTATCTGCATTTCTTCAGGTGTCATCATTCAGAAAAACGGAGAACGGTTTTACCGGGTGAAGTCATACCACGATACGGATGAAAAAAAGCTTCTGATCGCTTTCAACGAAATGCTCGAAAAATTCACTGCAAACCAGGGTAAAAAGCTTTGTGCACATAACGGACAGGAATTTGACTATCCCTACATCGCAAGGCGAACCTTAATCAACGGACTGCGATTACCTAAAATTCTGGACGTTGCAGGGGCAAAACCATGGGAAATAAAAGACCGGCTTTTGGATACCCTTCAAATGTGGAAATTTGGCGATTATAAAAATTACACTTCACTCGATCTGTTGTGCGCTGTGTTTGATATTCCGACACCCAAAGATGACATTGATGGAAGCCAGGTTGCCCGGGTTTATTATCAGGAAGGCGATCTTGACAGGATCATCAGGTATTGTGAAAAAGACACACTCGCATTGGCTAACCTAATGCTGCGATATAAAGGAGAACCGATTATTCAGATAGATAACCTGTTGATTGTTTAAACAATGAAAAAACTTTGGATATTCGGTGTACTTCTTTTAACCACATTTTCTGTTTTCTCCAAATCAGATCTGGACAGTTTATTTCGACTGTGTGAAAAAGCTACCGAAAATCAAAAAACAGGATATTACCTTGAAATGTCCTTTTGTTCGAGAAAAGATTCTGCCAGGAGTAACGCATTCAACCGAATGGCCCAAAACCTTGCCATCAAGAACAATCAAATACCGGAACAGGCTAAAGTCCTGTATTATTTTGGTGAAACCGCTTACTATTCAGAAGATTTTGTCAGAGCTATTCCCTACTATGAAAAGTCACTTACAATTTATGAACAACTTAAAGACTCTTTTCAATTAACGAATTGTAATAGCTCAATCGGACTGTCTTATCATTTTATGACACAAGGGGCAAAGGCCATTCCGTATTTTATTAAAGCTTTAAAACTTAGAGAAAAAGACAAGGAATATACGGCAGAAATACTTGCAAATATCGCCTTGGTTCATGCCCGAATGCATAATTACAACTATGCAATTGAGTATTTCCGGAAAGCAATCCTCCTGAATAAATTGATCAGTGATTCAGTTAGCCTGGCTGTAGATTACAATGGTGTTGGAGATGCATTTCTGAATTTAAATCAACCTGATTCATCACTTCAGTATTATTTAAAAGCGCATTCTATTTTCAGGAAGTTGGGGAAATCCGGATATGAAGCTATCGCGTTGGCTAATCTGGGTGTTGCATACACAAGTTTTCCTGACAGTTTAACTAAAGCACTAAATGCTTTTAACCAGGCCTGGATCAAATTTCAGGACTTGGATTTGAACCAATATGAAGCGGATATAAAAGAAGGAATTGGTGATATTTTCAGCAAGCAAGGTAAATACAACGCAGCAATTAAGGCCTATAACGAAAGTTTGAAATTGACAGAAAAATTCAACCGTGGGTTGCCACTCAAAACATCAAATTACAAGAAATTATCAGAAACGTATGAAAAATCCGGCGATTATAAATCGGCTTTAGAATACCATATTTTGTTTGCACAATTTAACGACAGTCTTGTCCAAAAAGAAAAATATGCCCAGATTATTAATCTCGAAAAACAATACGAAACTGAGAAGAAGGCCAACGAAATCAACAAATTACAGGCAAAGCAGGAAATAACAGACGTTCAGCTTAAGAAAGACAAACAATTTAAAGTACTTGGAATTTCAACAACCATATTGCTGCTTGGCTTTCTGTTCTTCGTATTGTATAAATACTTCGAAAAGATCAAATCAAATAAGCTTCTGGAAGAAAAAAACGAATTGATCAAGAAAAGCGAAAATGAACTTTGGCTTTTAAATGCTGCCAAGAATAAATTTTTCTCCATAATTGCACACGATTTGAAAAACCCGCTTCACAACGTACTCGGATATTCTTATTTACTCAGTAATGATTATGACCGTTTTACCGAAGCGGAACGTCACAAATTTGCGAAAGATATCTATCACTCGACCGACAATATCTTCCGACTTTTACAAAACCTGCTCGAGTGGTCACGCTCCCAAACCGGAAGCTTAACATTTAAACCTCTCGATATTGAATTTAAAAGAATACTAAGAAATTCATTAAAGGTTTTGTATTCGGTTGCCGAACAAAAACATATCCATATCAATTTTGATTATAACGAAGAACTAAAAATGTTTGCCGATCCGATGATGATAGAAACTATATTGCGAAACCTTATAAATAATGCAATCAAATTTACCCCTGAGAATGGATTAATCCAGATTTCAGCAACACAAACCGGCGATGTCGTTGAAATATGTATTCGTGATAACGGAATCGGAATCTCAGAAACAGAGTGCAACAATCTTTTCCGTATCGACTCCAAAGTAAAACGAAAAGGAACCAGTAATGAAGATGGATCAGGATTAGGATTAATTCTCTGCAAGGAATTTGTGGATCGAAATAAAGGAGCCATTCGGGTTGAAAGTGAAATGGGCAAAGGAAGTTCGTTCTTTTTTACCATTCCGGCTATAGCCATGGCCTAAGCGAATTCAGACCATAAAAATGAAAATACAGTAAAGTCAGCTATATGATTTTGGTCGTATCACAAACTATTCCACCAGCATTTGACGGGAAACCAATTCAGATTTCTCAACCGAAACAGCTTTTTCAACAATTTTCAAAGCAAATTGAATGGCCACTGCCGGTCCTCTGCCCGTAATCATATTCCCCGACTCAACCACCGGACTATTAAGAATTTCGGCTCCTTTAAGGAATTTTTCGAATCCCGGATAACAGACCACTTGTTTTCCTTCAAGAATTCCCATATTTCCATAAACCATGGGAGCGGCGCAAATTGCAGCCAAATATTTATTTTGGGTATTGAACTGCCGGATCTGCAATTTCAAACCATCATGGGCATTCAGATTTGCCGCACCAGGCATTCCACCTGGCAAAACAATCATGAAAATTTCGTTATAATTTACCTGCTCAAAAAGTATTTCAGCAATCATTTTAAGCTGATGTGCTCCGGTCACCAAAAGGGTTTCGGATACCGAAACAACCAACACATCCAATTCAGCCCGCCGTAAAACATCTATTATGGTGACTGCTTCAATTTCTTCAAAACCATCGGCCAAATGAACAGCAATTTTCTTCTTCATAATAATCTGATTTTTCATCAAATATAAGGCATCATCGGGCAAAAAAAAATGATCCACTGTTTGTGAATCATTTTTTTCATAAAATCGGGAAATATTATCGGGAAAGCAACTTTTTAGTATGCATAGTCTTTTAAAGACTTTTCCAGTTTCTTGCGGGTAAAGAAAATACGGCTCTTAACCGTGCCGAGCGGAAGTTCAAGTTGTTCAGCTATCTCTTTGTATTTAAAGCCATCAAGAAACATATTGAATGGAACTTTGTATTCACTTTCCAATGCATTGATGCATTTGATGATTTCTTTAGAACTGTAAACAGATTCCGGCGAAGGATAACTTTTATCGTTTTGGAATTTTAAATGAAAATCGTTATTGGCTCCGTCGAAAGTGTTTTTTGTCTTTACATTTCTACGGTAGTTGTTTATAAACGTGTTTTTCATGATCGTGTATATCCAAGCCTTAAAATTTGTATTCTGAGTAAACTTATCACGATAAATTAGTGCTTTCAAAAAAGTTTCCTGAAGTAAATCCTGAGCCTTTTCCTGATCAGAAGTCAAACTTAGTGCATAGTATAACAACTTATCCTGTAATCCTAAAAGTGCAGTGTTGAATTGAAGCTGTGTCATGGCGTTCGTTTTTTGATTGTTAATTCTGATACAAATATAAAGATTGAATTGCTATATAAAAGGATTTGCAAGTCTTTTACTCTTCGATAATTTTGATTGCTGATAAAGAATATTTATACCTTCAAAAAATCAGTGTCTGGCAAATATACGCAATATTACATAAGTATGTTTCATGATTTAAGTATATTATCAAACATTTATTTTCAGATAAATTGAAACAAGAAATGTTAAGTATGTTTTGTTCACTCTAAAAGTCTAAATTACATTACTATAAGTTCTCAACCCTTACATAAATCTGTCAAATGCTTACATATTTTACACATTTAAAGATCGTCCTAATTACTCTTCTGACGAAAATGACGAAATTGTATTAAGATTTGCCTCACTTCAAATAATTAGTACTTTAGCCGCCTCAAATTTTTCACTGATTAGACATATAAAATGAGCATTTTCGTTAAACACAAAAGCAGGAATGAATCCACAAGTTGGCAGAAATGTAAGGTCTATCAGGAAATTAACAAACAAATTATATTCGAATGAAAAGAAATTTCAGATCCATTAACAGGGCTGATATTTTTACATTCAAACGTTGGGGAGGAAAATCCTATTCATTGTTCAATGCTTTGAAAAAGCCTGTGCGCATTGGCGTACTCCTGGCAATTTACACTATTGCTGCTGAACCTGAATTTGTGTTTTCCCAAACTGATAGTTCGAAAGTAAAAATGGAGTTTGACCTCGGCGAAATTGAGGTCAGCGCCCAAAGAGCACCTGTGGCTTTCTCACAGGTGGCACGGATTGTGTCCGTGATTAGTAAAGAAGAAATTGAGGCGGCCCCCGTCCAAAGTATCCAGGAACTGCTTGAATATGCGCTAAGCATTGATGTCAGACAGCGAGGGAGCAACGGGGTTCAGGCCGATATATCGGTCAGGGGAGGTTCATTTGATCAAACCCTCATTCTTCTCAATGGGATCAACATCTCCGATCCACAAACCGGGCATCATGCCCTCGACCTTCCGGTCAGTTTAAAAAACATCCAGCGAATAGAAATTCTTGAAGGCCCTGCAGCGAGGGTATTTGGGCCGAATGCATTCTCGGGAGTAGTCAACATTATTACCAGTTCTGAAGGTGAAACCAATATGAAACTTGATGTATCAGCCGGACAAAATAAACTGGCTGATGTTAATCTTTCAGGAAATCTTAAAAGCGCCACCTGGAATCAATTTATTGCATTTAACCACACTTCAAGTGACGGATATATCGAAAATACTGATTTTAAAATCTGGAATGGATTCTACCAGGCCAGGCTGAATACCAAACCCGGAAATCTCGATTTTCAGTTTGGCCGAACAAACAAAGCATTCGGGGCCAACAGCTTCTACACAGCCACATATCCCAATCAATTTGAAGAAACAAAAACCACTTTTGCCTCTTTGAAATTTGAATATGGGACTAAAATACATCTTACACCTTCAGCATATTGGAGACGCCATCAGGATCGGTTCGAACTTTTCAGGAGTGATCCTGCAAGCTGGTACAAAGGACACAATTACCATTTGACTGATGTATTTGGCAGCAACCTGAATGCATGGTTCGAATCGCGTTTCGGGAAAACTGCTTTCGGAGCTGAAATCCGGTCAGAAAATATATGGAGTAACGTTCTGGGTGAGGCATTAACCACACCAATTGACGTTCCAGGAGAATCCGGTCATTTTTTCACCAAATCCTATTCACGCACTACCGTTTCCTATTTTGTTGAACATTCCATATACTTAAAACGAGTGTCTGTATCAGCCGGAGTAATGGCAAATTGGATTTCGGACCTTGGGTTTACCTGGAATTATTATCCTGGAATTGACGCATCTTATTCTTTTTCAGATCATTTGAAGATATACGGTTCGGCCAGCAAGAGTTTGCGAATGCCAACTTTTACCGATTTATTCTATGCCGGACCTACCAATATTGGCAATCCGAACCTGAAACCAGAAACATCAGTGAATTACGAAGGTGGCTTAAAACTGAACTATGAAGGGTTTTCAGGACTTGCCGGCACCTATTATCGTATTGGTAAAGACTTGATTGACTGGGTTCGGAAGAACGAAACAGACAAGTGGCAAGCTCAAAATCTGACACAAATAAATTCAATCGGCATTGAAGTTAAAGGTGATATTTTTCCAGAAAGAATATGGAACAGGAACATCTTTATAACCAAATTCGGAATTAACTACTCCTACAGTGAGCTTAACAAAGGCGACAACAAGGTCTTTTCATATTATGTGCTCGACAACCTGAAGCACAAAGTTGATATCGAACTCAATCATAAAATATGGAAAAAGTTGAAAGGAATCTGGATGGCAAGCTATCAGGACCGAAACGGAATGCTGACGAATGCAGTGTCCTATAAACCCTTCTGGCAGGTTAATTTACGCCTGATGTGGAAAAGTCCGTCAACGGAAATATATGCAACTGCAGCAAATCTCTTTGACACCAAATACTATGATTTGGGAACGGTGGAACAACCCGGTCGTTGGATTAGTTTAGGATTTAATTATCAGATCAGGTATAAATAGAAACGGACTCTCGGTAATTCCGGGAGTTTTTTTACTGAATGGAAAATATTATCTTCGCCCACTGAAAAATTAAAAAACGTATGTTAAAAGGAATATTAGCTATCAGTGGTCAGCCCGGATTATTTAAAATGATAACCGAAGTCAAAAATAGTATTATTGTTGAATCGTTGCTTAATGGCAAGCGGATTCCGGCTTATTCAACCTCCAAAATCAGCGCCTTGGCTGATATTTCTGTTTTCACTCAAACCGGTGAAATTCAATTGAAAGAGTTGTTTAAGAAAATTCAGGAAAGCGGAAAAAAGATTACACCGAAGGCATCTACCAATGAAATAAAAGCATTTTTTGCTGAAATATTACCTGAATATGACGAGGATCGGGTTTATGTGTCCGACATGAAAAAGATATTCCAATGGTATCAGCTGCTAAATGACCTAAATATGCTGACTGAAGTTGAAGAAGAAAAACCTGAAACTGAAGGAACCGAATTATAAAGTATAAAGCCGTATCTGAGATGCGGCTTTATACTTTATCTTTGATTTGAAAGACTGCTCACCCAATTTTATATTTCAAAACTATGCAAGCAGATTAAATATCAAAAGAGCCTGAGCTGGGTCGTTGGTTGTTTACTTTCCTTTAATGCTTTTCGTGCAAGAATCATTTCAAAAAGTTTAACTGTAGCCAAGGCATCGCCTGCCGCACGATGACGTCCGTTTATTTTTATACCTAACTCCTCGCAAAGTCTTCCCAATGAATATGATTTATACCCTGGCAGGAATTTCCTTCCCATCCTGACAGTGCACATAGTTTTTCGTTCATAATCATAACCAAGTCGTTTAAATTCCTTTTGAATAAACTTATAGTCGAACCCGACATTGTGAGCGACAAACACTTTATCATGAGTCATTTCAACAATTCGCTTTGCAATTTCGTAAAATCTGGGAGCAGTTCTAACCATTTCATTATCGATCCCGGTAAGGCTGGTGATGAAACCTGGAATGAAACATTCAGGATTAACCAAACTGGAAAATGAATCGGTAATTTCAAAACCGTTATGGATATAAATAGCAATCTCAGTAACTCTACCTTTATCTGCAGATTGTCCGGTAGTTTCTATGTCAATTATTGCGTACAAATGCGAATTGTTAAGTTTAAATTACAAATATCATATATTCATGAAATATTTCCGCGGATAAATTAAATTTAGACAGGGAAAATTCTTACATTTAATACAAGCCAATTCTCTCAACAGGCAAACAAACTTTTTTAGTATTAAATACATCAACATTAACAAATTACTGACAATTAAAATGCATTATGCTTATTGTTTATTATTTTGCAATTTTATTTAGTTTTGTTTCGATGGAATAGCTAAATACAGAAATTCCATAAGGAATAAATCAAAAGCTACAGATACATTGAACAAAATTCAGCACATATTCAACAAAACTATATAAATGTTGTTTTAATCATGATTTCAAAAGAAAGATTATAAATTCATATATTTTAAAACCAAACGTTAACAATTATGAAAAAACTACTTCTACTTTCAGTGATTTTAGCTTTTACAGCTAACCTTTTTGCTCAAACAATAGATAAAAAATGGGCTGCCGGCTTAGGCCTTGGAGCTTATGGACCCAGCAATCAGGGAGGTATTGGACTTATGCCTGAATTATATTTAGGCACTTACCTAAGCCCGAGATTTGATTTATTGCTAAAAGGCGATCTTGGAGTTCTTAATTCGAAACAAAATGGGGGTATCGATTTAGCAGGTGGATTTTTGAATTTAAGATTAAAACTATCCGACGAAAGTAAAAAACTCCGACCTTATCTTTTTGCCGGACCCGGGCTATTGGCCGACAACGCAAAGTCAGGATTAAATTTTGATGCCGGTGTCGGAGCAAAATATTACAACAAAGCAAATAGAGCATTTTATTTCGACTTGGGCTACCTCAGTGGCATCGATGCTATGAGAGGGCCAAATAAAGTGCATGACAATATCTTAAAAGGTACAATTGGTATTGAATTTGACTTCGGGAAGACAAAGGATTCAGACATGGACGGCGTTTCAGATAACAAGGACAAATGTCCTGATACACCAACCGGAGTCGCTGTTGACGCCAAAGGATGCCCTGTAGATACTGATGGTGATGGTGTTGCTGATTATCTGGATGACTGTCCGACTGTTGCTGGTTTAGCTTCTTTGAAAGGCTGTCCTGACAAGGATAAAGACGGAGTTGCTGATAAAGACGATGCCTGCCCTGATGTTTTCGGATTAGCCAGTCTGAAAGGCTGTCCTGATTCAGATGGTGATGGTGTTGCCGATAAAGACGACAAATGTGCTGGTACTCCAAAAGGATATAAAGTTGATGCAACTGGTTGCCCTCTTGATACCGATAAAGATGGTGTAATTGATGACGAAGATGAGTGTCCAACTGTAGCCGGTTTGAAAGAGAACAAAGGTTGTCCGAAAAAAGAACTGACTGCTGAAGAAATTGAGGCTCAAAAAATGAAAGCATCACCAGTATATTTTGATACGAATAAGTCAACGATTTCGAAAGAAGAAAAAGCGAAAATTGAACAGTTGGTAAAATTGCTAAACGAAAACAGCAATTATAAAGTAAAAATCTCAGGGAATGCAGATAGTTCTGGCAAAGAATCGCACAATATAAATCTATCAAAAAACCGTGCGATGGTTGTTGCAAAAGCTCTTACAGCAGCAAAAATCAAGAAAAACCGTATTGTTTCGCAAAAGGGCCTTGGAATAAAAAACCCTGCAACATCAAACGATACACCTGCAGGTCGCAAATTGAACCGCCGAACCGAAATTGAAGTTGTAAAATAAAACAACAACCGGTATCCAATCTGAAAAATCCATGTCTCATCCTGACATGGATTTTTTTATGTCATTATCTCCTTGAAATATCAGAGATGTAAGTATATATAGAAGATATCCCAAGAAATAAAGTGGAGTTTTTAATCATAAATACTAAATTAATTTTGTAAGTTTACTTCTGATTGATAATAAGAAGTATTATAAGTCTTAAATTAACCACAAAAATCAAATTTCATGAAAAAAGTAATCTTATTTTCATTACTGCTTGCTTTTACTGTAAGCAGTCAGGCTCAAACCTCTGATAAAAAATGGGGTGCCGCTTTAGGTTTGGGAACTTATGGTTCTGTAAACTATGGTGGATTAGGCTTGATGCCAGAATTGTATTTAAGCAGATACCTCAGTCCCAAGTTTGATTTAATGCTGAAAAGCGATCTTGGAGTTTTCAACTCGAAAGCAACAAGTGGCATAGATTTAGCAGACATATTACTGAATTTAAGGTTCAATTTATCAGATGAAAGTAAAAATTTTCGTCCTTACCTTTTTGCCGGTCCCGGCTTTCTGGCCGACAATACAAAATCCGGACTGAATTATGATTTGGGCATTGGAGCTAAATACTACTTTAACCCGAATACAGCCTTTTACTTTGATGCCGGATATTTATCAGGTATTGATGCTAAAAGAGGCGCAGTGTCAGTCAGAGACAATCTATGGAAAGCTACGATCGGCATGGAATTTGACTTTGGAAAAACCAAAGACACTGACATGGATGGTGTTTCAGATAAAAAAGACAAATGTCCCAATACACCTTCAGGAGTTGCCGTTGATGCCAAGGGTTGCCCGATTGATACCGATGGTGATGGAGTTGCCGATTACCTCGACGACTGCCCTACTGTCGCCGGATTAGCATCGCTGAAAGGCTGCCCGGATAAGGACAAAGATGGTATTGCCGACAAAGATGACGCTTGCCCCGATATTGCCGGATTAGCAAGTTTAAAAGGTTGTCCGGATACCGACGGTGATGGTATTACAGACAAAGATGACAAATGTCCGGATACTCCAAAAGGCTGGAAAGTAGATGCTTCTGGATGCCCAATCGATACAGATAAAGATGGAGTCCCTGATGCCATTGATGAATGCCCAACCGTTTCAGGAACAAAAGAAACCAAAGGATGCCCTGCCATAGCTGCGGTGATTACTACAGAAGCTATAAAAGAACTTACTCCTGATCAGGTTGTCATCCAAAAAGTTAAAGTAACTCCGGTGCATTTCATTTCAGATAAGAGCTATCTTACTGACTATTCAAAAGGTGTTTTGGATAAACTGATTAAAACCCTGAATTCGGACAAAGATTTTAAAGTGAATATGTACGGACATACCGACAGCCAGGGATCTGACAATTATAATATTAAACTTTCACAAGAACGCATTGATTCTGTTGTGAAACATTTGGAATCGAAAGGTATTTCGAAGGACCGGATTATCCACCAGAAAGCCTTAGGAAAAACCAAACCTATTGCCAGTAACAATACTCCGGAAGGTCGTTTACAAAACCGCCGGGTTGAATTTGAAATTTTCAAAATGAAATAGTCAATTTCAAATTATAACTTATACAGGAGCCCTGTCTTTTTCATTTGGACAGGGCTCTTCGTTTCTAAAAGAACTTTGATAAAGATCAAATACTTAAACACATGATTTATATATAATTAAAAATTCATGCCGAAGAGAAGGATCTATGGTAAAAGGCTTATATGGGAGGTAATATAAATGATTCTATTTGACAAAATCTACGTTTTTATATATTGGTGTGTAAGTAAAAGATTAAGTCCGGAACGCACAACAATATGGGCTTTAAATTATTTACTTTTTCCAGTATTAAGTGGTTTTTTAGTATTTATTTTAAGTGTTTTGTTTTGGCTTTTATCTATAAAAATTGGATTGCCGATAATTATTGTAATTGGATTAATAGCCTCATTCTTCTTATCTGAGAAATTAATTGAAAGATATTATACCGATGAAAGGCAAAAGCAGATTATTAAAGCTAATAACAAACCAGGGCTTTATAGATATTTGGTTTTCATATTTTTAATTTTTACTATGTTGATTTTAATGATACTGTTTTCTATATTAGCAGGGATAATCCTTCATAAACCAGCAATTTGGTAGTGTATCTCAAGTACAACTTCTACTTTTGAGCAATTTTCTATTAGCGTGAGTTCCTTTAAAAAGCGAGGTTGATTAAATCGCCAGCTTCACTTTAAACCTTTACTAATTTAGTCGAAAGTTCCTTAAAAAAAGATAAGCAAGGCTATATCTATATCATTCCAACCCTTATGAAATCTTAAATCTTTCATTGCTATCCAAATTCAGAAATAAAAGCTGCCAAAAATCAAATATCTTTGTCGCTCAAATTTCAAAGCAATAAAAATGTCGATTGAACTGAAAATACGTGACCAGATTGTAGAAGCAATTTCAAAATGCTATAATCAGCAGATTGAGCCAACGCTGGTCCAACTGCAAAATACCCGGAAAGAATTCGAAGGGGACATCACCCTGGTGGTCTTCCCTTTTATAAGGATGTCAAAGAAATCTCCGGAACAAACTGCCACTGAAATCGGCGAATATCTTCAGAAAAATGTTTCTGAAGTGGAGGAGTACAATGTTGTAAAAGGTTTCCTGAACCTGGTGATTTCTTCTGAATATTGGGCATCAGTTCTCAACTCTGTTGCTTCCGTTTCAAATTTTGGAATTACTGAACCAAGCAAATCGTCAAAGCTGGTTATGATTGAATATTCCTCGCCTAATACAAACAAGCCACTTCATCTCGGACATATCCGCAACAACCTTCTTGGTTTTTCACTGAGCGAAATACTGAAAGCCAACGGTAACAAGGTGGTAAAAACCAACATTGTGAACGACCGTGGAATCCACATCTGCAAATCGATGTATGCCTGGAAAATGTGGGGTAACGGACAAACTCCGGAAAATACCGGAATTAAAGGTGACCATTTGGTTGGTAACTTCTATGTCCGGTTCGATCAGGAATATAAAAAGGAAATTGCAACTCTAATCGAACAGAGCGAAACCAAAGAATTTGCGGAACAAAATGCACCATCGATGCTTGGAGCCAGGGAAATGTTGCTGAAATGGGAAGCTAAAGATCCGGAAATTATCGAACTATGGACGATGATGAACCACTGGGTTTATGCTGGATTTGATGTTACCTACAAAGCTTTGGGTGTCGATTTTGACAAAATATACTACGAATCAGAAACCTATCTATACGGAAAAGACGAGGTTCTGCGCGGCTTGAATGAAGGCGTTTTCTATCAAAAAGAAGATTCTTCGGTTTGGGCCGATTTGTCTGCAGAAGGACTCGATCAGAAAATCCTGCTCCGCAGCGATGGCACTTCAGTTTATATGACTCAGGATATTGGTACAGCCAAGGAACGCTTTCAGGATTATCCTGTTAATAAAATGATTTATGTGGTTGGAAATGAGCAAAACTACCATTTCCAGGTTTTGTCCATTTTGCTTGACAAACTGGGTTTTGAATTCGGAAAAGGACTTCACCATTTTTCGTATGGAATGGTGGAACTTCCACAAGGAAAAATGAAATCGCGCGAAGGAACGGTGGTCGATGCCGACGAACTGATGGCCGAAATGATTGAAGTTTCGCGTAAAACATCCGAAGAACTTGGCAAACTGGAAGGTTATACACCGGAACAAGCTGCCGAAACTTATACTATGATTGCGTTGGGAGCTTTGAAATATTTCATGCTGAAGGTCGACCCCAAGAAAAATATGCTTTTCAATCCGGAAGAATCCATCGATTTCAATGGCAATACCGGACCGTTTATTCAATATACTTATGCCCGAATCCGTTCGGTGCTGCGCAAAGCAACTGACCGCGACATTGAGCTGGTTCGCAGAATTAATATCACCTCCGGTATTCCGGCAAAAGAACTTCAGCTGATCAAATTGATTTCTCAATTTCCTGTTGCAATAAAAGAAGCAGGAGATAATTACAGTCCTGCGCTGGTGGCTAATTATATCTATGAATTGGTCAAGGAATTCAATCAGTTCTACCATGAATTTCCGATTCTGATTGAAGAAAATATCGAAATCAGAAACCTTCGATTGGTTTTAGCCGAAACTGTTGGCAAAACCATTAAAACAGGCATGAAACTGCTGGGAATTGATGTTCCGGAAAGGATGTAGACCGAAGATATAAATTATAAGTAGAATCCCGAAAATCAGAGCAGGTTTTCGGGATTCATCTTTTACTTCTTGCCTTTCAGTATTTCCTGATACCTGAACATTTCGTCGCGAAGCCGGGCAGCTTCGTAGAAATCGAGTTCTTTGGCGGCCGCTTCCATGTCTTTCTTGAGTTTGGAAATCGCCTTTTCAAGTGCCGGAACGCTCATGTACTGAACAACCGGATCAGCAGCCAGGTTGGTAGGTTCGTCGCCGCTGTATCCCTTCACTTTCATGCCGATGCTTGCGTAACCCACAATTTCGCGGCTGGCTTTGATAATCTGTGTCGGAGTGATATCGTTTTCAATGTTGTATTTCATTTGCTTTTCGCGACGGTGATTGGTCGAATCGATGGTCCGTTTCATCGAGTTGGTAATTTTATCGGCATACATGATGACCATTCCATTCAGGTTTCGGGCAGCACGGCCAGCCGTCTGGGTCAGCGAACGTTCTGATCGCAAAAAACCTTCCTTATCAGCATCCAGAATGGCAACCAGCGAAACTTCAGGCAAATCCAAGCCTTCGCGCAGCAAATTGATACCGACCAGTACATCAAATTCTCCTTTGCGCAAATCTTCCAGAATTTGAATCCGGTCAAGCGTTTCAACATCCGAATGAATATATCGCGTTTTGACACCCATGTTGGCCAGGTAACTGCTCAATTCTTCGGCCATCCGTTTAGTCAGGGTGGTAACCAGAACACGTTCATTCCGTTCGATGCGCAAATGAATTTCGTGCATCAGATTGTCAATCTGATTGATGCTCGGACGAACCTCAATTACCGGATCAAGTAATCCGGTCGGCCGGATAACCTGTTCCACCACAATTCCTTCCGATTTCTCCAATTCGTAATCGGCTGGAGTGGCACTTACAAAAACAATCTGGTCAACCACCGTTTCGAATTCATCAAAAGTCAGCGGACGGTTATCGATGGCAGATGGAAGCCGGAACGCATATTCAACAAGGTTCGTCTTTCGTGACCGGTCGCCACCATACATAGCGCGGATTTGCGGCAAAGACACATGGCTTTCGTCGATGATGGTAACGAAGTCCTCGGGGAAATAATCGAGCAGGCAAAAAGGACGCGATCCTGGCTGCCTTCCATCGAAATACCGTGAATAATTTTCGATTCCGGAACAATATCCCAGTTCGCGCATCATTTCGAGATCGTATTCAACCCTTTCCTGAATGCGCTTGGCCTCCAACGGTTTGCCATTCTCCTGAAAGAATGCAATCTGCTTAACCAGATCATCCTGAATCTGCCGGATGGAAAGTTGCATGCGTTCTTTGGTAGTCACAAAAATACTGGCAGGATAAATTATTGCTATGTCAAGCGATTCGATCGTACCGCCACCAACCGGATCGAATGTATATATTTCCTCAATGTCATCACCCCAAAAGACAATCCGGAATGCTATGTCGGCATAAGCAGGAAAAATATCTACTGTGTCTCCTTTTACCCTGAAATTTCCCCGGTTAAACTCGACCTCATTGCGCGAATACAGTGCATCAACCAGCCGATGTAAAAAAATATTACGGCTGATAGTTTCACCTCTTTTTACCTGGGTAACATTGGCATGAAAATCTTCCGGATTACCGATTCCGTATAAACATGAAACCGACGATACCACAATCACATCGCGCCTTCCGGAAAGCAATGAAGAAGTGGTGCTCAATCGCAGTTTTTCAATATCCTTATTGATGGAAAGATCTTTCTCTATGTACGTATCGCTGGATGGCAAATAAGCTTCGGGCTGATAATAATCGTAATACGAAACGAAATACTCCACCGCATTTTCAGGAAAAAACTGCTTCATTTCGCTGTACAACTGCGCAGCAAGTGTCTTGTTGTGACTTAAAATCAGTGCAGGACGTTGCACCTGCTCAATCACATTAGCCATGGTAAAAGTTTTACCTGAACCGGTTACACCAAGCAAGGTCTGGAAGGTTGTTCCGTTTCGCAAACCTTCGGCCAGTTGCCTGATAGCTTCCGGCTGATCCCCAGTAGGTTGATATTCGGATACGATTTTGAAGTCCATGGTTGCGTTTTTCCTCTCAGACGCACATCCGTGCGTCTCTACAAATTGAATTCGCTATTTTACAATCATTTTAAAATACACCGGAAAATGATCGCTGACTCCACCAACATATTTATTACCTACAT
>JBAWZG010000009.1:0-39575 GCA_037143155.1 Bacteroidia bacterium
TGGTCGTGCGTCAGGTTGGTGAAAATGCCGCCATCAAACTCAATGCCGGTAATCCGGTCCTGATCAATGGCATGTGAACTGACTTCCATGAAGCAATACTCGCATCCGGCTTTTACCATTTTGGCCATCATTTCCTGAATCTGCAAGGCATCAGGAGTGGTATGTGTTGCAGGAAACTCTTCGTCGCCCACATAATATTTAATGGTCGAAATCAATCCGACCTGATAACCAAGCAGCGAAAAGGTTTTATATAAAAGTGATGCAATGGTAGTTTTACCGTTGGTTCCGGTTACACCTACAACTTTCAGATCTGATGAAGGAAAGTCATAAAAAGCTGAAGCTATTTTACCCAGCATCGCCTGCGTGTCGGCAATTTTCACCAAAACAATATTCGATGGAAAATCATCGGGAACATTTTCACAAACGATGCAAGCAGCGCCCAGTTCAATGGCTTTTGCGATATACAGATGTCCGTCGGCGTGCAAGCCTTTCACAGCAACGAACAGTCCGCCCGCTTCAACTTTCCGCGAATCGAATTGAATTCCCTGAACCTGAACCGATAAATCGCCACGGGTTTCGAGGAGTTCAATTCCAGCCAAAAGATCATTTAATGATTTCATTGCTGTGGTTTTTTAGTTGTTCCTGTACTTTTCTTTGTTGCCTTTTTCTTTTTGTCAAGGGCTTTTTGAGCGGCTACCTTTGCTTTCCATCGATCTATAGCAGCCTGATTTGGCTTTGCTTTTTGTGCAGCAACCTTGGCCTTCCACTTTTTAATTGCTTCCGGACTTGCTTTTGGTTTTACTGCCGGAGCCTGACTAACCTTTGCTTTAAATGGAGCATTCTGCTCAAGCGTTGGAACGACCATCGGTGTTACTTTTTTGATTTCCGGCTTAGGTTTTTCAATTGGAACTGCCGACAGAATTGGTCCTTGTATAGAATCAGCTTTAGCGATACTGTCTTTTTTCATGATCTCCAGTTCATCAAAACCGAGGTCAAGCGAAATCAGTTCTCCCTTGCTGCAAGGCATTCCCGGATTTGGGGACTGGCGAAAAACACGTCCGAAGCCATTGGTTTTTGTTCTGTATCCCGCTTTTTCCAGAAGGTAAACGGCATCGCCGGCACCCATTCCAACAACATCTGCCAAAATCCCCGGGGTATCGTTCACTCCCTGGATATATACTGTTGCAGTGTCATAAGCAATGGCAACACGTTCGGCAGTCATATTTTGCGATTGAGTTTTAATTCCCAGATCGCGCGCAAACAGCATCACGTCTTCTTTTAAACCAGGTTTTACAGCAGGTATTTCATTGTGAGCGGGAATTGAATCGGCAGCAGGATCGAGGTAGGCAGCGTAAACTTTATCGGCAATCCCCTTGAACACCGGACCAGCAACTGAACCTCCGTAATATGCTCCCTTTGGGCCAACGATGACCACAATAATGCTGTATTTTGGATTGTCAGCCGGAAAATAGCCGCAAAACGATGCCTGATATTTTTTTGACCCGCCAACCCCATAACCTTTATTTTCATCTGCAATTACTGCTGTACCGGTTTTCCCGGCAAGGGTATAATATTTGTTTTTAAGCGTTTTTCCGGTCCCTCTCAAAACGACTCCTTTGAGCATTTCCTGAGCTTTTCCCAGAGTAGATTTTGAACAAATCGACGGATTGATTACTTCCGTTTTAAACTTCCGGATTGGAATACCGTTTTCCCTGATTTCTTCAATAAATTTTGGTTTCACCATCACGCCATTGTTTGCCACGGCGTTATAAAATGTGAGTGTCTGAATAGGTGCAATTTTTATCTCGTAACCATGTGCAATCCATGCCAGTGAAGGTCCCCACCAGTCGGGATCGGTCGGATATTTGATCCGTGGTTCTGCTTCGCCAAGGAATCCGAGCCCCAGTTGTTTGTTCAACCCGAAACTGTATATGCGGTCGATGAATTCTTTTTCTTTCCCCTCGTAATATTTGCAAATGATTTTTGCCGTACCAATATTTGAAGAGAGTTCAAATGTTCTTTTCAAGGTGATCAATCCATGGCCTCCATGGTCGTAATCGCTGTCTTTCATTTTTTGTCCTTTGTATTCCCAAAGACCACGTCCCGTGTCAACCATATCAGAAGTGTCAGCATAGCCTGCGTCCATGGCTGCGATCAATGACATGAGCTTAAAAGTTGAACCAGGTTCGCTGCAACCTGCATGACCAAATGCAAAATTGTAGGTTTCGCCATAAGTGCCGTCTTTTTTGAGACCCATGTTGGCCACCGCTTTGATGTTCCCTGTTTTCACTTCCATCACAATGGCAGTACCCCATTCGGCCTGGCTGGTTTCCATTTGCTTACCTAAAGCACTTTGGGCATAATCCTGAAGATTTACATTGATGGTTGTTATCACATCTTTTCCTTCCTGAGGTTCGACCAATGGCGTATTGATCCAGCTTCCGGAGAAATTACGTTTCAGAGCTAAACCGTTTACCCCGGCCAGATAGTTTTCGTCCAATCCTTCGACGCCCGTATAACCAACATTTCCGTGAACGCCCCCAAATACTCCTTTATTCAGAACCCCAATGGTGCGGCTGGCCAGATCGCCATGAGGCAAAATACGCCTGTTTTCGGTAACTGCTATTAATCCGGAACCAAAATGACTTCGCGTCATGGATTTTAATTGTCTGAATTCCTGATATTTATTGTGATCGATTTGTTCCGGATTGATCAGAAACCAACGGTTCTTTTTGTCAAATGCGGTTCTCAGCCGGTTGCGAAAATCGCTTGCTGAAAAACCAAAAAAAGCTGCCAGTTCAGTTACCAGTGGTTCAGATTCTTTTGAGAATATTTCCTGAATTTTTGGAGCCTGCATATCGAGGCGCAATTCATAATAGGGTACTGAAGTCGATAAAACGCTTCCGTCATCGGCACAGATATTCCCGCGTTTGGCCCAGATTTCTGTAGTATTGCTTTTGAGATCTTTGGCAATTTCCTGCCATTTTTCGGTATCCACATTCTGTATCAGGAGAATACGGCCAATGATAACAATGCCGAACAAGGCGATCGCAAAATAGACGACACCAAATCGTAAGGTTATGGCTTTCCTGATTTCCATTATTTTTTCTCCGGTTTTTTTATTTTAATCCGTTTTGCTGGCTCTACAGGTTCTATCAGATCTATTTTCCGTTCGGTCACCCTACGGGTAACTTCCGAAGGACGGTTGATAAACATGAGTTCAGTTTCGTGAATAACCGATTCTGTTTTATATTCCTTGAGCGAATCACGTACTGATTCCATCTTCCGTATGGTTTTTTCGGTCCAATAACGGTTGGTAATCAGTCCGATACCCAGAAATGCCAGAAAAAACACAAAAGGAATCTGCTTAGTGACCGACTCGCTGGCCAAAATGGTTCCTCCCAGAATACTTTTAAAATTTCGGGCTGAAAAGCGTTTGTTCTTTTTTTCTTTTAGCTCTGTCATGCGTTCTTTTCTGCAATTCTTAGTTTGCCACTTCGCGCCCGTGGATTTTGCTCAATTTCCTCATCGGTCGGTACAATCACCTTGCGGTTTATAGCCATCAAAGGCGATACAACATTTCCGTAAAAATCTTTTTCCTGTTTCCCTGAGAAATCACCTGAACGGATAAAATTTTTCACCATCCGGTCTTCCAGTGAATGATAGGTAATCACTACCAGTCGTCCGCCTGGCTTCAATAATTCGATACTTTGTTCCAGGAATTCGTGCAAAACATCCATTTCTTTATTGGTTTCGATGCGCAGAGCCTGGAAAACCTTTGCCAGGTATTTGGATTCCTGAAGACGAGGCACACAAGGTGCGATGGCTTCTCTGAACTGTTCAATCGTTTTTACCGGAGTGATATTCCGGGCAGAAACCAATTGTTTGGCCAAACGTCCGGCGTTGTCAATTTCCCCAAATTCGCGAAACATGGTCCGGAGTTGATCTTCGGAATAGGTATTCACCAATTCGGCTGCTGTTAGTGCCGAATCACGGTTCATGCGCATATCCAGATCACCATCAAATCTGAACGAAAATCCACGTTCTGCTACATCAAAATCGTGCGATGAAACGCCCAGATCGGCCAGGATGCCATCAACCTGCTCGACGTCGTAATACTTTAAAAAATTTCGTATGTATTTGAAATTGTGCCGGATAAAAAAAAAGCGATCGTCGTGTATGACATTCGCTGCGGCATCTTCGTCCTGATCGAAGGCAAAGAGACGACCCGATTTTAAACGGCTGAAAATTTCGCGCGAATGACCACCGCCACCAAAAGTAACGTCAACATAGTCGCCATCCGCCTTAATTTCCAGCCCGTTGACACTTTCGTTCAACAAAACCGGGATGTGATATTCTCTCTCCACTTTTAGTTTTCTTCATTACCTACAATTCGGGCAAAAGTGCTTTCGTAATCTTCGCATGACTCAATATACTGGTCATATTCTGTGGCATTCCAAAGTCTGATACGGTCTCCCTGACCGGTAAACACAACTTCTTTGGTAATTCCGGCCTTTTCGAGAAAGTTGTTCGGAATATTCATCCGGCAACTTTCGGGTACCTGAATGATTTTGAAATTGCGGTAAAACACATCGAGAACCCGGCTGTGTTGCTTGTTGTCACGGTTAAGTTTCGACCTGATCTGGCTGATGCGTGCTTCCCACTCTGCCATCGGATAAATATTCAGACACTTCTCATACGGATCTATCTCGATAGCCAATTGGCCACCGGGAATACTGCCGCCCATTTCATTTTTGTAATCTGCTGGCAGCACAACCCTTCCTTTTTCATCCAAGGTCGCTTCTTTCAGTGCTGAGAAGTTCATTATTCCAGTGTCAAAATTTCAATTTCAAAAGTAATAAAATTCAGTTAATTTCAGGCATAGTATTCCACTTTATGCCCTATTAAGGCACTTTTATTTTATGGCCAATGTTGGCAAGTTGTTTATAACCTGTGCGTAACCGTGAATATTGTTTCGCAAATATCAGAAATTCAATTTATTAATGTTTTGAGGATTGGTTTGTAAATGCGTTGATAAAACTTTCAGATACTAAATTAATTCGTTCGCTGGTACTTCGGGAAAACAACAATGTGTTTGTTGTATTTATTTTATATTTTCGGCACCAATTAAACCCCTTGCAATGAATGTCACCAATCAAGAGCCCGTCGCACTAATCAATATCAGGGAAATGTTCCTGAATAAGAATCCCAAACTGGCCAAAAGGCTTCCCGGATTTGTTTACCGGTACATCACCCGCATCATGCACATCGATGAAATTAATGACCTTTTGATTCACCATGGGAATGAACGTGGCATTGAGTTTGCCAGGAGCATGGTTAAACATTTTAATGTGCACGAAACCATCAATGGGGTTGAAAATATTCCGTCATCCGGGCGTTTTATATTTGTCTCCAATCATCCGCTGGGAGGTTTTGATGCTTTGCTGATGCTTTGCAATATCGACCGTTTTTTAGGCGAAACCATTACTTTGGTGAACGATGTACTGATGAAAATTCCGCAGCTCACACCGATTTTTGTTCCTTTGAATAAACACGGTGGTCACAGTAAAGATGTAATCCGGCAAATCCATGAGGCATATCTTTCGGACAAACAGATTCTGATATTTCCTTCCGGATTAGCTTCGCGAAAAATCAAAGGTCAGGTGCAGGATTTTGTATGGAAGAAACATTTTATTGCCAAGGCCATTGAATACCAGCGCGATGTGATTCCTGTTCATGTAAGTGGCCGAAACTCCAACTTCTTTTACAATCTGGCTAATTTCCGAACTTTTTTCAAAATGAAATGGAATCTGGAAATGTTTTATCTGGCTGATGAAACCTTCAGGCATAAAAATCAAAAATTCACAATCACTTATGGTAAGCCTATTCCATATTCGCACTTCGATAAATCCAAAACACTTGACGAGTGGGCAGCCGAAGTGAAAGGTATTGTGTACAAATTACCAAATCAGGTTCAGGGCTAATATAAATGGATTGAAAACTGTATTCTGGCAGTTTTTTTTTAGTTTTGTATTCCATAAAATCAGATCAAAATAGTATGAAGGAAATTATTGCACCTGTGTCAAAAGAAGCATTGCTTGCCGAACTGACACCGGAAAAGCTGATGAGGAAGACGAACAAGGGCGATAATGAAATCTATGTCATAACCTATCATAATTCACCCAATGTGATGAGGGAAATTGGTCGGGTTAGGGAAATTACTTTTCGGGATGCCGGCGGCGGAATTGGTGAGGAAGTTGACATTGATGAATACGATACCTGCAGCGATCCATACAAGCAATTAATCGTTTGGGATCCGCAGGCTCATGAAATCATTGGCGGATACCGTTATATTTTATGCAATGATCTTACGATTGGCGAAGATGGAGTTGTACCGCTTGCAACCACACATTTATTTAATTTTTCAGAAAAATTTATCCGGGAATATCTTCCATATACGCTTGAGTTGGGCCGATCTTTTGTTCAGCCACATTATCAATCGAGTAAAGCCGGAGCCAAAGCGTTGTTTGCACTCGATAACTTATGGGACGGCCTTGGAGCATTGATTGTTGATCATCCGGAAATAAGATATTTCTTCGGAAAGGTGACCATGTACTCCCATTATCAGCTGAAAGCACGTAACCTGATTATGTACTTTTTCCTGAAATATTTCAAAGACCACGAGAACCTGGTGACCCCAATTCATCCTTTGGATTTAGAAATTGATATGGATGAAATGGAGAATGTCTTTAATGGCGGCTCCTATAAGGAAGATTACAAAATACTATCTCAAAAGGTGCGCGAATTCGGCGAAAATATTCCTCCCCTGATTAATTCATATATGAATTTGAGTCCATCCATGAAAACTTTCGGAACGGTCATAAACGACCATTTTGGCAATGTGGAAGAAACCGGAATCATCCTGACCATCTCGGATATTTACGAAGCCAAAACCGATCGTCACATCGAAACTTATGTTCGGACCAAAGAAACACAGGACTGGCCATTGCCAGAATAACTAAGCTATGTCATACTATCAAGAACACCAAAAATTCCATGTTGCTGTCGACTCTATCATTTTTGGATATGATGAGGGTGGTAGGGAATTAAAAGTACTGCTCCTGAAAAGGAATTTTCAGCCTGCAAAAGGAGAATGGTCGCTGATGGGAGGCTTTCTGAAAAACGATGAATCGGTGGATGAAGCTGCCAAACGTATTCTGAACCTTCTCACCGGACTTTCAGGAGTGTACATGGAGCAATTATACACCTTTGGTGAACTGGAGCGTGACCCGGGCGCCCGGATTATATCGGTTTCGTACTTTGCACTTATAAAAATTAATGCGTCCGACCTTGAATTGGTGAGAAATCATGGAGCTACCTGGGTTCCTATTTCGTCGATGCCGAAATTGATTTTCGATCATTCGGCCATGATTGAGCGCGCATTGAAAAAACTTCAGATCAGGGCAAGAACACAGCCTATTGGATTTGAACTTCTGCCTGATAAATTTACTATTCCTCAGTTACAGGGTTTGTACGAAGCCATTTACAACAAAGTGATTGATAAACGCAATTTCCGAAGGAAACTGCTTTCGATGGATTTGCTCGAAAAGCTGGAAGAAAAAGAGAAGGAATCCTCACGCAAAGGAGCATGGTACTACCGTTTCGACCCAAACAAATATGAAGATTTATTGAAAAGAGGATTTAATTTCGAATTATAAAGAAGTTAGCATAGATTGATCGAAAAGAAAAAAGCGTCTGGAATCTCCTTCCGAACGCTTTTCTCTTTTCCTATTTCCTTTTTTCTTTATCCTTCAGTCGCAATGGCTGTTTGCCGCACTTTACTTCCCGGATAAACTTTTAGAGCTTCTTCCAGAATTTTCAGGGAAATGGCCAGATCTTCCTTTTTCAACACATAAGCAATACGCACTTCATCTTTTCCGTAACCAGGTGTGGTGTAGAAACCTGAAGCCGGTGCCATAAAGATGGTTTGGTTCTCGTATTCGAAATCGCTCAGCAACCAGGCACAAAAAACGTCGGCATCGTCAACCGGAATGCGGGCCACAGTATAAAATGCACCCATTGGAATGGGCGAATAAACTCCGTTGATGCGGTTCAGTCCATCGATCAGGAATTTGCGACGGCCAACATACTCTTCATAAACATCATGCAAATAGGCCTGGTTATTTTCAAGCGAAGCTTCGGCAGCAATTTGTCCGATCAGTGGCGGGCTCAGCCGTGCCTGACAGAATTTCATCACATTTTTCTTCAGCGCTTTATTTTTTGTGATCAGGGCTCCAACGCGCAGACCACATTCGCTGTATCGTTTCGAGACAGAATCGATCAGCACCACGTTCTGCTCAATTCCTTCCAGATGGAAAGCCGAAATATAAGGTGCACCGGTGTAGCAGAACTCGCGGTAAACTTCATCCGAAAACAAATACAAATCGTATTTTTTCACCATGTCGCGAATCTGGTTCATCTCAGTTCGGTTATACAAATATCCGGTCGGGTTATTTGGATTACAAATCAGAATTCCTTTGGTGCGTGGAGTGATCAGTTTCTCAAATTCTTCCATTGGAGGCAAGGCAAATCCTTCATCAATTTTTGCCGGAATTGATTTGATTACCGCTCCGGCTAAAATTGCAAAAGCTGTATAGTTGGCATAAGCAGGTTCAGGAACGATGATTTCGTCACCAGGATCAAGACACGCGAGGAACGCAAAGGTTACAGCTTCCGACCCGCCGGTAGTAATGATGATATCGTCGGACGTTACCTCGATATTGAAACTGTGATAATATACCGCCAGCTTTTCACGAAATGATTTGATTCCTTCGCTGGGAGAATACTCCAGAATTTTCCGGTCGATATTCCGGATGGCATCAATCGCATTTTGAGGCGTCGGCAAATCCGGTTGCCCGATGTTCAGGTGATACACCTTTCTTCCCATTTCCTTGGCTTTGTCAGCCAAAGGAACCAGTTTCCGGATAGGTGAATCCGGCATCAAGTTACCGCGTTCCGATGTATTTGGCATTTTATTGAAAATATTATCAGTGAAGCGGGCAAATATACGATTATCAATTCTAAATCGAAATTTTAGGTTTTTATTTAATATGAAATATTAACGGCACAATAACTTTCACTTTAATAGCAGAGAAGTCAGAATTGCAGATTATTGATTTCCAATGGTTATGGCTGGTTTCAGGAGAGAAGCCGATTCATTGTTTTTTATCATGTTTTGCATGGTTCGGATAAGCTAATTTCGAGCCATTGAAAACTTTAAATTCTACGAAGATGATTATTGGAGTTCCAAAAGAAATTAAAAACAACGAGAACCGGGTTGCTTTAACCCCAGCCGGAGCAGCTGAATTGGTTAAAAATGGTCATACGGTTTATGTACAGTCAACAGCCGGAATGGGAAGTGGATTTGAAGATGAAGATTACGTTTATGCACATGCAACCATTCTTCCAACTATTGAAGATGTGTATGCCATTGCTGAAATGATCATCAAAGTAAAAGAACCAATCGAATCAGAATATAAACTGATCAAAGAAGATCAGATTCTGTTTACTTATTTCCATTTTGCATCAGGTGAGCCGTTAACAATGGCTATGATCGAAAATAAATCGATTTGTCTTGCTTACGAAACCGTTGAAATGGCCGACCGTTCATTGCCATTACTTATTCCGATGTCGGAAGTCGCCGGACGTATGTCAGTTCAGGAAGGCGCCAAATATCTGGAGAAAACATTTGGCGGATATGGTGTATTACTGGGCGGAGTTCCCGGAGTACCACCAGCAAAAGTGCTGATTATTGGCGGTGGAATCGTTGGAACTGAAGCGGCTAAAATGGCCGGTGGCCTTGGCGCCGATGTGACCATTATTGATGTGAGCCTGAAACGTCTGCGTTATCTCGACGATATTATGCCAGCCAATGTGAAAACCATGATGAGCAACGAATACAACATTCGCGAAATGGTCCGCAATGCTGATGTGATTATCGGCGCGGTACTTATTCCGGGTGCTGTTGCTCCAAAACTGATTACCCGCGACATGATTCCAACTATGAAACATGGTACTGTAATGGTTGACGTTGCTGTTGATCAGGGCGGTTGTTTCGAAACCACTGTAGCCACTACACACGATCATCCGACCTTTGTAATCGATCATGTGATCCATTATTGTGTTGCCAATATGCCTGGAGCTGTTCCACGCACATCTACATTGGCACTCACCAACGCCACATTGCCTTATGCATTGGACATTGCGAATAAAGGCTGGAAAAAAGCTTGTACTGACAGCGAACCTTTGCGAAAAGGTTTGAATGTTGTAAAAGGAAAGGTTGTTTATCAGGGAGTTGCCGATGCTTTCGGTCTTCCATATCAGGACGTACAAACCGTATTGTAGATTCAATCAATCAATTTCTCATATTTATACTGAAGGCCGGGATATTAATTCCGGCCTTTTTTCATTTCAGCCGGAAGGTTTTATTCCTCCAACGAACTAATTTTCCTATTTTTGCAACTTCGTTTAAAGCAAAAAATCAGATCATGGAAATCCCAAGCAAATACAATCCCGCCGAAGTTGAAGACAAATGGTACAAATACTGGATGGAAAATAAGTTCTTCCATTCCGAACCTGATGAACGTGAGTCGTATACCATTGTCATTCCGCCACCAAACGTTACTGGTGTATTGCACATGGGACACATGCTCAACAACACGATTCAGGATATTTTGACTCGTCGTGCACGGATGCTTGGCAAAAATGCCTGCTGGGTTCCCGGAACCGACCATGCCTCAATTGCTACCGAAGCCCGCGTAGTGAACAAACTGAAAAATGAAGGAATCTCCAAATTCGATTTGAGTCGTGAAGAATTTCTCGGTCATGCATGGGAATGGACCAACAAACACGGCGGAATCATTCTGGAACAGTTGAAAAAACTGGGATGTTCCTGCGACTGGGATCGCACCGCTTTTACTATGGACAAAGTACGCAGTGAATCGGTCATCAAAACATTTGTCGATTTATACGACAAAGGCTTGATTTATCGCGGTGTCCGAATGGTAAACTGGGACCCTGCAGCAAAAACTGCTTTGTCTGATGAAGAAGTGATTTTCCGCGAAATGCAATCAAAATTGTATTACCTGAAATATAAAATTGAGGACACAGCCCCCCTTAATCCCCCCGGAGGGGGGAAATCGGATCCCCTGTTCAAGACTGCACGTAAATCGGAATATGAGTTGTTGAAAAAGAATACAAAAGATTTACGCCGCTTTTCAACCGAAGCTGAGAGTGTCTTATGGGAGGTTCTTCGCGGAAACAAATTGAACGAAAAATTCAGGAGACAACATATTATAAATGATATCATTGTAGATTTTATTTGTCTTTCAAAAAGTTTGGTAATTGAAGTTGATGGAGGATATCATAACCGTGCTGAAATTCAGCAATTAGATGAAATTAAGTCTGGTATATTAAAAGAGTTGGGTTATCAGGTAATCCGATTTACGAACGAAGAAGTGTTACTAAATATTGATTCGGTGATACAATCCATACAAAGCGCTCTTCAAAGCTCCCCCTCCGGGGGAGTTGAGGGGGCTGGGCTTTATATCACCATCGCAACGACCCGTCCAGAAACAATTTTGGGTGATACTGCAGTTTGTGTCAATCCAAACGATCCACGTTTCACTCACCTGAAAGGCAAACGGGTATTGGTTCCATTGATTAACCGATCCATCCCGATTATTGAAGACGAATATGTGGATATGGAATTTGGTACCGGCTGTCTGAAAATCACACCTTCGCACGATGTGAACGACTATGAAATTGGACTTCGCTTCAATTTGCCAAGCATCGATATTTTCAACGAGGACGGCACCATGAGCGATGCCGCCGGAATGTTCATCGGCGAAGATCGTTTTGCCGTTCGTGATAAAATCATGGTCGATCTGGAAGCCGCCGGAAATGTTGCCAAGGTGGAAGATTATACCAATAAAGTTGGTTTCTCTGAACGTACTCATGTTCCTATCGAACCCAAATTGTCGGCACAGTGGTTCCTGAAAATGGGCTCGATTATTCAACCCGCTATTGACAATGTATTAAACGATACCATCCAGTTTTATCCGCCGAAATTTAAAAATACCTACCGCCACTGGATGGAAAACATCAAAGACTGGTGCATCAGCCGTCAGTTGTGGTGGGGACACCGGATTCCGGTTTGGTATATCAGTAGCCCCACCCCAACCCTCCCCGAAGGGGAGGGGGCAACGAGCTACGGATTTGTGGTTGCAGAAAATGAGGAAAAGGCCCGCGAGCTTGCAATCGCCAAACACCCCTCCCTCGGAGGGGATGGGGGAGGCTCCTTTTCTCTGCACCAGGATGAAGATGTGCTTGATACCTGGTTCTCGAGCTGGTTATGGCCAATTTCTGTTTTCGACGGCATCAGTAATCCCGATAACAAGGAAATTAACTATTATTATCCAACTAACGATTTGGTAACCGGTCCGGATATTATTTTCTTCTGGGTGGCCCGGATGATTATTGCCGGTTACGAATACCGCGATCAGTTCCCGTTCAAAAATGTATATTTCACCGGAATGGTGCGCGACAAGCAGCGCCGCAAAATGTCGAAATCGCTGGGTAATTCGCCCGATTCGCTTGACCTGATTGACACTTACGGAGCCGATGGCGTTCGCGTGGGGATGTTGCTTTGCTCACCTGCTGGTGGCGATTTGATGTTCGACGAGAGTTTACCACAGCAAGGAGCCGGTTTTGTGACCAAAATCTGGAACTCTTTCCGTTTGGTGAATGGCTGGGAAGTGGATACTAAAATTCCACAGCCCGAACATTCGAAACTGGCAATTAGCTGGTTCCACGAAAAATTCAGCCAGATTGTCGAGCAAACCGACGATCATTTCGATAAATTCCGAATTTCGGATGCGTTAATGAATGTGTACACCACGGTTCGCGATGAGTTCTCCGGATGGTTGCTCGAAATGGTGAAACCGGCCTACCAGCAACCGATTGACGGAAAAACATACGAGGAACTGATTGATATTTTTGACGAAGTTCTCCGTTTCCTTCATCCGTTTATGCCGTTTGTGAGCGAAGAAGTTTGGCAGTTGTTGAAAGAGCGCCAGCAAGGCGACAGCATCACCATCAGTTCGTGGCCAAAATCAACCGGATACGATGAAACTTTGATTGCTCAGTTTGAAGATGTGAAAGAAGCCATCGCCGGATTACGTACCATTCGCACCAAAAATAACATTCCGAATAAAGATCAGGTCGAACTGGCTATTATGGCCGGTGACAAAGGTTTTGCTCCTGAATTCAACAGCGTATTAGTGAAGATGGGCAACCTTTCAGCCTTAAATTTGGTTACCGAAGAAGTAAAAGCTTCAGCATCGTTCCTGGTAAAATCAACTACTTTCTCTGTTCCGATGGGCGGAACGATCGATGTGGAAGAAGAACTGAAAAAACTTCAGGCTGAACTGGATTACACCAAAGGCTTCCTTAATTCAGTTGTGAAAAAACTAAGCAACGAACGTTTTGTGAGTAGCGCTCCTGAAGCAGTTGTGGCTGTTGAACGCGCCAAACAGGCCGATGCCGAAGCCAAAATTAAGGTTTTGGAAGAGCAGATTGCGGGACTAAAATAAAAGCCCCTCCTATCCTCCCCGAAGGGGAGGAACAAAAAATTGTGCGGCGATTTGTATTTGCCGAATAATAAGCGCGGTAAAAATTGCGACACCTGATGCCGAAGCCAAAATTAAAGTTTTGGAGGAGTTGATTGCGGGTTTGAAGTCGGTTGCTAATTCACGGGGTAATTCGAAGTCACCCCGTGAATTAAAAAAAATCAATCTTCGTCTTTTTCCTTTTCCGAAGTAAAAAAAGCCGCATGAACCGGTGCAGGACAGACACTGTTCAATCCGTGGATTGCAGCCCAAATCACTTCATTAAATTGTGCATCCGGGACTCGATCTTCCTTACTGAAATCGAATTTTTCACTTAGTCTGGACAATTTATTTTCTGCAGTATTTTTCAGGTTTAAGTCAACCAGATTCATAGTTGATTTAAACGGTGGATGAGTTGCCGTCTGGTTAAAACACCGCCACATGGGTTCAGCAGCTGCATCGTATTGGCTCATCGGAGGTAATCCCAAAATCAGTTCAATGGTGCGTAGCGCCGATGACGTTGAATACATGGTGTGGTCCACATATCCCTGTTTGACAAAACCTCCAGCCACATAGGTTGTCGACCGGTGAGCATCCACATGGTCCGGTCCGTTTTGCGCATCATCTTCCAAAATGATAATTACACTTTCATTCCAAATTGGTGATTTGCTCAGATATTCGACGAAAAGGCCACAGGCCAGGTCATTGTCAGCAGCAAATGCAAGCGGAGTCGGACTTCCAACATGCAATCCTTCGGTATGATCATTCGCAAATCTCAATGTAGTAAATTGAGGTAACTTTCCGGCAGCGAGCAACGATTCGAAATCATGTTTCCACATGGTGAAGCGCGAGGTATCCCGAATGCTCAAATCAAATCCGGTATACCCCGGCAAAAAATGATCTTCCAGTACGGGAATATTTGCTTTGAAAGGATCGGAGACAAATTCGCCGTAACTGCGATAGGAAACGCCAAAACGCTTGCACATATCCCATAAAAACACTTTACTGTCGGCGGTTTTAATTTCCGATTCGCCGGGATAGGTTCCTCCCCTTCCGCCATAGCTTGTAGGCCAGTTCTTTTCCAGAAAATCGGTTGCATAAGCTCCCATGGTCCAGTTGTGGCCATCGGCACTCACTTCCCCATCAACGTAGAAGTTATCGAGCAAAACGAATTGTTTGGCAATTGCATGAAGGTTGGGCGTTATTTTTTTTCCAAAAAGCACCAGACTGGAATCGCCATTTCCTTCAGGAATGTCTCCCAAAACCTGGTCATACGTTCGGTTTTCCTTAATGACATAGAAAACATATTTGATCGGTGATGGTTCGCCAACTCTGGACGGAATAGGATTTCCTTCTTCTCCCGAAGAGAGCATTTCTTTTTCCTTTTTATACGGAGAGTTGTTGTATACCGATTGTGAAAAAATACTTAGCTGACTTTCGTTTGGAGTTGGAATCGCCTGAAGTGTTCCAGTAAAGAGACCGCCGATATACTCAACTTTTGCTTTTTTATTCAATTCAGCATGATGCGAAACATCCGCTTTTTTTGGACTGGGTCCGTTCGGATTGGCTTTGGAGGTCAGCCCTTTGCCATTGGCGACAAAAATGGTGTTTTTCACCACCCGAACACAGGTTGGGTACCATCCTGTCGGTATAAATCCTTTGCTGAAACTCTTCCCTGGATTGCTTACATCGAAAACCGCGAGGCAATTGTTGTCGGCATTGGCGATGTACAGTGACTTCTCATCGGCACTCAGAGCGACACTGTTTGGTGTTGATCCTGAAGGTGAATCAGGATAAAGTGACGAATTCAGAATTTCAATCACCCGTTTTTGTTCCAATGAAATAACCGAAACCGAGTTGTCATTCGCATTGGCAACAAAGAGAAATTTGTCATTTCGGCTCAGGCACATGTCGTTGGGATTATCGCCCACTGGAATCCATCCTGACATTTGTTGTTTCCGGGTGTCGAACAGCATGACTTTATCGCAGCCCCAACAGGTGATATACAGCGTCTTTCCATCGTTTGACAACAGGCAGGCATAAGCTTCGCCTCCCAGAGGAAATTGGTTGATGACTTTTCGCGTTTTTAAATCGATGGTGTACAACGAGTTATTCTCTTTGGTGACTACATAAAGCATCTTGTCCTCTCTATCAACGGCAATCCCAGCCGGTGAAATTTTTTCAGGCCAGGGTTTGCCAATAATCATTGTGTCGAGTGGAACCAGTTTCTGGTTTTTGATTTGATACCGCATGATCCAGTTGTCGTTACCTCCTGAAGCATACAAATATTTTCCATCTTTTGAGAAGGTCAGTCCGAGCCAGCTCTTTTTTGTTACGATGGAATCGAGCTGCTGCATTTTCTCCGGATCGATCAGTTGAATGCTCTGATCGCTTTGTCCGTTGTTGGTGACCGCCAGCATTTTTCCTGAAGGCGATACAGCTATATTCAAAGGTAAATCGCCAAGTGGCAACAATTTTCCGACGGGCGAAAGCTTCCAGCCGTTTGGCAATGAAACGCGTTTGGATTCAACTTCTTTCAAACTCTGACCCTTGACTTTAAGCGTTGCCAGAGGCAAAGTCAGGATAATCAACACAAGTATGCTCGATAATTTTCTGATAATCATGTGGTTGAATTTTATTATTCGTTATATTTCATCTGGATCAAATTTCAATAATAGATTGGTTAAATCAAATTTTAAAAAATAATTTTAAATTAAATCTTTCAGGTTTTCTGACAGTTCAAAGTCTACTTATTCGGAATTCAATTGAGTTTCTGACATCAACTGACAACTTGGAATTGTGTATTATTTCAGAGGATCCATGTCTTTTGATTTTCCTATTTTAAGATCTCTTTCTGAAGTGCCTCGAGCGATTTCCCCTTGGTTTCGACATACATGAATTTCACCACAAAAAACTGTACCAGCATCATGACTGCAAAGAACAGAAAAGGATATCCGCCGGACTTTTCAGCCATGACCGGAAATGTCCACGAAACAATGGCAGCCATGGTCCAGTGTGTAAAACTTCCAAGTGCCTGACCTTTCGAACGAACACTGTTTGGAAATACTTCGCTGATATACACCCAGATAACCGCACCCTGCGAAAAGCCAAAGAATGCGATGTAGCTGATCAAAAGCCAAACCAATAAATTTTGATGGCTGTTGGTGAAGAAGATGAAAGCTACTCCGGTTAGCGAAACTGCAGTTCCGATAGACCCGACAAGCAACAGGATTTTTCGTCCGACTTTGTCGATGATCGACATGGCCAGCATAGTAAACAGCAGGTTGGTTGCTCCAATGGCAACACTCTGTAAATCGCCCGAGACTTTACTGAATCCGGCTTGTGCGAAGATATCATTCAGGTAATAAAGCAATCCGTTGATACCTGTGAACTGGTTAAAAATGGCAATCGAAACGGCCAGAAATATCGGATAGCTGAATTTTTTACTGAAAAGAACTTCCTTTCCGTTTTCCTTTTCCGATTTGATGGAATCCAATATTTCGTCAATTTCTTTCTCGACAAATTCTTCGCCTGTCAAATTCAAAACTGCACGGGCTTCTTCAATCATTCCCATTTTTACCAGCCAGCGCGGACTTCTCGGAATAAAAAACAGTGTGATAAAAAACAAGATAGACGGAATAGCCATCACTCCAAGTTTCCACCGCCATTCCACATCACCCAATGCCAAAAGTCCAACCAGGTAGTTTGAAAAATAAGCCATCAGGATTCCAAGAACCACATTGAACTGAAACATTCCAACCAAGCGGCCGCGGTATTTGGCAGGTGCTATTTCGGCAATATACATCGGACCAACGACTGAAACACCGCCAACGGCAATACCTCCAAGGAAGCGAAAAAAGAGCAGCGAAATCCAGCTGAATGAAAAGGCACATCCCAAAGCCGACAACGCGTAAAAAACTGCGAGATAAAATAAAATTTTTCTGCGTCCGTATAAATCTGCTGGTTTCCCAACGACCATGGTGCCGACGATGGTCCCCATCAACGCAATGGAAACCGTGAATCCAAGCCAGAATTTATCCAGGTTGTAAAGTTTTTCGAGTGCCGATGTAGCTCCGGCGATTACGGCGGTATCGAATCCGAACAGAAAACCACCAAGTGCGGCGCTGAGGGTGATGAAGATCAGGCGTTTGTTTAGTTTCATGATTTCAAACTTCGGAATTAGGTTTGGTAACCATCAAAAATAAAGAAATAATATTCCTAAAGCCCAAGCGCATCAATATATTTCTTTTTCTTTCCTCCTGAATTTTTAGAGGCGAACTCCCTATATTTGCACTTGAGTCATCATTCATGATGGCAGTCGAACTTTCAATTCAGAAAAAATAACAGTTATGACTCTGATTAAATCAATTTCAGGAATTCGCGGAACCATAGGTGGAAGACCGGGCGAAGGTTTAAGTCCGCTTGATGTGGTAAAATATACTGCGGCCTATGCAGAATGGGCTAAACAGCAGCATGTCGGACAATCGACAACCATTGTGGTGGGGCGCGATGCCCGCATTTCGGGTCCGATGGTGCAATCGCTCGTAGTGGCAACTCTTTCAGGAATGGGCTGTATGGTGGTCGACCTCGGCATGGCAACAACTCCAACTACGGAAATTGCCGTTAAGGAAGAAAATGCACAGGGAGGAATTATTCTCACTGCAAGTCACAATCCGAAACAGTGGAATGCATTGAAATTGCTCAATCAGGATGGTGAATTCCTGAATGCTGCAGAAGGTGCTCTTGTTCTGGAAATTGCTGAAAACGAATCCTATAGTTTTGCCGGAGTGGATGATTTGGGAGAGGTATTTGCCAAAGATTATACCGATATTCATATTCAACAGGTCCTCGCTTTGGAGCTGGTTGATGTGGATGCCATCCGGAATGCCGATTTTAAAGTAGCAATCGATGCCGTAAATTCTGTTGGGGGAATTGTAATTCCTACATTACTCAGGGCATTGGGCGTTTCCGAAATCGTTGAAATCAACTGCGATGCCACCGGACATTTCGCCCATACTCCGGAACCGCTTCCTGAAAACCTGGTTGAAACCGCTGAAATAATCCGCGAAAACAGCGTGGATGTTGGTTTTGTGGTCGATCCTGATGTGGACCGACTGGCAATTATCAGCGAAAACGGATCGATGTTCAACGAAGAATATTCGCTGGTCTCCATTGCAGATTACGTTTTGAGTCAGACTCCCGGAAATACGGTTTCCAACCTTTCCTCTTCACGTGCTTTGCGCGACATTACCGAAAGACATGGCGGAACTTATTCCGCTGCGGCAGTTGGCGAAGTGAATGTGGTGGCCAAAATGAAAGCAACGGATGCTGTCATTGGTGGCGAGGGAAACGGCGGAATTATCTATCCTGCATCGCATTACGGCCGCGATTCGCTGGTTGGCATTGCTCTTTTCCTGACACTGTTGGCTAAATCAGGCATGAAATGTTCGGAATTGCGGAAAACTTATCCCGATTATTTTATTTCAAAAAATAAGATTGAACTCACTCCTGAAATTGATGTGGATGGCATTCTTGTTCAGATGAAAGAAAAATACAGTCAGGAACAAGTGACTGACATTGATGGTGTAAAAATTGATTTTGCCGACCGCTGGGTTCATCTGCGCAAATCGAATACTGAGGCGATTATCCGGATATATGCTGAAGCTCCTTCGATGACTGAGGCCGAACAACTTGCACAAAATATTATTCAGGATATAAAATCATTGATTGTCTGAAAAACGAAAAAAGGTCAGTTCGATAATCGTGCTGACCTTTTTTTGCGCTTAATTTTCTTTTCAAATTACTGTTGACTTTTTCCCTTTTCTGTTTTTACCAAATGGTAATGAGAAGTCATTTCTTTTAGCTGGCGCTTTTGTTCGCGCCTGATCACATTGTTCGTATTCCTTCCAAAGTTAAACTTAAACGTTGGTCCGAAATATGGGCTGAATCCTCTGGTATGAGAACCATTCTCTTCAATAAAATAGGTCATGGTCGATTTCTTGTCGTAACCTGTAAGTTTCTCTTTTGGAGCAAGTTGATTGATTTGAATCATTGTGCTGTCGAGATATTTCTTCTCTTGTTTGCTTTTATCCAAAACATCAACCTGCAATAATTCATGTATTTCAGGTTCGAGTACAAAATATTTTCGGTTGTCATTTTTGTTCACAAACATCTTTTTGTATGCAATGTGATAGATGAGCAGCGAATCCTTCACAGCAAATTCAGACTGAAAAAAACCTTTTTTATCGGTATGTATTAATTTGCCGGTTTGAACATTGATAATAGCTGCTCCTTGAACAGGAACAGAATCGCTGCTCAACACAATTCCGGAAATCAGAATCCGCCCTGTATTCTGAGAATAGCCATTCAGAATAAAAAAGAGACAAACCAGAAATAGATTATATCGCATAGCGTATTGGATTACTACAATAAAAGTACACTATTTCGGGCTTAAAAAATCAAAAAGAATCAAAAGAATTCATAATGCCTGAATAGATTGTGAAGACTTTGAAACATACTTTATATAAATGAGAGATGTAACAAAACAAATAGTTTGAATACCTATTTGGCATTATTGTTGAACGAGCCGCACGGTTGGATGAAAACAAGACTTTCCGGTTTGAAATGAACAAAATAAAATCTGCCGAGTCAAAAGAAAGATCTATTTTTGTGCTCGTTCTTCAATTTAAGATAAACCAACTAAAACTACCTGATAATTTTGAACCATGAATATCAAAAAGATCCTGATTATAGCCAGTTCTGCAATTTTGCTGCTTCTACTTTTTTTTCTTCTCCGGAAAGGAGAAACTGATTTCAGCCAGATTACCGTGAAGGTGTCACGGGGCACTTTTAATGCCTTTGTCTTTTCATCCGGTCAACTCGAATCCGAAAAATCCGAATCCATCAATATTCCGGAAAAGTTGAAAGACCGAAATCTGCGCATTTGGGAACTCACAATTACCCACATGGTGGATGAAGGCACCCTGGTCGATTCGGGTGATTATGTCGCCACACTCGATCATACTGCCGTTGAGGAACAGATCAAATTAGCTCAGGACGAGATGGATCGGACATTGTCGGAATTCGAGGACAGTAAAATCGATTCTAACCTTAACCTGAGCAATCAACGCGATGTGATTGTTAATGCCCGTTTGGATCAGGCTGAAAAAAAGATCATCATGGAGGAATCGGTCTATGAATCTCCGTCCATTCAGAAAAAAGCAAGTATGGATCTGGATAAGGCCAAACGCCGTTTAGAGCAGGAACAAAAAGCATATGTGCTGAAAAAACAACAGGAAGAAAATCGTGTCGACCGGAAATACATCAGCTACCGACAAGTACTGGAACGTTCGCAGGAACTTAAAAAACTGTTTAATTCGCTTGAAATCAATGCCCCGAAAGCCGGAATTATCACCTATTTCAAATTTCCGTGGGGCGAAATTATTAAAACTGGTTCCAAGGTTGGACCTTATAATTCGGTTATTGCTACCATTCCCGAAATGACCAACCTGATTTCGAGAACCTATATTAATGAAATAGATATTTCGAAGGTGAAAGTCGGACAGAATGTAAAAGTTGGTATCGATGCTTTTCCTGAAAAACAATTGTCAGGTCAGGTCATTGCCGTGGCAAATATTGGTCAGGCCATGCCAAACAGTGATGCTAAGGTTTTCGAGGTGAAAATAAAAATCTTCGAAAAAGACAAGGAATTAAAACCGGCCATGACCACCAGCAATGCCATCGAAGCAGGCTCATTTGCCGATACCCTCATGGTTGCGACCGATGCCATTTTTGAAAACGACAGCATGAAGTTCGTTTACGTTGGGAAGGAAAAGCCAGTAAAACAGATCGTTTGGCTGGGTGACGAAAACGAGAATACGGTACTCGTGAAAAAAGGGCTGAAAGCTGACGATGTGGTTTGGCTAACTGAACCGGCCAACGCGGCAGAATTGAAACTTGCAGGTATTGATATCTATAAGGAGATTAAAAAGGAAAAGGAAAATGCCAAAGTTCTTGCCGAAAAAGAAAGACAGGAAATGCTTAAAAAGCAACCTGAACCCATGCCTGCTGTTGGTCAGGGACAGATGATGCCGGTCATGATGCAAGTCAAATAATGTTCTCAATAAATTAAACGAAAAAGATGATTTTTAAAAAATATTTTCATGATATAGTCATTGGTTTTGAGGCTATTATTGACAACAAACTCAAGTCGATTTTAACTGCTTTGGGCATTATTTTCGGTGTAGCTGCCGTAATCAGCATGCTTGCCATCGGAAATGGAGCCGAACAGGAAATTCTGGAACAAATTAAAATGGTTGGCGTGAATAATATTATTATCACACCAACTGAAATAACCGGAAGCGAAAATACTTCAGACAGTCAGGATGAAAAAGCCGGAGCCAAAAAGTTCTCCCGGGGATTGACGTTGCTCGATCTGCAAGCCATTCAGGAAGTTGTACCAACAGTGAACATGCTCAGTCCGGTTATTTCTTACAATTATTCAGCCATCATCGATGGCAAAAGCAAGCCGGTGGTACTCGAAGGGGTCAATACGAATTACTTCAGCCTGTTCAATATCAGCCTTCAGTCGGGTGAGGTTTTTAACCGTTTGCAGTCGGAAGCAGGGTTGCCTGTTTGCGTGATTGGCGACAACATTAAAACCGTATTTTTCAATCAGGAAAATCCAATAGGAAAACACATCAAATGTGGTCAGATCTGGCTGAAAATTGTGGGAGTGATCGAGCGCCGTGATTTTACAGCTTCAGCTTCCGACGAAATGGGAATCAGCAGTTCGGACAATAAAATTTTTATTCCGGCACAAACAATCCTGATGCGTTTTAAAAACAGGGCTCTGATTCGTGCTGATGAGGTAGAACGGTCGAGTGCGCGTCGCAGGATGGCAGAAACCACCTCCAAAACTACTGCTGATGACAAAAATCCCAATCAGCTTGATAAAATCATTCTTCAGGTAAAGGAAACCGAGCAATTGGGTTCAACGGCCAATATTGTGAAGCGAATACTGTTACGCCGGCATTCGGGATTGTACGATTTTGAGGTTACCATTCCTGAATTATTACTGAAACAGCAACAGCGAACAAAAAAGATATTCAATATTGTTTTGGGAGCGATTGCCGGTATTTCGCTCATTGTTGGCGGTATTGGCATTATGAACATCATGCTGGCCTCGGTGATGGAACGTATCCGCGAAATCGGAACCCGGCAGGCCATTGGTGCTTCACGTAAAGACATCGTGGCTCAATTCCTTGCAGAATCAACTCTGATCAGTATTTCCGGCGGAATCATCGGAATCATTCTTGGTGTAGCACTATCGAAGATTATCACTGCGGTTTTTGATATAAAAACCATTGTTTCGTTGTTCAGCATTTTTATTGCTTTCGGTGTTTCGGCGCTTGTTGGAATCATGTTTGGATACATGCCCGCCAAACGTGCAGCGGATAAAGATCCTGTTGAATCGCTACGTGCCTGAATCCAGTTCAAATTCAAATAAATCATTCGAAATGAAGAAAATAATCATCATCCTGATCATTCTTATTCCAGGAGTTTTTCAGAATGTAAAGGCCCAAAAAGAATCAATCAGGCTTAGTTTGGAGGAAGCCATTAAGATTGCTGCTCAGAAATCATTAGATGCTTTCCGGAATAACAATATGTACCTCTCAAGTTATTGGGAGTACAGGTATTACAAGGCCGATAAATTGCCCAGCCTGAATTTAAATACAACTCCGCTGGATTACAACCATTACAGAAAGCTCCAATATAACAGCGTGAACATGAAAGATGAGTACGTACTTCGGGATTATTTCAATTCGGATATGTCACTTCAGTTAGACCAAAAGGTTGGATTGACTGGTGGAAGTTTCTTTGTGAATTCCACACTTGGAATGGTGAGAAATTTAAGTGGAGATGTGAGTACTTCTTTTCAGGCAGCGCCCGTTAATATCGGGTATTCTCAGGATCTTAACGGTTACAATGCTTTGAAATGGCAGTCGAAGATTGAACCTATAAAATTTGAGAAGGCAAAGAAAGCGTTTATCCAGTCGCAGGAAAATCTGGCTATGAAAAGTACTGCCATGTTTTTCGACCTGGTTGAGGCTCAGATTCAACTGAAGATTGCACAAAACAATATGGCAAATGCCGATACGCTTTATAAAATAGGGAAGGGGCGTTTTCAGGTGGGAACAGTAACCCAGGACGAACTTTTAAATCTGGAATTGGGACAATTGAATTCGCAGCAGGCCTTGAACAAGGCCAAACTGGAAGTTCAGCGCGCCCAGTCGGGATTGAATTCTTACCTCGTAATGGATAAGGAAGCCCTGATTAATTGCGAGGTTCCTTCAAAGATTCCTACACTGCAAATTTTGGCCGATGAGGCACTTTCACGCGCCCTGAAGAATAATCCTGATATCCTGGATGAGGAACAGCAAATGCTCGAGCAAGACCGTATAGTTGCCCAGACCAAATCGCAGACTGGCCTAAATACAAGTTTGTATGCTGCATTTGGACTGAATCAGTCAGCCGATAATTTTGACCTTATTTATGACAATCCGGATCAGAGCCAGAGGTTTAAAATTGGGTTGAGCGTTCCGTTGGTGGACTGGGGTCGCCGGAAAGGCCGGTTATTGATGGCCGAATCGACCCGTGAAGTGGCTAATGCACGCGTTAAACAGTTACGGATCGACTTCGAACAAAATGTTTTTCAGTCGGTTATGGAGTTTAACCTTCAGGCTGAACAGGTTCGGAATGCCGCAAAGGCTGACACCGTTGCTCAAAAAGGATATGAAGTTACTTTTCAGCGATTTCTGATCGGAAAGGTGGATGTGATCAAGTTGAATCAGGCACGGAACGACCGTGAATCGGCAAGGAGAGCATACATTGGGGCAGTGAATACCTACTGGAGTTATTTTTACCGCTTGCGAATGCTTACACTTTACGATTTTGTGAAGGGTGAGGACCTGACTGCCGAGTATGACAAAATCATAAAAAATTAGGCTGACATGATCAAAAAAAAGAAATATATCTACCTGGGTTTTGCAGCAGTTGTTTTAATCATAGCGGCTTATCTGGTTTTTCAGGTAAAACCGGGCAGCGAGAAATCAAAGAAAATAAAAAAAGGCAATCTCGAAGTGGTTGTCAGTTGCAAAGGTGAGGTGAAGGGCGAAAAATATACCGAGATTAATCTGCCGGATCTTATTTGTGATGAGGAATTGCATGTTTATCAATTCAAAATAGCGGATGCAATATTGGAGGGAAAAGCGGTTAAGAAAGGCGATTACATTGCTAAACTTGACGATAGTCAACTTCAGACCAATATGCGTGATATTCAGCAGGAGAAAGAAAAAATGGATGCCGACCTGCGTAATGTTGTGCTCGACAGTGCCGTAAATCTCTCGCAAAAACGGGAAGCCATCAACAATGCCAAACTCGATCTGGAATACCTGAAAATTGACTTGGAACAGTCGAAATACGAATCGGAGGCCTACCAGCGCAAAACCCAGATGAATTTTGAAAAGGCCGAAATAGAAGTGGATAAAATCAGGCGAAATTATTTACTCGACCGAAACCGGCTTAAACTTCAGGTAACCCGTTACGAGGACCGTGTGGCTGATCGTAATCAACGGATCGCAAAATATCAGGCAGCACTTGTTTTAACAACCATAACCACTCCGGAAGACGGTATCGTCATGTTTACCAAAGACCGGAACGGGAAAGCATACGGAAAAGATTCACAGATTGATATCTGGCGGCCTTCCATTGCCACTTTGCCAGATATGTCGGTAGCTATAACCGAGACTTTTGTCAGGGAAATCGATATTTCGAAGGTCGAATTAGGTGACAGTGTCCGAATCTCCATTGAAGCTCTGCCCGATAAAGTGTTTTATGGAAAGGTGATTAAAATTGCCAATATTGGCGAAGATCACCAGGATTTTGACATGAAGGTTTTCAGGGTGCTCATTCGCTTTGAGCGTTCGGATAAAGATATGAAACCTGGCATGAATGCGAACAGTGATATCATCGTGGCCTCCTATCATGACCAGCTTTTGGTACCTAAAAAGGCTATTTTCTCGCAAAAAGGAAAGGCAGTTATTTACCTGAAAAAGAGCGGAAAGATTAGTGAACTTCAAATTCAGGTGGTGGCCGAAAACGAGCAGTTCTGCGTGGTCAAAAATGATATCCGGGAAGGCGATGTGGTATTGCTTTATCAGCCTGAAGAATATAAAGTTGAATTGGAGAAAGTTGCCGGCAAATAACTGTAATAGATAATGAGTTTGAATGACTGATTTATCTGGCACTTGAACTTCCCGTTTTGTGGTGTGAATGCTTTTTGTACTTTTGACAACCTAAATACACCAAAAACCTAAATTCAATTGATGAAATCCGTTTTGTTTATCTTGCTTTTACTTGTTAATTTCTTTTCCTACTCTACACAAAAGCATTTCCCCGGCATTAAAAAGTTGTCCAATGATTCAGTTGTTCACAAAAACAACGAAAACTATACTCTTCACATCAAAAAAGCTACGGCGCCTATTAAAATTGATGGATTAATCAGCGAGCCTGATTGGGAAACAGCTGAAAAAGCCAAAGATTTTCGCTTGGTTCTGCCGGTTGATACAGGTTTTGCGAAATCACCTTCTGAAGTGGTGATGACCTATGATGACAAGGCTTTTTACCTGGGTATTACTTTTTTCGACACAATACCCGGTAAGCGGATTGTGGAATCGTTCCGGCGTGATTTTATCTTTGGAAATAACGACAACGTGCTCGTGTTTTTTGATACTTTTTGTGATCAAATCAATGGATTTTCTTTCGGGGCATCGGCTTCAGGAGCAAAATGGGACGGAACCATGTCGAATGGCAGTGGAGTTAACCTGAACTGGGACTGCAAATGGGATTCAAAAACCACACAGTATCCTGATCGCTGGGTGACTGAGATGAAGATTCCATTTCGTTCTGTCCGATTTAAGTCAGGAACCGATAAATGGTACGTCAATTTTAGCCGGCTCGATCTGAAAACCAATGAAAAGTCTGCATGGGCGCCGGTTCCGCGCCAGTTTCCAACAGCCAGCCTTGCCTATACCGGAATTTTACAATGGGATCAGCCGCTGCCCAAATCAAAAATGATGTTTTCAGTTATTCCTTATGTTTTTGGCAGCGCATCTGCAAACTACGAAACCGACAGTAAAACCCATTACAAAAAAGAGTTCGGCTTTGATGCCAAACTTGGAATCAGCACGTCAATGAACCTCGACCTGACGTACAATCCCGATTTTTCGCAGTCTGAAGTCGATCAGCAGGTGACCAATCTCGACCGTTTTGAATTATTTTTTCCTGAAAAGCGGCAATTTTTTCTGGACAACAGTGACCTGTTTTCGAATTATGGATTTGCTAATGTGACTCCATTCTTTTCCAGACGGATCGGACTTGATGCTCCGGTTTTGGGAGGTGCCCGGCTAAGTGGAAAGCTGGGAAACAACTGGCGTTTGGGAGTACTTGATATGCAGACAGAGCAGACTGAGGACCAACTTTCCCGTAATTTTTTTGTTGCCGCACTGCAGCGTAAAATATTTGCGCGTTCGAATATCGGGGTGATTCTGGTTAACAAGGAGTATGCCAATGAGCCTGAAGGCAGTAATTTCAATCGGGTTGCCGGTATCGATTACAACCTGGCCAGCAATAACAATGCATGGAGTGGCAAATTGTTTTATCACCGTTCATTCAGCCCGGTAAATCCCGGAAAACAATTTGCAGAGGGAGCATCGCTTGCTTACAATACCCGCAGGATACATGCAGCGTTAAATCAGGCCAGCGTAGGCGAAAACTATGACGCCGAGGTAGGATATGTGCAGCGTAAAGGCTATAATTTATTCGATCCGCAGTTCAGTTTTCTTTGGATTCCTAATAAATTAGTTGTCAGCCATGGAATTGTAACAGAGGCATCCTATTATTTCGATCCGAATTTCAAGCAAATAGACCATGTAAATATGTTGCTGTACAAGCTGGAATTTAAAAACCGCAGTATTCTGGATGGTGGAATAAAGGATTTCTATACTTATTTGCAACAGGATTTTGATCCGACACACATCAGTGATGCTGTGTTGAAGAAAGGTACAGATTACAATTACCGGGTAGTTTTTCTCGAGTATTTTTCGGATACCCGTGCAGTTTTCAATTACGCAGCCACGGCTGCAACCGGCAGCTTTTTCAACGGAAACATCAGCCTGATCGAAGGTCACATGACATATCGGTTTCAGCCCTATTTGAATATGACGCTCAACTTTTCGTACAACGACATTTTACTTTCTCCTGAATTCAAGCATGCCAAATTTCTATTGCTGGGGCCAAAAATGGACCTGACACTGAGTGATAAAGTGTTTTTTTCAACCTTCGTTCAGTATAACGAACAGATCAAAAACATGAACGTGAACATGAGATTTCAATGGAGGTACAAGCCGGTATCCGACTTTTTTATCGTTTACACCGGAAACTATTTCAATGATGATTGGAGTCCGCGAAACCGGGCACTGGTTTTGAAATTGAGTTATTGGTTTAATTAGGGTAGGCTGATCACTTCACGTTCCAGTTCAACGCCAAATTTATCCTGAACCGATTGCCTGATTTTTTCTGAAAGTTCAAAGATTTCCTTTCCGGTGGCATTTCCGTAGTTGACTAAAACCAAAGCCTGTTTTTCATGTACACCGGCATCGCCACGACGGAATCCTTTCCATCCGCAATGTTCAATCAGCCAGCCTGCCGCTAATTTCGTCCTGTTTTCAGGAGCAGGATAATGTGGCATATTTGGATAAATATTCAAAAGCGGTGTTGCCTGGACTTCGTCTATTACCGGGTTTTTAAAGAAACTTCCGGCATTTCCGAAAATTTTCGGATCGGGCAATTTCGATTCACGAATGCCGATAACTGCTTTACGAATGTTTCGAAGATTGATGGCTCCCAGTTTTTCTGTTTCAGATTTCAGATCACCGTAATTCAGGATGAATTCCGGAAACTTATCCAATTTAAAAACAACACTTGTGATGATAAAACTGTTTTTCAACTGATTTTTAAAAATACTGTCACGATAGGCAAATTGGCAATCAGTCGATTCAAGGATATTTTCGGTCAGGGTTTCAAGGTTGAAGCCGGTAACCGATTCGATCTGAGACTGAATTTCCATTCCGTAGGCACCAATATTTTGAACTGCTGCAGCACCCACTTTGCCGGGAATCAGCGATAAATTTTCAATACCACCCCACCGGTTGAAAACTGCATATTCCACCAGATCGTCCCAAACCACACCGGCCCCCACTTCGAGCCAGATATTGTTCCGGTCTTCATGAACGATCTTTATTCCAGGAATATTCGGATTGATGATTAGTCCCGGAAAATCGTTCACAAACAGCAGGTTACTTCCGGAGCCAATTATCAGCAATTGCAGGTTTTGCCATTCTTTATTAGTAGCCAGAAATCCAGCCAGATCTTCTGTTTCGGTGAATTCGAAATAGTATTTCGTGCTTGCTTCAGTGCCGAAAGTATGGAGTTTTTGGAGCGGATAATTGGAGTATGAGCGGATCATCTGAATTATTTTTCAGCAAATATAACAGAAGATCGTCCTTTTTCGTTTACCTTGGCGATATCAACCTACAGAAAAAGTTTTGAAGAAAGTTTCGCTCAGCGTAATCAACGATTTGGTCACCGATAACCGGGTACACAAAGTGGCGGTCAGTTTGCAGAAAATGGGATTCGAACCCATTCTGGTTGGTCGCCTATTGCCTGAAAGTGATTCTGTTGGCCGTGATTACCGGACTCACCGGATGAAACTGCTTTTCAGGAAAGGACCTTTTTTTTATTTAGAATACAATCTGCGTCTTTTCTTCTGGCTGATGAAAACCCGGATTGATATTCTGGTTGCCAACGATCTGGATACCCTTCCGGCGAATTATCTTGCCAGTCGAATCAAATCCATACCGCTTGTTTACGACAGTCACGAGTATTTTACCGAAGTTCCGGAATTAATTGGCAGGCCGGTCATCAAAGCCATTTGGACTGGAATTGAAAAGCTGCTGGTTCCCAGGGTGGAGGCTGCTTATACCGTTTGCAACTCCATTGCTGAAGTTTACCGGGATTTGTATCAGGTAGATTTTAAAGTGATCCGGAATCTGCCTGTTTACTCTAAATCAGAATTAACTCTGGTAGAGCCAAAAGCTGAAACGGAAAGGACTAAAATAATACTTTATCAGGGCGCTTTGAATCTTGGAAGAGGCATCGAAGCGGCCATCCGGGCGATGCAATACCTTGATGGAGCTGAACTTTGGCTTGCCGGCGATGGCGACCTTACCGCACAACTGAAACAAATGGTAGCAGAACTGAAACTGGATCAGAAAGTGAAATTCCTGGGACGATTACCGCTGGCTGAGTTGAGTCAAATTACACGTCAGGCCGATTTGGGTATTTCGCTGGAAGAAGATTTGGGATTGAATTACCGCTATGCCTTGCCTAACAAGCTTTTTGATTACATTCAAGCTGGAGTTCCCGTTTTGGTTTCGAACCTTCCGGAGATGAAAAAGATCGTGGAACATTATCAGATTGGTGCTGTTGCTGAAACTCATCAGCGAAAAGAATTGGCTGAAATCATGAAAACAGCGCTTTTCGATCAGGAGAAAAGAATATTTTGGAAGCAAAATCTCCCGAAAGCAGCCAAAGAGTTGTGCTGGGAAAATGAAGAGAAAATAGTAAGAGCGGTTTATTTGCCTTATTTATAGTGGATTGAAATGCTGGGATTGGTTTTTATTTTGAAATTCATAAAATTATTTTACTTTTTGATTTCTATCTTTTTATTTTTTTTTAATGGAAGCATTTGATCAAAAAACACTCTTGTATATCGTTGGAGCCATGTCTTTACTATTTGCCGGCATCATGTGGCTTTTCCATAAATTTATACCGAGCATTATGGGCCCATTTTATTGGTCTCTGGCTGCTTTTTCGATAGTGATCGGATCAATTCTAACTACCCTTGACCCAGTTATAGGAGATTATATATCAGGTACAATAGGTGGTACATTTATCGTGCTGAGTGGAGCGTTTTATTTGGCAGGAATTCAGACCTATAGAGACCAGAAGATTGATTTCAGGATTTTATACGGATTAATTATTGCTCAACTATTTTTCACAAACTTTTTCCAATTTGTTCTTCCATTAAATTATATGCGAATGATTTCATTCTCCTTTTTTTTTATGGTTGCATCCTTGTTGATCATCCGGGAGTTTTTAAAACCAGCACAAAAGCCCTATCAAATCGTGTATTATATGTGTGCTTTTGTCTTTGGAATTATGGTTATGACCTCTATGTTCAGGATAATCAATATTATTTCTAATGTTCTGGATAGAAGCAATCCGGTTTTTTCAGATACTTTGTTTTATTTTCTGGCGAACATTGCTCAAACTTTACTGATGTTTTCGCTTTTATTACTTATTACAGTAAAAATGGCCGACCGATTGGAAATGAAGATTCAGTTTCAGCGGAAATTTTTTTCAATTATTGCCCATGATTTGAACGGTCCTGTTGGAATGATGAATGTTATGCTTGCAATGGCCAATAAAGGAAATTTGATTGACTCCGTGGAGCAACATCAGATGTATGCTAAAGTCGAGCAATTAAGCAGCTCAACCTACCACTTGCTTAATAACTTGTTGCATTGGTCCCGCAATCAAATGGAAGACTTACATCCTTTTGTCCGGAATTTTGATTTGACTAAAATGATCCGGAAAAACATTAATTTGATGCAACAGATTTCCGAATCCAAAACGATAACCATAGCCTTTGATGAATTAACTGAAACGTACTGTGAAGCTGATGTTCAAATGACGGATACCATTATTCGAAACCTGATCTCAAATGCCATTAAATTTTCTTATTCAGGAGGAATCATTCGGATTTCAATCGAAAATTCCGGAATGTTTCGAGTTCTCAGGATTGCTGATAGTGGAACAGGAATAAGTGATGAGGTGAAGAAAGATCTGTTCAAATTCATGGAAAACAGTTCTGTTCCAGGAACATCAGGTGAAAAAGGAACCGGTCTGGGGTTGGTTCTTTGCAAGGAATTTGTTGAATTGAACAAGGGATCGATATTAATTAACAGCAATTTGGGCGAAGGCACCGAAGTTGTCGTTAGCTTGCCTGCAGCTACAGGCATTTAATCCGTTCAGGTGATTTTTCACACCAAATCTTCCTTCTTTTTAATTACCGTTTCGTAGATTTTTTGCTCATCAACAGTTACAATCCGTGCCGGAAATTTCCGGATTAATGGATAATCGTGGGTTGCAATAACGATTGTTTTCCCCTCATCGTTCAGGTCTTTGAAAATCTGCAGCAATTCGATCGAAGTCTGCGGGTCAAGGTTTCCGGTTGGTTCGTCAGCCAGAATAATTTCAGGATTATTGAGCAAAGCTCTGGCAATGGTGACTCGTTGCATTTCTCCGCCAGACAACTGATGCGGCATCGATTTCGATTTGTGAGTCATGGCAACCATTTCGAGAACGGTATTTACGCGGTCAGCAATTTCCGTTTCGTCTTTCCAGTCGGTGGCATTCAGCACAAAGCTCAGGTTGTCGTACACATTTCGGTCGCTCAGTAATCGGAAATCCTGAAATACAACGCCTAATTTGCGGCGAAGGAAAGGAATATCGCGGGTTTTAAGTTCAGCAAGATTATATCCGGCCACTTTACCATCACCTTTTTCGAGCGGGATTTCAGCATTCAGGGTTTTGATGATGCTCGATTTTCCGCTTCCGACTTTTCCAATCAGGTAAACAAATTCGCCTTTTTTAATCTCCAGACTGATGTCTGTCAATACCAGATGGTCGCTTTGTACGATGTCGGCATGAACGAGCTCGATGATGTTTTCTTCTGACATTTTATTCCGAATTGGTCTGTTACAAAACTAATTTTTTTTATCCTTCCAGATACTAATTCAATCGAAATATCAGTTTTTGTTTAGAATTCAAATGGTATTTCAGGAAAGAGCCGGATGGAATAGTTATTTTTACCAAAGCAACTTTTTATCCTGATTTTTGTCCATACTGAAAGTTGGTTCAATTATTGACCACTGAAATACCTGAAAAAATATCCAGAAATAAAATGAAAACAAACCGATTCGTATTCCTAATGCTTCTGCTGGCTTTTGTTCCAGCCTTGCTTAAAGCTCAGCAAACGGTTTATTATCAATCAGTCAGTTCTGAAATTCAAAAGGCCAAAGAATTGTATTTGGCCCGAAATTATATTTCTGCCCTCAGTGAGTTTGAACGGATTGCCGAAAAATCAGCCGAAAATTCTGATATCTGTGCTGAAGCGATGTTCTACAAAGCTTTGTGCGGACTGAAACTTGACAATGGAAATGCAGAAGAACAGATTGCTGATTTCATGAACCAGTTTCCTGAGAGTTCATTCCGGAACAGGGCACTGTTTGAACAGGCTGTTTACCAGTTTGATAAAAAGAAATATTCTGCGGTTCTGAAAACTTTCGGTGGATTAAGTCAGGCTGAATTATCTGCTGATGAGCTCACCTACTTCTTTTATTTGCGGGGATATTCGAGTTTCGAGCTGGAAAAGATGGATGCTGCTGCCGCTGATTTTGCCGAAATTAAAGAAGGAAATTCAATCTATGCGGCGCCTGCGCAATACTATTTCGGGCACATTCATTACCTGAAAGGCGATTACGACCAGGCACTTCAGGAATTCATGAAACTGAAGAAAAACCCGGTATTCGAAAAGGTAATTCCATTTTACGTCAGCCAAATCTACTATAAACAAGCCAAATACCGCGAAGTGGTTGATTATACCGCTCCCATCATCAATACAGTCGCTGCCGATCAGCAGCCGGAATTGGCAAGAATATTGGGCGATTCGTATTTTCATTTACGCGAGTTCAAGGAAGCTATCCAGTTTCTGGAGTTTTTCCTGGCAGATAAAAACAATAAAGGGCGCACCGAGAATTACATGCTTGGTTATTGCTATTACCTGAACAACGAAGATGCCAAAGCCATACCTCACCTCGAAATTGCTTCGAAAGGCAAGGATGAACTGGCGCAAAATGCCTGTTATCATTTGGCCGATTGTTATGTGGAAACCAACGATAAGAATAAAGCCAGACAAGCCTTCGAAGCCGCGTCGGAATTCGATTTTGACGCGAAAATTAAAGAGGATGCCTTATTCAATTATGCCAAAATCACTTATGAACTGTCATATTCACCATTCAACGAGACCATCAAGGCATTCGATAAATATGTGGCTACCTATCCAAATTCGGAGCGAAACGATGCAGCATACGATTACCTGGTGAAAGTTTACATGAGCACCAGCAATTACCGCGATGCGATGACTTCGATTGAAAAGATCAAGGTGAAAAGTCCTTCGGTGAAAACTGCCTATCAGCGGGTTGCCTATTTCAGGGCGCTCGAGTGTTTCAATAACCTGGAATATAAGGATGCCATCGAAAACTTCGACAAATCGATTGAAGCGGGCGATTTCAACAAGAGCTACCGCACCTTATCGCTTTTCTGGAAGGCTGAGGCAAGCTACCGGCTGAATGATTTTAATCAGGCCATTTCAGCCTACAACAGCTTTCTAAAATCCTCCGGGGCAATTGCTTTGCAAGAATATCATGTAGCAAATTACAACCTGGCTTATGCTTATTTCCAGTTGAAGGATTACTCCAGTGCTGCCGATTATTTCAGGAAGTTTCTGAACCTTGAGGCCGATTTGCGTTCAGAAAAAGTGGCTGATGCCAACAACCGCCTGGGCGACTGCAATTTCCTGAACCGCGATTATGGCTCTGCTATTACAAATTACGACCGGGCTTTGATCATGAACCTTTACGATGCTGACTATTCACTTTTCCAGAAAGCATTCTGCCTTGGAATCCAGCGGGATAATCAGGCGAAAATCGGCGCCTTGCAGTCTCTGATTCAAAACTATCCAAAATCCGCGTATCAGGATGATGCCCTTTTTGAATTGGGCAGAACATACGAACGGTTGAATCAGCCGCAACTGGCAATCGGCTTCTACAAAGACCTGATCAGTAAATATCCTCAGAGCAATCTGGTAAATAAATCTTTGGTGCAGCTTGGGCTGGTAAATTACAATTCAAATGATTTCCAATCTTCGGTAAACTATTATAAACAAGTGGTCGATCGTTCGCCAAACAGTCCGGAAACTCAGGCTGCGCTGGCCGGAATGAAAAACAGTTATGTAGAAATGAACGATGTGGATGCCTATTTTGCCTATACCAGAAGTCTGGGTTCAGGAGCTCAGGTTTCGGCTACCGAGCAGGATTCACTTTCGTATCAGTCTGCCGAAAAGTTATACATGGCAAAAGATAAAAAAGCACGATCGCAGTTCGAACGCTATCTGAGTCAGTTTCCAAATGGGAGCTTTGTGCTGAATTCGCACTTTTACCTGGCCGAAATTCTATATGCTGATGGTGAAAATGACAAGGCACTGGCTGAATATGAGCTGGTTATTGCCCAGCCTGATAATTATTTTACCCCGACTTCGTTGCTCAAGGCTGCCGGACTTCAGTACAATGCTGAAAATTACAAGCAGTCTTTGGAGTATTTCGGGCGTCTGGCCAAAACTTCCGATACCGGAAATAAAATTCAGGATGTCCAGACTGGAATTATGCGCTGTCAGTTCAAGTTGGCTAATTATCAGGCCAGTGCCGAGGCTGCAAATCAGGTTTTAGGTACCGAAAAAGTTTCGGATATTTTGAAGCGCGAAACCAATTATGTTCTGGCTGTTTCGTATTACAAACTTGGAAATCAGGATAAAGCCTTCCCGATCTTGAGCAAGTTATCGGCGGATACCAATTCGGCTGAAGGTGCCGAATCCAAATTCCTGGTAGCTCAGATTTTATTCGATAAGCAAAAACTGAAAGAAGCCGAAAAAGAAATCATGGATTTCATTGATAAAAATTCACCGCATCAGTTCTGGCTGGCGAAAAGCTTTCTTTTATTATCGGATATCTACCTGAAAAACGGAGATGAATTTCAGGCAAAACATACATTAAAGAGTATTCAGGAAAACTATCCGGAACCAAACGACGGAATTATGGAGATTACCCGCCAGAAATTGCAACTGATTGAAGCCGGAGAAGCTGCTCAAACCAAAAACCAAAGCAAACCACTCGAAATCAATATTGGTGGAGGAAAAAAATAGAAAGCCTCTCCCCAGCCCTCTCCAAAGGAGAGGGAGTTTTAGGCTTGAAGATTTGGAAATTATTCTTTGAAAAGAACACCTTTAAAACTGGCACTGCGTTAAGCCCTCCCTTTTGGGGAGGGTTTGGGTGGGGCTGAAAAAGCACAAATATGAAAAAACAAATTTTTATCGCGGTAAATCTCTTAATATTAGCTCTTTTGCTTATTAAAGGAACGGCAATGGCTCAAAAAGACAGCATCCGTTTAAAGCAGGAAGTTGAGGTAACCAAAGCCTACCAGCCCACAATTCTGGATGCGGTTAAAATCAATGATATTCCGAAAATCAAGCCTGAACAAACAGAAGCGCCTGTGTTTGATTATTCAATTTACAGCAAACCTATTTTCTCAACCTTTGAACCGACTCCGGTTGAAGCAGCCAAAATGGTTGGCGACCCACGGCCTGAAATGGGAAATGGATTGCTGAAACTTGGAATTGGAAATTATCTGACTCCGTATGGCGAACTTTTCTTTAATGCCCAACCCGATAAAAAATCAAATTTCGGGATGCATTTCAGGCACCTTTCCTCTTCCGGAAAAATCAGTCTTTTGAACGGAGATAAAGTAGACGTGCCGCAATCAGACAATCAGGCCGAAATTTTCGGAAAGAAATTTTTCCACGAATCAAGCCTCTCCGGAAATCTGTCATATGACCGGAAGGCTTTCAATTACTACGGTTATACAGGCAATGAGTTAGCCGATTTATTGAAAGAGCAGGTGATTCCATTCCTGGGAAATAAACAATATTTTTCGAAGGGTACATTGGATGTTCGATGGAAAAGCGAAACGCTGTCAAAAGATGTTTTGAATTTTGAATTGGGATTAAACACTCATTATTTGACGAGTAAAACCGGACAGAGGGAACTTCAAACGATCATTTCAGGAGATCTGAGGAAAAAGTTTGGGAATATGTTGGGTATCCTGAATTTCTCGATTACAAATTACCAGGCCGACAGCATCAGCAGCAGAGTTACAAATGTGATCGGATCTAAACATCAGGTCATCTATCGGGCAAATCCATCGGTCAAATGGAAGTCTGAAACGGCCAGTTTTCAAGTGGGCGTGAATTCTGCACTGGTTTTGGATGACGATACGGATGGGCTTCTAACAATTTGGCCGATGGCTAAAGCCGAATGGTCGCCGGTAGAGCGAATCCTGACCTTGTTTGCCGGGCTGGATGGCCATTTGCAACACAATACCTATTCGTCCATAGCATCAGAGAATCCATATGTTGACCCTTATCACGATGTGGCAAATACCGATTACAAGACCGTTATTTCCGGTGGTCTGAAAGGGAAGCTGAGTTCTAAAACCAATTATGTGGCAGCAGCATCCTGGTCGGTGGTGAAAGATCAGCATTTTTATGTGCTTGAAAGTACGGATTTTGCAGATTATTCATCGGTTAACCGAAAACTCAATAATACGTTCAGTTGGGTTTACGATGATGTCAATATCCTGAAATTGTCGGGTGAGGTGATGCATTCGGTCAGCGACAATTTTTCGCTTCATTTGTTGGCGAACTATTATTCATACGATTTGAAAACACAGTCAAATGCCTGGCAAATGCCTGATTTAGATTTTACATTTTCCGGGATATATAAAGCAACCGATCAATTGAAATTTACCACTGATATTTTTGTAGTTGGAAGTCGGACTGCATTGATTATGAATTACAGTTCGCAAATTTCGCCACAAGTTAAAATAGGAGCTGAAAACATCGAAAAAAAGATGGATCCGATCATTGACCTGAATGCAGGAGCCGAGTACCAGTTCAACGACAAGATAAACTTCTTTCTTAAACTCAATAATTTTGGTTTTCAAAAGTATGAACAATGGCTGGGCTATTCCAATAAAGGATTCAATTTTTTAGCCGGAGCCAGTTATTCTTTCTGAAAAGAGGATGAGATTTCCACATCAGTTTAGATCACTTTTCTTAGTCCTTCAGGAATATTGTAATTCATTGATTTTCAGAATTTAAAAAGTTGATAAATTGTTGGAAAATTTAAGGTTCCGATTGCTGGTTTTGCTTTCGGTTGTTGCCACTTTTTTACTATATTTGCGACTGATTTGTTGAAGAGTATTTATTGTGAAGAATTTACTGAAAATCAAACATCCGATTTTATTACCCAATCAGGCAATTTTCAAAAAAGGCAGAAAATAACCGTTTTCTGTTGGTAGTTTTTAACCTTTCATAATCGGGTTAAATGGGTGAATTTATGGATATTTAAATATTTTGATGATGAGAGAAATTGAAGAAACCCAGGATTGGGGAATACAGAATGAGAATGGAGGCTATGATGCCGACAGCATTCAGGTATTGGAAGGATTGGAAGCAGTTCGAAAACGGCCGGCCATGTATATTGGCGATGTCAACGAAAAAGGATTGCACCATCTGGTTTATGAAGTGGTTGATAATTCGATAGATGAAGCACTGGCAGGTTATTGCAAGAATATTGATGTTTTCATTAACGAAGACAATTCGATAACCGTAATCGACGATGGCCGTGGAATTCCTACCGAGCTTCATACCAAAGAAAATCGCTCTGCGCTCGAAGTGGTTATGACCGTTTTGCATGCCGGCGGAAAATTTGACAAGGGAAGTTATAAAGTTTCCGGAGGATTGCACGGAGTAGGTGTTTCATGCGTCAATGCACTTTCTATTTTGCTTGAAGTGCAGGTTCACCGCGATGGCAAAATCTGGCAGCAGGAATACAGCAAGGGCAAGCCGCTTTACGATGTGAAGGAAGTTGGGGTAAGCGACCGTACCGGCACAACGGTAACATTTAAACCCGATGATTCGATCTTCCTGGTTACAGAATACAAATTTGAAATAATAGCTGCCCGCTTGCGTGAACTCGCGTTTCTGAATGCAGGTTTACAATTGAATATCACCGATAAAAGGATGAGGATTGAGGGTGATGAAAACCATGAATATAAACATGAGGAGTTTTTCTCGAAGGAAGGATTGAAAGAATTTGTCGAGTATCTTGATGGTACCCGTGAACGGCTGATCGACGAAACGATTCATATTACATCTGAAAAGGCCGGAGTGCCTGTTGAAATTGCACTTCATTACAACACTTCGTTTACCGAGAATATTCATTCCTACGTAAACAACATCAATACCATTGAGGGTGGAACACATTTAACAGGGTTTCGCCGTGGTTTGACCCGAACACTGAAAGCATATGCTGAAAACAGCGGCATGCTCTCCAAAGTAAAATTTGAAATCAGTGGGGATGACTTTCGTGAAGGATTAACTGCAGTCGTTTCAGTGAAAGTAGCCGAACCACAATTTGAAGGACAAACCAAAACTAAATTGGGTAATTCTGAAATCAGTTTGCCGGTCGATCAGGCAGTGAGTGAAATGCTGGCTAATTATCTGGAAGAAAATCCACGTTCAGCCCGTGCCATAGTGAACAAGGTAATTCTGGCCGCAACAGCCCGCCATGCAGCACGCAAGGCAAGGGAACTGGTGCAACGCAAAAATGTACTTTCAGGAGCTGGATTGCCAGGGAAACTTGCCGACTGTTCAGAAAAAGATGCTTCACTTTGCGAATTATTTCTGGTCGAAGGAGATTCCGCGGGAGGTACAGCCAAGCAGGGACGTAACCGCCATTTTCAGGCTATTTTACCTCTGCGTGGAAAGAT
>JBAWZG010000010.1:0-36692 GCA_037143155.1 Bacteroidia bacterium
CCAAACGGAGCCGGCGGCGGTATTTTAAATACCTGTGATTTTACCAAAGAAGTTTGGGGCGATTACATTGGAGGCCATGTCATCCGCACCAATAGCGATATCAAGCACATCAAAGCCATCAATCTGGCGGTTCTGAATTCGGCGAAAGATCCGAAGGATTCACATGCTTTGCCATTGACCGATGGTCAGTTCACCATCTCCAACTTCAGGGTTGGTGATAGTTCAACAAAATAGACTACAAACAATTCATAAATAATTAAAAAAAGGAAAAATGATTGACTTAAAAGGAAAAAATGCCCTCATTACAGGGTCAAGTCGCGGAGTTGGACAACAATTGGCACAGGCGCTGGCCAAACTGGGTTGTAATGTCATTGTTCATGGAAGAACTCCGGAAAGCTGCGCCAAAACACTTTCATTGCTGAAAGATTCGGGTGTGAAAGTATATTGTGTTTCAGGCGAATTGTCTGATGAAAAACAGGTTCAGGATGTAATCCAACAAGTTCGTGACCTGAACATTCAGGTGGATATCCTGTACAACAACGCTGCTGTGATGACTCCATACCATACCGATTATTGGGGCCACAACTGGGACGAATGGATGCTGACAATGAAAGTAAATGTGTTTGCTATGTACAACTTGTGTCGCGCATTTGTTCCGGCGATGATCGAAAACGACTTTGGACGGGTAATTAATCTCACTTCCGGAATTATGAATGAACCTGAACTGGCGCCCTATGGCGCATCGAAATGGGCGGTCAATAAACTAACCGATGATCTGGCTTTCAAACTGAAAAACACGAATGTCCGCATCAACACGCTCGATCCGGGATGGTTGCGCACCGATTTGGGCGGCCCAAATGCCGATCATTCGGTGGAAGAGACCTTACCAGGTGCTTTGGCTCCTGCATTAGTCGAGAATGATGGTCCGAACGGGCAATTCTTTTCTTCGATCGACCACGAACTGGATGTGGAATTATTCAAAAAGCTATTGTCTTAAGTGGGATATTATTGAGATCTTTCAGGAGATTAATTCGGAACTCAAAACGATAATTATGGCAAAACTAAAATTCTCAGGGGCAACGTTTTTGATGTTGATTTCTTGTCTGATATCGAACAGTGCTAATGCAAAAGTTTTAAAAGAAGCAAAGGACCAGCATAAAAGCTGGCTCATCATAACTCGTCAGGGCGATCGGTTAATGGAAGGAGATAAAGTATTTCGTTTTTTTGGACTTGCTGCGCCAAATATTCAGCAAAATGAATCACAAATACGTGTTGACCGAACCAATCGATTCCCGGATGAATTCGAAATTCGTGATATTTTAGATGGAATTCAACGTTTGGGTGGCAGGGCAACCAGAACTTTTTCATTATCCATTTATTCGCCCGACGACAAGGAGATGCCCGTATACATTTCTGCGCGCAGAACATACAACGAAGAGGCTTTCAAATGTCTGGATCTTATCATTGCTTTGAGCCACGAATACGATGTTCGCTTAATTATTCCATTTATTGCATCTCAAACTTTTGCCGGAATCAGGGGAGTTGATGAGTTTTCGACATTGAGCGGAAAACCTAAAGGTTCATTTTGGACCGATGAGGAAGTGAAAGCAGATTTCAGGCATATGATTGATTTCATATTGAATAGGAAAAATACCGTGAACGGCATACTTTACAAAGATGACCCGGCCATTCTTTGTTGGCAATTGGGCAATGAATTTGGAAGTTATCCGGGTGATCGGGGTTTAAACTATGAGGAATGGTCGAAACACATTTTAGCATGGAGCATTGAAATGGCTGCCTACATTAAACAAGTTGATCCAAATCACTTGATTTTAGAAGCTGGTGGAGCCGATCGGAAAGCATTGCTGGCTGATCCAAATGTTGATGTCATCAGTGATCATTTATATGAATACTGGAACCGAATGGGAGGAAGACCATGGGACCTGTCGCCTATTGCAAAAGCTACAGCTATGGAATGCAAGGGAATAAAACCATTAATCATCGATGAATTTGGATTGGGTAGTACCGCGAATTTAAGCGCCTTAATGAAAACCATCCGCGAGGAAAACATTGTTGGAGGGCTCATGTGGAGCATCCGTAGTCATCGGCGCGATGGAGGTTGGTATTACCACAACGAAGGGGGTACTCCTGTCAATTCTTTTCATGTTCCTGGTTTTTCGTCAGGTTATACCTACGATGAAACACGTCTGCTTGATTTATTGAGATACGAATCCTATTTAATCAGGGGAATACCGATACCTGAAATCAAGAAACCCAGTCAGGCTCCGATGTTAATGTTACAAGGCGATGGTTTTACCTGGCGAGGGTCGACTGGTGCGGCTTTTTATTCTCTGGAACGTGCAGAAAGTGTCAAAGGACCATGGAAAGTTATTGCTTCCGGACTTGAAGATGCCGTTTTATCCGACGTGGTGACTTTCGAATCCTCAGCCAGAGCTTCTGAGCCTCTCGTTCTCTATTTCGATGAAACTAAATCTCAAGAGAAGACCTATTATTATAGAATTAAAGGTGAAAACATGGCCGGAAGTAGCCCCTACTCAACAATTCTTGAAGTTAAAAACTAAAATACCAAAAATAATGAAAAACCTAAATACCAATTGTTTATTCGGGCTGATTCTTGTTAGTACAGTTGTTTCAGCCCAACTTCCTGACAATTACAAAGGAAAACCTTTTAAAGACAAGTGTTATAAAGCCGGAGCCCAAGTTATTCCCGGTCGTGTGGAACTTGCATATTACGATTTGGGAGGTGAAGGGATTGCGTATCACGATGTCACGCCTGTAAATGAAGGAAGCGCGATGAATCATACCAACGGGCATGCTCGTCCCGGTGTTTCGAAATACATTTGCTTTTTTCGCGAAAATGAAGGTGTCGATATTTCATATACAAAAGATTGGGCAGATTTTAATCACCCAAACAAAGTTGATCCCAAAGTCAACCAGTTATATATTGGCTGGGAAGAAGATGGTGAATGGACCAATTACACCGTTGACATTAAAGCACCCGGCAAGTACAAAATTGTCACCATTTACGGAAATAAAGACAATCAGTCTACCTTGTGGTTAAACAACCAAAAAGTGGTTGATTTAAAACTTCCAGTGAATACTGGAAGCTTTCATCAGTGGGATCAGGCAACCATTGGTGAAGTTACATTTACGACTAAAGGTATAAACCTACTTACCCTGAAATACAACAAGGGATCGAATTTAGCTTATCTCGATTTTATTCTGGTAGAAGAATTAAAAAAATAAAACCCTATAATCAAATGGAAAAAGCACATCAAATCATAGATGCCGTCGTGGCTTTAGTTCCTGAATACCTTGCCAATCCTGACGATCGGAATATTTCCGGCGGAAACTGGGCCATCTGTATTATCGACGAGGACAACAATGTGTGTGGAAAACTCTTCGGAAACGACAAGGTTCAGGGCCGGCAGTCGTACAAAATTGCCTGGATAAAAGCGAGTCAGAGTTGGATAACCGGATATAAAACCGGCGAATACGAAAAGCTGGTTTATTCAGGACAAGTTGACGATGGACCGTTTGGCATTCAGAAACCCGATTTTCTGGGTTGGGAAGGCGGACAACAAGTAACTTTGAAAGACGGAACCAAATTGGGAATTGGATTCAGCGGTTTTCGCGGCACGAGCGATATCGAAATTGTTGTCCGGGCCATTCAAAATCTTGGTTTGCAATAGATTTCTTGCTTGATCTCATTTTCTTTATCTTTAAAAATTGCAACGACCCTGATCATTCTAAAGTTTGATCATGAAGTTCTGAACATCAAAAAAAAGCAAATGGGATTAAAGTATTTTATATCAGTGGTATTGTGTTTCTGCTTACTTTCTTTCGGAACTAAAGAAGGAAGCAAACCGATTATAGAAAAAGTAAAAATCGGCGGTAAGCAGCGTGAATACATTTTGTATTTACCTGCCAACCTGCCCTTGAATTCGCCTTTAGTATTTGTCATCCATGGTTACACCGACAATGCGCTAAACATGATGAACACCACGGGATTCAATGTAATTGCCGACGAAAATAAATTTGCGGTTTGCTATCCTCAGGGATTAACTGATAAAGACGGGAAAACCTTCTGGGAAGTTGGATATTCGTTTACACAAAGCTTAGAGGTGAACGATGTGCAATTTCTTACCGACTTAGCCCGAAAACTCCAAAAAAAGTATCGGCTCAGCAGAGCAAAAACTTTTGCAACCGGTATGTCGAACGGCGCCGATATGTGCGTTATGCTGGCTTGTAAAGCACCGGACGTTTTTAAGGCGGTGGCACCTGTTTGCGGTTGTATCATGAAATCGGTATACGACGAAAGTCAAAACGCGAAACCAATTTCGGTTTTCATGATCAACAGCACTGCCGACAAAATTACCTGGTGGAATGGAGATATGCCCAACAATCAGGGTTACGGACCATACTTATCAACGCCTGAACTCCTGAAGTTTTTTGTTGAAAAGAACAAATGCAACCAGATCAAGGTCGATTCACTGCTTAATAGTAATAAGCAGGACAGCAGTTTCGTTATTTCTGAAAGGCATTTGAATGGAATTAACGGAAATGAAGTATTGTTTTATAAAGTGGTAAACGGTGGACACGATTGGCCGGGCTGGTCAGGAAACAGGGATATCAATGCAAGTCAGGAAGTTTGGAATTTTTTCAAAAAATACTAAGGTGAAATACTTCATTCTAATATACATATTGAGTCTTCCAATATTTCTATCCTTTAGAGCTAATGCGCAATTTATGCCAAAAACATATTCCGAAGGCAGGTTCGGGAAGCTTGAATATGGGTTCTATGTTCCTGAAAACTTCGACAAAACCAAATCGTATCCGCTGGTGATGTTCCTGCACGGCTGGAGCGCAAATCAAACCCAGTATCTCGAATGGTACAGCTCCGAGATGCAAGCCAAACATCCCTGTTTTTTTTTCACGCCGAAAACTCCTACAACCTGGGCCGACTGGAGCGGATGGAACGATACATCACTATCCGAATCAATGCGTGCGGCAATACACGTGCTCGACAGTTTGATTCTGAAATATCCGGTAGATACTACCCGCTTGTATGTTTACGGAATTTCGATGGGTGGTGAGGGTGTTTTCGATTTGCTGCATAAATTGCCCGATAAGTTTGCGGCGGCCATTTCCATTTGCGGAGGAGGTCAGGTAGGATGGGCAGAAAATATTGCAAAAACACCGTTTTGGATGTTTCATGGAAGCGCGGACAAAATCAATACGCCCGATATGACTGAGCGGGTTTATAATCGGCTTATCGAAATAGGTGCAAAACAAACGCGATACACGAATTACCCCGGTTATGGCCACGAAATCTGGGACAAGGCACAAAGTGAACCCGATTTCTATGATTGGATGTTTTCATTCTCAAAGAAAACAAAATGAGGAAATTAATCTTAAAATAACTAACTCAATATCAATTAATAAAAACAATATGACTATTCTGCATTTAATTCTTTCCGGACGAAAATACCTCCTGTTTTTTTTTCTATCAGGTTGCATTTTCGTACTTCTTTCTTCAGCCAAAAGCAGTAAGAAAGAAAAAGTCATTCAAATGAATATCGACAAAATTCTCAATGCCCGACCGGTTACCACTCTTACTGATGGCAAACTTGTTAAATGGACCAAAGGCATTGACGGAAATGGCGAAGCAGATGGCTATTTGACAAAGGCTGCGGCTATTTTCAATGGAGACAAGAATCCAAAGGCTTTATCGGATAATCCGCTATTCCCCGCTAACGAAAAACATCCGGAGGTGCTGCTTCATTACTCAAACAGCGATGGTATTTCCAAACAGGCGGTGACCGTAACCGATGCAGGCAACTTCAGTTTTGAAGTGCCAGCTAAAAAGTATTCAAAGTTAATTTTGGCTCTCACCAGTTCCGAAGGAGCTTCGCAAATTAAGGTAACTTTGAAATATGCCGATGGTGCTGATTCAAAATCATTTGAAGTGCCAGACTATTACAAGGATATTCCTGCAGATGACCCGGATTTCTGCTACCTTGCTCACGATTTGGCCAAATGGGGCAAAACTAACAAAATGACTGAAAAGGACCATCACAACATTGATTTGCTGAATGTTCATCCTGATAAAAACCGCAAACTGGTTAGCATTCAGCTTGAAAAAACGAAACCCGGCTATTTGGTTTTCTGGGCAGCCACCGGGGTAATAAAATAAAAAAAAGTAAACTTAAACTGGGTTGTCATGAACCGATATTCGCTCATAGTCACTTTTGTCACTTTGTTTCTATCGTTAGCTTTAATGGCTCAGCCGAAACATGAAGAACCAAAAACACTGGCCATTGGTCAGACAGCGCCGGATTTTAACCTGAAAGCTACCGATGGAAATATGTATTCTCTCAAGTCATTTTCAAAGGCGAAAGTGCTGGTCATTATCTTCAACGCTAACCATTGTCCTACTGCTCAGGCCTATGAAAACCGGATGATTGCGATTACCAATGACTATGCATCGAAAGGGGTGAAAGTGGTAGTTATTTCTTCCAATAATCCGGAGGCCGTAAATCTTTCTGAGCTTGGGTATACTGATTTAAGCGACAGCTACCCCGAAATGCTTATCCGGTTTCAGGATAAAAAATTCAACTTTCCGTATTTGTATGACGGAGACAATCAGAAAACGGCTTTGGCGTATGGCCCGGTAGCAACTCCTCATGCTTTTGTTTTCGACTATGCCCGAATTCTGAAATACTCCGGAAGAATCGATGCGAATGAGAAACCCGGAACCGGACAGGGCGAAGATTTGCGAAACGCGATTGATGCCGTTTTGTCTGGAAAAAATCCGGACCCGGCCACCACCAAGGTTTTCGGATGTTCGATGAAATGGTTCTGGAAGAAAGAATACAATGAGGAAGTTTACCGGAAATGGGCTAAAATGCCGGTTTCATTGGATACCATTTCAGTAAATAGTGTAAAAACATTGATTCAGAATAAAGGACAAAAACTCCGGTTAATCAACGTATGGGCCACCTGGTGTGGACCTTGCACCATGGAATTTCCGGATTTCATTACTATGGACCGGATGTATCGCGGGCGCGATTTTGAGTTCATTTCTATAAGCGCCGATAAAATGGAAAAGAAGGAAAAGGTATTGGAGTTTTTAAAAACTCAGGAAGCATCGAACAAAAACTATATTTTTTCAGGCAAAGATATCTATCAGCTCATTGAAGCGATTGATCCGGCCTGGCAAGGCGCACTTCCGTACACCATTCTGGTGGAACCGGGTGGGAAAATTGTTTACCACCAGCAAGGAACGATTGAATTGCAAACCATGAAAAAGTCAATCGTTGATAATCATCTGATTGGCCGGTATTTTTAGCTTTTCGAATAACCATAGAAATAAAACATTCATGAAAAGAAATCTCTTTATTGTCGCAATTCTGTTATTCATTTTTGCAACAAACAGCAATGCTTATTCACAAACTGTCAATGCCTGGGATCAGTGTAAAAATATGAGCCGTGGTGTTAACATCATCGGATACGATCAGGCTTTATGGAAAGATCATACGAAAGGACGATTTAAAGAAAAATACTTTCAAATGATCAAAGATGCCGGTTTTTCTACTGTTCGGATTAATCTTCATCCTTTTTCGCACATGGACAAAAATTTTCAGATTGATCCAATTTGGTTGGAGACTCTGGATTGGGCTGTAAAATTCGGGCAAAAGGCCAATCTAATGATGATTCTTGATCTTCATGAATTCAATGCCATGGCTGATGACCCGGTGGCAAAAAAAGAAATGTTCCTGTCAGTTTGGCGTCAACTTGCACCAAGGTATAAAGATCAGAACAGCAATGTGTTGTTCGAAATTTTGAATGAGCCGAATCGCAAACTCAGTGTCGAATTATGGAATACCTATCTGGCAGATGCCATAAAAATCATTAGGGAAACCAATCCGAACAGAACTTTGATTATCGGTCCGGGTAACTGGAACGGAATAGAAAGTTTGCAAACGCTTGTTTTGCCAAAGGAAGACCAAAACATCATCGTCACGGTTCATTTCTATCATCCGATGAAATTCACGCATCAGGGTGCACCGTGGTCAAAAGAAAATAAAGACCTGACGGGTATTACCTGGACGGGCACAAAAGAAGAAATGGAGGAAATAGATTCCAAACTTCAGGTTGCAGCAAATTGGTCGAAAGCAAACAATCGTCCGATTTTTTTAGGCGAATTTGGCTCTTACGATAAGGGTGATATGGCTTCACGCGCCCGTTATACAGCTTATGTAGCAAGAACTGCCGGGAAGTTAAACTTTAGCTGGGCATACTGGCAATTCGACAGCGACTTCATTGTGTATGATATCAACAAAGAGGTCTGGGTGGAACCAATTTTAAAAGCCTTAACGGATAAATAAAACTGAATCATGGAAAGACGTTCGTTTATCAAAAATTCACTTTTGGGTGCCGGATTTTTGGCGACCTACCAGCATCTTGGCGCTTCAGGACTTGCTGTTCCAACTTTCCTGAATAAAAGGGAACGCATGATGGCCTGGCTCGAAGGAAAGTCGGAGCCAAATTACACGCCAGCAGCATTCTTTATGCATTTCGACGGGCAGCATAAAGTTGGTTCGGCAGCAACCGAAAAACATCTTGAGTACTTTCGGGCTACCGATATGGATTTCGTGAAAATCCAATATGAGCAACAGTACAAACCGGTCGATTTCCTGAAAAAGCCTTCGGATTGGTCGAAGCTGAAGATGAATAATCTGGATTTCTATGAACCACAGCTGCAAACTGTCAGGGAATTGGTGAAAGCCACCAAAAAAGAGGCCTTGGTGGTGATGACGCTTTATTCACCATTTATGTGGGCAGGTCACAGCGCAACATTGCCGGTATTGCTGAGTCACATGGAAGAGAATCCTGATGCGGTGAAAAAGGGTTTGGATATTCTGAACGAAAGCCAGATGTTGTTTGTGAATGCCTGCATAGACATTGGCGTTGACGGGTTTTACATGGCAACACAAGGCTCCGAAACAAACCAGTTTAAAAATCCGGAATTATTCGCCAAGTATGTTAAACCTTCCGACCTTGTTGCCATGTCTGAAATCAATGCTCGCTGTCCGTTTAACATCCTTCATGTTTGCGATTACAATGCTGAATATGCCAGCTACGACGCCGTGCTCGATTACCCCGGACAAGTAGTGAATTGCAATCCGCAGCTTACCGAGAAGTTGCTTTCATGGAAAGAGGTTTCAGCAATGTTTAAACGTCCGGCCATGGGCGGTATGCCTAAAAAAGGTGTTATGTACAAAGGTTCATTCCAGGAAATTGAGAAGGAAGTTCAGCACATTCTGAAAGACGCTCCGAAGCAATTTATCCTTGGGTCGGAATGCACTATCCCCAGCGATATCGACCTGAAAAATGTACAGAAAGCGATTGCTGTTGCACACAACTTTGCCCGTTAATCATGAATAATAAAAAGGATTAGAAATAAATAGCAACTGTATTTTATGAAGAAAACTTACAAATTTATCGACCTGATCCCGTTGAAAATGGCAACTGTTTTCCTTATTATTACAGTTTTTAGCATTTCGTCTAAACCTGTGTTTGGGCAAAACAGTACGGTTGAACTCAATATGGCGGATCCGAATCTTTGGACCGTTGACGTGGTTCACCTTGGGTCGAAACAGATTGATATTTCGTATGACGCAAAAGATAATGCCGCGGTCATGCTCCCGAAGTGGTCGAAAGATGATGCTAACTCAACTGATATAGCCACGCGGAATGTTGAAAATGGTCGGCTACATTCGTACCAGCACATCCCGATGAGCGACTGCAGCCAGTCCGAAGTGACCTTCGAGATCAACATTCCGCAGGAATACATCGATGAAGGCAAAATGGAGTTTGTTTTCTCATTGCAGGCGGGTCCTGCCGGTGATTATCTGTTTAATGGGCATACCTACAAAATGTCAGATTTTGCCGGCAGCGGCGGAAAATACAAGAAAATGTTAGTTGTTCCGGCTGATTTCCATGAACCTTCCATCAAGCAACGGAAAATCGAGCGGGTGAACATCGTTTTCGAACGTCGGGGTTCGGTGGTTTCGACACCCATCAAAATCCGCAACCTGAAAATCAAACTCAACGAAGATAAAATCGTTCCTGAGCCACCAGATCCGGTGGTGATCAACCCTAAATCATATTACCAGTTCAATTATAATAACCAGGAAGCCATTGACAAACTGGAAGTGAGGATTTCAGCCGAAAGTATGGATATCACCCGTCGGCTATACAAAGCTGGAAAAGGCATGGCGCTAATTCCGCAATGGGGTGAAGGTCAGATCCTGCAGGGCCACACCGGCGATGTGACCATTTGCCAGTCGCTTGGAGCACCGCACAACTTCGAACCGTTTAAAGCTGAATATATATTTAATATCCCGAAAGCTTATTTCGACGAGGGAAAGATGCAGATTACACCTTTTGTTCAGGCCGGCGAAAAAGGGTATTATGTCTGGAGCGGCGTGTCAAGAGACTTGTCTGGGCTTTCATCAAAAGCAGGTCAGGATTTAGTTTTAACGCTATCTACCGAAGATTTTTTGGTGAATAAACAGAAGAAGAAAAACCTCATCGAAACCGTTGGTTTTAAATTGGACCGGCATGGCTCAACATTGACCGAACCTATTATCCTGAAAAGTATCACTGTTAAGCTGGATGCAAAGGCAAGCAAATAAAAAGGATGAATAGAATTGGCCTATATCAGCAATTACAAAATCTCCAATAACAAACAAGGCCTCCTGAAAAGGGGGCCTTGTTTGTTATTGCCTGAAATTATTTAGTCCAGTTCTTTTATTTTTATGTCTCGGTACCAAACGTCGCCGCCATGATCCTGAAAAGCGATGTATCCTTCTTTGGCCACATCAGCCCAGTTTGGATTCAGCTCAGGGAATTTGCTGTCTTTAACCAGTTTTTTCCAGTCGTCAGTCCATAAATGATATTCAAGAACTTTCTCGCCATTTTGTTTGTGAACAACCGTTCCCTGATACACTATGATTTCGGCAGTGTTCCATTCGCCAATCGGTTTGGCATTTTGTGGCTTGGCCGGAATCAGATCATACAACGAACCAGCTTGCCGGTTTCCATCTTTTCCGAGTGTGGCGTCAATGTGATTGATGTTGTCCAGTACCTGATATTCAGGAGCTGTTTTCCAGATTTGCCATCCCGGAACTTCCTGCCCAAGATAGAAAATTCCTGAATTGCTTCCTTTGGCTATTTTCCACTCAACTTTTAGGTCGAAGCTTTTGAATTTTTTGTCGAAAATGATGTCGCCACCATTTTCAGCGCCAGCTTCTCCCGTACCTGAACCAACGCAATGCATGGTACCGTCAGTAATTTGCCACCCCGCTGGAAACGATGTTTTGTTATAACCTCTCCAACCGGTAGATGTAGTGCCGTCAAAAAGAAGTTTCCATCCTGAACTGGCTTCTTCGGCAGTTAACTTGTTCTTTTCCGGAGCCTTTTTTTCGCAACTTTGAAATGAAATTGCCAATACAAAAATGCCTGCCAGTAAAAGTGAATAGATTTTTTTCATGGGATAATTTTTAGTTTATTGAAAATTTAAATTGGTTTACGGCTTAGAAATGAATATTTTATGATAGATAATAATGCTGATTAAAAAATATAATCGCACCAAAGTTCCTTCAGACAAATAAAAAACAAATTTTTTAAAGCTGAATGGTAAAGTTAAAAAAACTTCAGAAAAAATTGAATGTTTCCAATTCGTTAAACCTAAAAACGGATTGCCTGAAAGTTGATTTGTTTTTTTAACTTCGGTATGTTTTCAGTGATGTTGACCGAAATAATAAAAATTTATGATCATGAATAAGACAGGAACAAAAAGGATAGGAATTTTGACTGCAGGTGGCGATTGCCCAGGATTAAACGCAGCAATCAGAGGGGTTGGAAAAACTGCGATTGTTGAATATGGCATGGAGGTTATTGGGTTTTCATCGGGATATACCGGCTTGATTTATAAACAATACGTAGAGTTGAAAGAGAAGGATTTGTCGGGTATTTTAACCCTTGGGGGAACTATTATTGGAACCTCACGCGAAAAACCTTTCAAAATAGTGACTGAAGAAGACAATGATAAACCAGACCTGATCAAGCAAAATTACCACGATCTGGGATTGGATGGATTGGTTTGCATTGGTGGAAATGGCACGATGAAAACAGCCAATCTGTTGTCGAAGATCGGTCTCAATGTAATCGGGATACCGAAAACCATTGACAACGATGTATGGGGAACTGACCTGACTTTCGGGTTTGATTCTGCTGTGATTATAGCTACCGAGGCGATTGACCGTTTGCACAGCACTGCTAACTCCCACGGTAGGGTGATGATTATTGAAGTGATGGGGCACAATGCCGGCTGGATTGCACTTTATGCAGGAATGGCCGGAGGCGGCGACATAATTCTGATTCCTGAAATTAAATATTCAATGGATTTGGTTTGTGCCAAGATCGAAGAAAGGTATGCAAACAACAAACCATATTCCATTATAGTAGTTGCGGAAGGAATTGACCATCCCAAAACCATGTCGGCTGCAAGGTTTCTTTCTGAGTCGATTCAGGCAAAGGTTGATGTGGAAGCACGCGAAACTGTTTTAGGCTACACCCAGCGTGGCGGAAGTCCTTCGCCCATGGACCGTATTCTGGCAACTCGCTATGGAGCATACGCCACAAAATGTATTGCCGAAGGAAATTTTGGAACAATGGTCGCTTTAATCAACAATGAGCTGACTACAGTTTCGCTCGAAGAAGTCGGTGGTAAGCTCAGGCTCGTCGATCCGGATAATAATCTGGTAATTAAAGGACGTAAAATGGGTGTTTCGTTTGGTGATGAGTGAAGCGATTTTTGTTGAAAAAAAACGTAAATCTTTTAACAAAAAACTCTTAGAGTTCAAATGTGACAGTATAAAATACAATATTTTAACATTAATTTAATATTAGAAAGAATTATTTGCTTTTTAGAAATTTAGGTTTCATATATTTGGAGACTTATGAACAACAAAAGTCAAATACCTATTTCTATGAAACGATTCATTTTTCTACTCCTCGCATTTGTTTTCTCCGCCGTTTCAAAGGCAAGTGAAGCTGATTTGGTAATTCCTGAATTATCGCCGCAACAAAATAATTTGTTGATGATGGGTTTTGTTGTCTGCTTTTTAGGAATTGGTTTTGGACTTTATATTTTCTTCCGGATTAAGCGATTGGATGCTCATCCGTCGATGCTTGAAGTTTCAAGTGTGATTTTCGAAACCTGCAAAACCTACCTTATTCAGCAGGGTAAGTTCATCGTGGTTTTGTTTGTGGTTATCGGAAGTATCATCGGTTTTTATTTCGGTTTCCTGCAAAGTTACCTCATGTCGCAGGTAGTGCTGATTCTTTTCTGGACTTTAATTGGAATACTGGGATCATACAGCGTGGCCTGGTTTGGAATCCGGATGAACACTTATGCAAACAGCCGGATGGCTTTTGCGTCTTTACAACGAAAACCCGTAAAATTATTAAACATTCCGCTCGATGCCGGTATGAGCATTGGCGTAATGTTGATCTGTGTTGAGCTGATTATGATGCTCATCATTCTGCTTTTTGTCCCAAGGCAAATGGCTGGTGCTGCATTTATCGGATTTGCCATTGGTGAATCACTTGGTGCCAGCGCTCTGCGAATAGCCGGAGGGATTTTTACCAAAATAGCTGACATAGGCAGCGATTTAATGAAAATCTATTTCAAAATTCAGGAAGACGACCCAAGAAATCCGGGTGTAATTGCGGATTGTGCCGGAGATAATGCCGGAGATAGCGTTGGCCCAACAGCCGATGGTTTTGAAACATACGGAGTAACCGGAGTTGCACTGATTAGTTTTATCGTTCTTGCTATTGGCCAAAGTATGCCGGAGAGCGAGAAACTCATGTTCCAAAGTACTTTTCTGACCTGGATATTCTCCATGCGCATTCTCATGGTTGTCACTTCTATTGGGGCATTTCATCTCAACAAGCAGTTCACCAAGCTTTTCCACGAAGAAAAGGAAGATATCGACTTTGAAGAACCTTTAACCATGCTTGTTTGGCTCACCTCGCTAATTTCTATTGTTGTCACTTTTATTACCAGTTACTACCTGATTGGTGACCTGCCAGGTTCTCTCTGGATTACACTCTCAACGATAATTAGTTGTGGCACTTTTGGTGCAGCACTTATTCCTGAAATCACCAAAGTGTTTACCAGCCCCAAATCGATTCATGTTTCAGAAACAGTTGCCGCTTCGCGCGAAGGCGGGGCATCGTTGAATATCCTTTCCGGATTGGTCGCTGGAAATTTCAGCGCATTCTGGCTGGGATTGATCTTTACGATATTGATGTTCATCTCATACATAGCCAGTGGTTACATTCCTCCAAACCTGATGGTTTATCCTTCCATATTTGCTTTCGGACTTGTCGCTTTTGGCTTCCTTGGGATGGGACCTGTCACCATTGCGGTTGACAGTTACGGCCCGGTTACCGACAATGCACAGTCCATTTATGAGCTTTCGCTGATCGAAAAAATTCCAAATATTGAACGGGATATTGAAGCTGAATATGGTTTTAAACCTGATTTTGCAAAGGCCAAGCATTATCTGGAAGCCAACGATGGCGCCGGAAATACATTTAAAGCTACGGCAAAACCTGTTTTGATCGGAACAGCGGTAGTCGGTGCCTCAACCATGATATTTTCTCTTATTCTGATTATACAGAAGAAAATAGGAGTACAGCCTGAACTTATTCTCAGCCTGCTGAATCCATACACCATTATGGGCTTTCTGGCTGGAGGAAGTGTAGTGTATTGGTTTACCGGGGCATCCATTCAGGCAGTTACAGCTGGAGCTTACCGGGCGGTACAGTATATTAAAGATAATATCAATCTTGATCCCGATGCCGATTCAAAAGCTTCGGTGGCCACATCGAAAGAAGTGGTAAGGATTTGTACCAATTATGCTCATGCCGGAATGATCAATATTTTTATCGCTATTTTCTCCTTTGCACTTGCGTTTGCCTTCTTCTCAGCTCCTTCAAGTGGAGCACAAAACGGAAGTGCTGCAGGGAACATGTCTGTGTCTTTCTTTGTCAGCTATCTCATATCCCTGGCTGTGTTCGGATTGTTTCAGGCAATATTTATGGCCAATGCGGGTGGATGCTGGGATAATACCAAAAAGGTATGCGAAGTTGACCTGAAGGAGAAGGGCACCCCTTTGCACGATGCAACCGTAGTTGGCGATACGGTAGGCGATCCGTTTAAAGATACTTCATCGGTTGCCTTGAACCCAATTATTAAATTCACCACCTTATTTGGACTTTTAGCTATGGAAATCGCCATTGATGAAGATTTTCGGACGATAGCTCCTTATGTTGGAGGCGTTTTCCTCGTGATCGCTTTAGTTTTTGTTTACCGTTCGTTTTATAAAATGAGAATAATAACTCAAAACCCGATACAGGGAAGTCACTAAAAAGCTTTTACATTGGATTTGATGAATGGATAGGGTGAATGAACCCAATAAAAAATGCCCGACTTGCGGGCATTTTTGTTTATCTCGGTAATGAGTAGTTCGTATTTTGCAGTTGTGATTATCTGCGGTCTCCACCACCACGGTTATCGCGACGGTCTCCGCCACGGTGATCTCCACCGCCACGACGGTCACCACCTCCGCGGTTATCATCACGACGCGGAGGACGATCATCATTGCTGCGTTCTGGTCTCTCAGGACGATCTGGCATTCCTTCCGGTTTTGGAAGCAATACGCGACGTGACAATTTCATCTTGCCATCGCGGTCCATATCAAGCAATTTAACTTCAATTTCCTGGCCTTCCTGAAGTTCTTCCTCAACCGTTTGCAAACGGTTCCAGCTGATTTCAGAAATATGTAGCAGGCCTTCTTTTCCCGGCATGATTTCGACAAAGGCACCAAACGAGGTGATCGATTTTACTTTTCCTTTGTAGATTTCACCTTTTTCAGGAACAGCTACAATCATTTTGAGGCGGCTAACTGCAGCTTCTAACGATTCTTTGTTCACGCTCGAAATCTGAACATAACCAATATCATCGCGTTCTTCAATCGAAATAACCGTTTTGGTTTCTTCCTGAAGTTTCTGAATGTTCTTTCCGCCTGGGCCAATGATTGGTCCAATGAATTCTTTCGGAACCTGAATGATTACCACACGTGGAACGTTTGGTTTGTAATCTTCGCGCGGTTCTGAAATTACTTTCAGGATTTCGCCAAGAATGTGTTCGCGGCCTTGTTTCGCCTGAAGCAATGCCTGAGAAAGAATTTCATACGAAAGTCCGCCAACTTTGATGTCCATCTGGGTAGCAGTGATGCCTTTTGAAGTACCGGTTACTTTGAAGTCCATGTCACCAAGGTGATCTTCGTCGCCCAGAATATCTGAAAGTACTGCGAATTTATTGTTGGCAGGATCGGTAATCAGACCCATTGCAATTCCTGAAACCGGACGTTTCATTTTCACACCGGCATCAAGCATACACATGGTTCCGGCACAAACGGTGGCCATCGATGATGATCCGTTTGATTCCAGAATATCAGATACAATTCTTACTACATAAGGAAATTCATCAGGAATCATTTTTTTCAATGCACGTAAAGCAAGGTTTCCGTGACCGATTTCGCGGCGACCGACTCCACGTGGCACTTTGGCTTCACCGACCGAAAATGGCGGAAAGTTATAGTGCAAAAGGAATTTTTCAACGCCTTGGTAAGTCACGCTGTCGATTTTCTTTTCGTCCATCTTTGTTCCCAAAGTTATGGAAGAAAGTGACTGAGTTTCACCACGGGTAAAAATGGCTGATCCGTGTGATCCCGGAAGGTAATTCACTTCACCCCAGATTGGGCGGATTTGAGTCGTGGTACGACCGTCCAAACGGACACCTTCGTCAAGAATCATGCGTCGCATGGCTTCTTTCTCCACATCGTGGTAATATTTTTTAATCAATTTGATGTGAGTTCCGAGGTCGATTTCGGTATTTTCAGCGTTGGCAATTTTATATCCTGAAATATACTCTTCCACAATGGCATGAAAACCTTCGATGCGCAATGCTTTATCGTTGAGGCGTTGAGTTGCCAGTGCATAACAGGCAGGATAAAGATCTTTGAAAACTTTGGCTTTCAGATCGGCATCATTGATTTCGTGGCAATACGTACGTTTGGTTTTTCCAACCAAAGCAGCCAGTTCTTCCTGAGCTTTGCACTGGATTTTAATGGCTTCGTGAGCAATCTGGATGGCTTCGAGCATATCTTCTTCAGAAACCTCGTCCATCTCTCCTTCAACCATCATGATGTTGTCGAATGTGGCAGCAACCATGATATCGAGATCAGCTTTTTTGAGCTGCGAAAAGGTTGGATTCACAATAAACTTCCCATCGACACGTGCTACCCGAACTTCAGAAATAGGAGTTTCGAAAGGCACATCCGAAACAGCAATTGCAGCAGATGCAGCAAGGCCGGCCAGCGAATCGGCCATAACTTCTGAATCGGATGAAATCAGTGAGATCATCATCGCTGTTTCAGCGTGAAAATCGGCTGGGAAAAGTGGACGTAAAGCGCGGTCAACCAGACGGCCAATCAATACTTCATCATCCGAAGGGCGTGCCTCACGTTTCATAAATCCGCCCGGGAAACGCCCGGCAGCAGCGAATTTTTCGCGGTAGTCAACCGAAAGTGGCATAAAGTCCACATCCTCTTTGGCATCAACTGCGGCAACAACGGTTGCCAGTAACATCGTATCACCCATTTTAACAACCACCGCACCGTCGGCCTGTTTTGCCAGCCGGCCCGTTTCAATGGTAATGGTGCGGCCATCGCCAAGGTCAATTGTTTTAATAATTGCTTGATTCATAATTTTTTCAAATAAATAAAATTTCTAAAAGGTACTACAAATGGGCGTGGTGGGGCATTTGTTCATCCCGAGTACTCGGGATCAAAATTTGCTTTTAAAAACCTGGTACCGACAAGTTTATAAAAGCGTATAAAAATAAGAAAAGGCAATAAAATATTGCCTTTTCGGTGATAAATTATCGACGTAAATTAAGGTCTTTGATAATTGCACGGTAACGGTTGATGTCTTTTTTCTTCAGATAATCCAGAAGACTTCTACGTTTACCTACTAAAGTGATCAAAGCACGCTGGGTGCTGAAATCTTTTTTGTTTAATTTCAAATGGTCAGTCAGTGCGCTGATGCGGAATGAAAACATGGCAACCTGAGCTTCTGATGACCCTGTGTCTACGGCAGAACTACCGTATTTCTCAAAAAATTCGATTTTCTTTTCAGATGATAACATGAATTGTTTTTTAAATTGTTGTACAATATTTAAGCAGCAGCAACGCTTTCGATAACAACCGCTTAAAATTAATTTTTTAAAGCGTGGCAAAAATAATCAAATATCTTTGAAATTCAAGAGGGTAGGGGATTAAATTTTGAAATGTGGAGTTAAGTCAGGATAAACCTAACAGTTGTATTGAGAAGGGGTGAGTAAAAGTTGATAAAAAGTTAAACTTTTCCCTTTCAGAAAGCAATAAATCTACAAAATTTATAATTCAGCAAACGATTAAATCACAATCATGAGCCCTCTCAAACTCTTTGAAAACAAAAAGGTTCGTGCCCACTGGGATAACGAACAAGAAAAGTGGTATTTTTCAATCATTGATGTAATTGAAATATTGACGGGAAGTCCCCGACCAAGAAAATACTGGAATGCACTGAAAACCAAACTGCAAGCAGAAGGAAGCGAGTTGTCCCAGAAATTGGGACAACTGAAAATGCAATCAGCTGATGGTAAATTTTATATGACTGATGTTGCCGAAACAGAGCAGCTCTTCCGTATCATCCAATCCATTCCATCGCCAAAAGCTGAACCATTCAAGCAATGGCTGGCTAAAGTTGGATATGAAAGGGTTCAGAAAATTGAGAACCCTGAACTTGCACAGGAACGAATGAAAGTGCTTTACCTACAAAAAGGATATTCAAAAGACTGGATTGACAAGCGGCTGCGGGGAATTGCCATTCGCCAGAACCTTACTGATGAGTGGAAAGAGCGTGGAATTAACAACGATCATGATTTTGCCATTCTTACGGCCGAAATATCAAAAGCTACCTTTGGTTTAACGCCATCGGAGTATAAAGAGGTGAAAGGTTTGGTTAAAAAGAGTTCAAATCTGCGTGACCACATGACCGACCTTGAGCTAATTTTCACCATGTTGGGAGAGAAAGTCACTACCGAGATTTCGCAGAAAGAAAAACCGGAGACCTTCCCGAAAAACAAACAAGTAGCCAAACGTGGTGTTAGGGTTGCCGGCAATGCCCGTCTCGAAACGGAAAAAGAATTGGGCAGGAGCATCAACTCAACACAAAACTTTCTGGATAAATCGACCGGTGGAGTAATAAAGACGATTGAATAATTTTGGAATCCCGATCAACTTTTCTTCACTTTTTTAAAACCAAGGTAAAGCGCAATTAGGGTGTAGTTTGAAGAATAGAAATTGGAAGATTCTTGCTTCGTCCATAAATAACTAATATTTATTCCGATAATTGCATTTTCAGTGAGAGCAGATTCAAAAAGTTTTGCTTTTATTCCATAGCTTGGATTATTAAAGAAGCCCCGACTCAATAAGGGAAATACCTTGATTCCTGAACTGGGCGGATTGGTAAAAATGGTGGAATAGGAATACGTCAGATTGTTGTTTCCCAACAATAGAAATTCCATCGTTGGTCCGAAACTGAATGCCAGTGTTTTATTTATCCTGAAACGAGCCATTAGCGTGGCTTCTGCAAAAAGGCTCATTATATTACCTGAGTAATATCCTTGAGCTGCAAGTCCACCGCCTCCAAGGTGAATTGGTGAATATTGCAAATTAAGTCCAAGTTCCTTTCTCAACGAGAACCAATGATCGTTTCCGTACCAGCTTTCAGTTACATTGAATGTAAAATATCTTGGTAAGGGACTATCGTTCCAGTGGTTTGGCTGTACCGGAGATGATGTTTTGATGATTCCAAATGTCAAGTTGGTTTCACTAATCTTTTGTCCAAAAAGATTTGAAATAGAAATGCAAAATAGCAGGCAAATTAGAATAGGTTTCTGTTTCATGGAAATATTTGAGTTTGCGAATGACCGAATCATCTGCCCCTTTTCAATGCAACAATGACTGACCAATTTCCTTTTTACTTAATTCTTATTTCTGATTCTCCAGCATATTCCTGAACTCGCTGATTTGTGTGGGCGAACCAAGCACAAAAAGCTGGTCGCCGCGGCTGAGCGTCAGTTCAGGAGATGGATTGAATACATATTTCACACCGCTGATTTTAAGGCCGACGATGTTTATTCCCGATTTATTTTTCTCGTACAAAACTTTCAGTGGTTTATTTACGAAAAAAGTGGCCATTCGGGCACACGAAATCTCCTCAAGACTCACGTCTTTACTTTGCTGCAAAAGAATATATTCCACGAATTCAACCACATCGGGTTGGGTAACAAGTTTGGCCATTCGTTGTCCGCCAATGCGTTCAGGCATAATTACATTCGTGGCACCGGCCCGGCGAAGTTTGGTGACCGATCCCATTTCTGAGGCACGGCTGATGATTCTCAGGGCTGGATTAATGCTTCGTGCCGTCAGCACTACAAAAACGTTATCCGCGTCGTTAGGTGTGGTGGCAATCAACGCCTTAGCATGTTCAATGCGGGCCTGAAAAAGAACCTCTTCGTGTGTGGCATCACCCTGGATGTACAAAAGATTTTCATTTTCTCGGATGCGGCTCAGGACATTCTCGCGTTTGTCAATTACCACAAAATCAACACCAGAGGCCTGCAGCTCCATGGCTGCCTGTTCTCCGTTCCGGCCATAACCAACAATGATGGTATGGTCTTTCAGTTTCATGATTTTTTTGTCCACTCGGTATGTTTTTAAGTAATTTTTTAATTCTCCGTCGAAAACAAAACGGGCCAGATTGGATCCCACCCAAGCCAAACTTCCCAAACTAAACATGATCAATCCGGAAGTAAAAAGTTTTCCAACATCAGATAGCGGGTGGATCACTCCAAAACCGACGGTGGAAATAGTAAAAATAGTCATGAAGAAAGCGTCGATCAGCGGATATTGTTCGTAGCCCCAATAGAAGGTAGTGCCTGATGATACAAGCAATACAAGCAGCACCACCGCGGTTCGGACCGTTTTTTGAGATACTTCCTGAAACTTATTGTACGGCTGGCTCATTTTTGGCTTGATTGACTGATGTGATGATCTTCGCTCCCAACTGGCAATTTAAACATTTTTTAGGTTCGCAATACCTGTTCTTTAACTGAAGTAAAGCCTGGGTCTCGAATGCCGACCAGCTTTCGACTCCAAGTTCGTTCCATTTCCGTATAACCTGATTGGATTCAGGAGCCAGCTTTTCGAGCAAAAGCAAGGCCCGGTCTTTCATTGCATCATCCATGTGTTGGTCACCATAAACAAAAAGCATCGGAACAATCGTGTTGATCAACAGATTGTTGAATGCTGTTTCTCCAAGCTTTTTTTGATGATCGTCTTTCGAAATTTTGTTGAAATTATAATGGGTATTCCAGTATCCGGAAGCTGAGACATCGAATAATTTCCGCAGGTCCTCCAGATTTTCGGTCTCCAAAATTCTTGAAAAAAGGGCAGAGGAATGATGAATCAGCATGGCAAGTTGTGCAATCCGGATGGTAGGAAAGTTGATTGGGCGCAGCCGCATAAATTTCCAAAGATGCGATTCGATTCCCGATAATCCATACTTTTTGTAGAGGTAGGAGTACTCTTTCCGGAGCGCAAGAAAATAATCGTCACCTAACAAAGTTTCATTCAAAAGTCCAGATTGTCCAAACAACAAAGCTTCGATCTGAAACAAATCATTTTTATGCTTCGAGAGCAGTTGCAAGGACAGCGATTTGGCAAGCATTTCGAAGGGAAGCGCATTGGTTTTCATTCCGAAATTGCGGGCCAGAAGCTGATAAAATGTTTCGTTCCAGTTGTTTTTATTCTGTTCCAGAATGGTTATGATGTCACTGGTTTTCGCCTCCAGCCGTTCGATCATCAGCGAACTGAACCAAAACCTTAAGATGAACGGATCCACTTCCGGAAGCCTTTCCTCACAGGCAATCCAGCGCTGAGACTTTAATAGTTGTTCGTAATTTTCAAGAATTTCTGCCGGATATCGGATTTCCAGAGTTGGCAATGTTTGGCTTTTAATCAATACCGGACTGTCATTCAGTTCTACCACATGCAGAATTACATTGTTGTATGCTGCATCGGTATTGTGCCGGTGGCGGTACCAGTGCGACGATTTTTGGTGGATTTCGATGTTTCCTGCCCAGGTTGTTTCTCCAATCCGGATTTTTGCGTTGAAAAAATCAGGACCGGAATCGAAGTTTGGCTGGCCTGTGGTGATGATTTCCACTGGTTTTCCATCGGTCGTTTTCAGGTTGTTCCGGTTGAACAAGCCATGTTCCCAGATAAACTGTAAAAACTCTTCTTTCATTCGGTTGGTTTAATTTATTGCGACCCGAACAATAATGTTGTGATGGATCAATAAATTTAACGAAACGAATTCAGAAAATCAGGATTTTGAGAAGGATTTTTAAGGAATGATTTTAAACCCTTCTTTTTCAATTACTTTCCATGCCCGGACAAAACTTTCTTCATTAGAAATTCTGATTTTACTTTTCCGGAGCAATTTTTTAATCGGTTTTTGATCGGTCTTATTAAATCTTGCCATTAAACTTAGCCAATTCGGTTTGACCGATGTGTACCCTTTTTCGGGCGAATAGAAATAGAATTGAAAATCGTTGGCATATTCCAGATTGGTCAGAACTCCTCGCTGGTCCTTGTAGGCAGAAGTTGTTTGAAGGCTGACTTTGCGATACACCAGCAAATTAGTTTCTCCGGAAGAAAGTACTTCAAAATAGCGGTCACCTTTCATATAACCATCATAAAATTGTTTCCTGAAGATCCGTGTTTTTTCAATTCCATCTTGGAGCGAAAATCCCGACAGGCTGGCTTTGTCGATGACAATCTGTGCCGAAATGGTATTGTTGTAATAAATCAGTTCGTCTTTGAACGTGCTATACCGGAGGTTTAAACCATCTGCACTTTCGCCGCTTGCGAATTCAATTTTCCCAATCTGCCAGGAACTGATAAGATATGGAAATCCCTGGTAAGCAGCATAAGGAAGAAAACGGGCTCCTTTAATTTTCTCACCATCCCATTTCGCACTCTGTGTTTCCTGGGCGCTGCCAGTTTTTACGAAACTGAAAGTCAGAAAAAGAAGCATTATTTGTATTATCCTGGTGGTCATATTATTTTACCTCAAATGGTTTATCTTCAAAAAATAGTGTTCCGTCTTTTAATCTTCCTCTCACAACCAGCCGGTATTGGCCTAAAACATTAGATGTGTTGCATTTTACTGAAAGCATGGCCTGTGGCTCGGTCGAGGGATTCCAGTAAATAAGCTGCCGTAAATCCGGAATGTTTGATTCCGTAATTTTTGGTTCAGTCAATGTGGCCGGCGTTTGAATGGTTTCAAGTTTTAGCCGGATCAATTGGTCCGATTCCGGAAGCATGGAATAATCAGCTTTGGTAGTATAAATGGCTACTACCCCTGCGAAACGGAGGTCGCCATAGAATCGTTCACTCTGGCAAATATCAACCCGATCGATATCGGCAGTTCCCATTCCTTTGATGACGTTTAAATCCCGGATCGGAATTCCATCCATCAAAATCAATGGCTTTTCGTTAAAGAAAATACGATTGGGTGCATTGAGTACCTGAAGTGAAGGCTCATTGTTGTAATTTCTGAATTTGACTCCAGGAAGCAATTCTTTTGAGATTTCGTTAAAATTTGGAAGGTCGATAAACAGCTGAGGATCAATTGTCTGATTCGGTTTTCCATAATATGGATAGGGTGCCCGTTTTTTCAATGGTGCTGCTGAAAATCTGAGTTTTTCCTGTGCAAAAATTTTCTGAAGGGTCACTGCGTCGATATTACGTTTGATGTTATTTTTAAATTCTTCGGGAACAGGCTGTTTGGTGAAATTTGAAAGCGTTCCTATTCCGTCGAAAAGTTCGTCCATTTTTATTTTCAGCCGCTGTACCGCAGTTTTGCCAAAACATTGAACAACTGCCTGAACCGATCCGTAGTAGTTTTCGATCAGAAAATAGAACCTGCCGTCTTTTCTGGTTACATAGTATTGGAATCCGGGAATAGAATCGGGAATAGTCAGATAAACCGTCACGCTGTCAGCCGGAAGCAATGTTTTTTTATCGGTAACCAAGCCCGAAAGTATCATGCCTTTATCCTGATTCATTCCTTCTTTGATCTGTTCGGATTGAACCTGAAAAGTTGCAGATGCAAAATTTGGTTCGGTTTGTGAAATAGATACAAGCAGGTTACCATCAATCTCTTTCATCAAAGATTCGTCGATGCGGATATTTGCATTGATTGAACTCCTCACCGGATATTCAGGCTGAATTTCTGAAATACTGATTTGTGTTGTTTCTTTATCTGGCTTGATTTCCGGTACTGCCGCCCTTTTTATTTGATTGGTTTTCTCCAATCCGTCGAAACGGTTCGAAATCCAGATTTCCCGGATTATTTTAACTTTCCCGGCCGTGTTTTTCTCATAAGCTCTCAACTGATAAGTACCGGAACTCAGCGAATCAGGCAATTGAAGGTATCCATCGGCCTGATTGTTCCTTATTTCGAGAGAGGCTCCCAAAATCCGTTTGCCGAATGGACCAACCAAATCCATGTAAACCATGGTCGAATTATTAAGTTCCGGCGTAAAAACCTTGGCAAGCAAAGTTTCTCCGCTCACATAGACATCACGGTCGGTGTAAAACCCGAACGAAGATTTTTCCTGAGCTTTCAGAATCGTCGCAATGACGGACAGAAGCATAAATATGATTACGAGTTTCTTCATTTATTTGTAATTGGTTTCCCAGAAAAACGGAGGATTATCTTTCGTGTACCCCCGGTCGGGTATTTCATAAAATTTGTCTAAACGGCGAAGTACAACTGTGCTTTCGGTGCCGGTTCCTAAATTCAGGTAATACCGGTATTGTTTATATGAATTCAGATCAAAGAATCCCAAAATGGTTCTCGATGGGTCACCCACACAATGCATGTTCCCGAAAACCTGCGTCAGCACCGGATCGAATAAACTTCCTTCAGCCGAAAACTGTTGATTTAGCTTCGAATGAAAATCGAATGACTCTTTTGAAATACTATATTGGTCGAGAATAATAATCCAGTTATATGAGTCCTGTGTAGCCGAGTCGAGGTATTCCTGGCTCTTGTAGGCCAGGGAAACTAAATGATGATTAAGAATCTGATTGGACAAGCTAAATTCTTTTGGCCCGGCCAGATCAAAAAAATCCTTGTTGTAATGTGAAATCCAACCATATAAAACATGTATTGAAGTGTCATCGGCAGTTGGGGGAGGAGTTGCCGCTTCAAGAAATGCCTTTTTAGTATTTAAAGCATAGATAATGTTTGGCACCGAGTCGTAGAACGCAGGAGGCGTATATTTCCACTGAATGATAGCACGGTAGTTAAGCCGGTAATATTTGAGCTCAGGTGTTAGCGGAATATCAACTGATACTTTCCGCACTTTCTTTTCAAATACCTCGGGAACACCATATCCATTATTTATGACTGATTTTTCAACTGCAAAGGTGGTATAAAGCGAATCGATTGATGGAACCGGTGGCATAATTACATAGTCTGATTCAAAGACTTCATTCATATAGGTGATCCGAAGTTTATAATTCCCGCCAGGGACTGGCGTGGAAGGGAATGCATAATGTCCGGGGCTACCTTCTACCGCTTTCACTACCTTAAAGTTATCTCGAACAAGTTCAACGAGGGCACCGCTTATCCACTCCACTGCACTGGTACTGTAGAAGTTCCTGGTTTTAAAAACCATTACATAATTTTGTTTCGGATCATTCGTAATATGTGAATCAACAACCATGAGTTGAGTCATTTTGTCGATTGCAGGCGTGTAAATCTCTTCACACGAATGGAAGAGAAATGTCAGAGCAATCAGTCCAATGAATATGAATAAATAATTCTTCATGATTAGTTATTTGATTTCCAAAATGCCGGATAAGATCCAATCTGATACCCATTATCAGCAATTACCGGATAGCTATCAATCTGACGCACAATTACTGAACTTTTTTCGTCGATTCCAAAATTCATCCAATACCTGTACTGCCGGTATGAATTCAAATCAAAAAAGCCCATGACTATTTTCGTTGGGTCATTTTTGCAATGAAAGTTTCCATATACCTGGTTAAGTAACGGATCAAACAAACTTCCATCAGCAGTAAACTGCTGGTTCAGCTTGTTGTGATAATCGAATGAATTTTTTGTTATACCATACTGGTCAATAATCACAATCCAACCGATAGCCATTTGAGTGGCGGAGTCGAGGAAGGCTCTTTCATCGTAATTCAGAAAAAGGATTGGATGATTTTTTACCTGATCTGAAAAGCTGAATTGCTTGGGTCCGGCAATATTAAATTCCTCATTTCCATATCTCGAAAGCCAACCGTACCACGAAGGGGGCGGAGGACCAAATACAGCAGGCGGATTATATTGCCATTCAAGAATTGCTCGCCAGTAAAAACGATAATATTCCAGGGAAGGCTTTATTGCCGCATTGATGCATATTTCGCGCCCGGGAGTTTCTGTCAGCAAGGGAACTCCATAGGCATCAGTCCGGTAATTTTTTTCTATTTTATGGTTGGCGTAAAGTGAGTCAATCGCGGGAGCAGGTGGCATGACGACAGTTTCTGATTCATAAACATCTTTCAGATACGAAATCCGAAGTATATACTTTTTGGCAGTCACCGGAACTATCGAAAATAAATAATATCCCGGACCATTCTCTGTAGCTCTGGTTATATTTCCGCCTACTTCAATCAGATCAACCCGTGCACCGCTTATCCAATCCACAGCATTGGTGCCGTAAAAATTTCTGGTTTTTGAAATCCGGACAAAATTCTGGTTCGGATCATTGGTAATATGTGAATCAATAACCAGCAGATGAGTTGTTTCATCGATTGCAGGAGTGTAAATCTCTTCACACGAATGGAAGAGAAATAATAGAGCAATCAGGCCCAAGGATATGAATAAATAGTTCTTCATCATTACTAATTGCGTTCCCAAAATACAGGATATTCTCCATCCAGATAACCATTTGCCGGAATGAAGTGATACTGGTCTAATTTCCTCACAACACCTGGACTTTTATCATTTATTCCAATATTCAGAAAATACCTTGATTGCCTGTATGAATTCAAATCAAAATATCCTAAAATGATTTTCGACGTATCATTTATACAATGCATATTTCCAAAGACCTGTGTTAGTATCGGATCAAATAAACTTCCTTCAGCAGCAAATTGCTTGTTCAGTTTCTCGTGAAAATCGTAGGATTCCTTTGTAATTCCATATTGGTCAATAATTGCAATCCAGCCAGCCGGAAGCATAGAAGCTGAGTCGAGATATTGCTGACCGTTGTATGCCAATGAAAAAAGGGTATGAACTTGTATTTTGTCGGAAATGCTGTAATCTTTCGGCCCGGCAAGGTTGAAGATCCCATCTTCTGATACATTTTTCCAACCAAACCAGGGTGCTGCCAAAGGAGGAGGATAATAAATCCATTGCAGAACTTCCCTTGAGCTAAAACGATAATATTTCAATTGAGGCGTAATGGAGGCATCAATGCAAATTTCACGGCCGGGAGTTTCTGTTTTTTGAGGAATTCCAAATGCATCTACCTTGTATTCAATCTGGATTTTATTTCTGGTATAAAGTGAGTCGATGGATGGGATCGGAGGCATTTTCACAATATCTGATTCAAAAACATCTCTTTGATAAGAAATACGAAGTTTATACCTGAACCCAATAACCGGAAGAATAGGAAATGTATAATATCCCGGACCATTTTCTTTTGCTCTTGTTATCGGTCCACCAGTTTCAATCAGATCAACCCGGGCCCCGGTTACCCAGTTCACAGCATCGGTGTTGTAAAAGTTTCGGGTCAACGAAAGCCGGATGAAATTTTGACTTTGGTCGTTAGTCAAATGCGATTCAACAACTATTGTGCCCGGAACCTCATCCAGAACAGGTTTGTAAAACTCTTCGCACGAAACAAAAAGCAATGGAATAATCCACATATAGAATGCACCTTTTTGCATCAGAATTTGAAGTTGTAAGTAATCGATGGTACAGGAACTCCTATGAGTGAAAGCTTATAAATTGCATATGGAATCATATCGCCGTGCTGAATCGACGGATCTTTACGGTAAAAGACCGAATACGGATTTTGACGTCCGTACAGGTTATAAACCGAGAATGTCCAGCTACCTTTCCACATCCGTTTTTTGCGCAGATTTTCGTCAATGGTGATGCTTACGTCCATCCTGTGGTAGAGTGGCATCCGGTATTTATTCCGGTCTGAGAACAATACGACCTGCTTGCCATCAAAGATGTATTTCTGTTCAGGAAGTGTAATAGGTCGCCCCGACATGAGTACGAAATTTCCGGAAAACCTCCAGCGACGGCTAATCTGGTAGTTCAGAACGGTCGATAAATCATGAGGCCTGTCGTAAACAGAAGGGTAATAATTTTTGCCGTTGATCACTTCGTCCGGGAAACTATTATCGGTTCTACGCATGGTGCGCGAATAGGTATAACTGACCCATCCATTCAGCCTTCCGGCATTTTTCCTGACATATAATTCCAGACCATATGCGAAACCATTGGCATTGATAAGATCAGACTCAATGTGATGATTCATTACCAAAACAGCCCCGTTCTTATATTCCAGCAGGTTTTGCAGATTTTTATAATATACTTCTACCGAAGTTTCGAACAAGCCTTTTTGCGGAGTTTTGAACAAGCCGACTGCAAACTGGTCGCTTATTAGTGGCTGAATGTGCTCATCGCACGATTTCCAGAAGTCGGCAGGCGAAACGACTGAAGTGTTCGAAATCTGGTTCATAAACTGATGAATACGCTGGTAGCTAAACCGTAACGAACCACCACTTGTCAGGTTGAATTTTATTGAAAGCCGGGGTTCGAGTCCCTGGTATGTTTTTGAGACTTTCCCTGCTCCATAAATGGTAGAGTCGATCAGCGATCCGGAATTGATGGTCTGTTTCGGATCGTAATTGAATACCGTAGTTGGGCCCATACTCATATAGCGTGCATACCGCATTCCTATATTTATAGCAGTGGATGCCGAAAGGTCGATATCATCGTCGGCGAATAAACCCATTTCAAGGGACTGCTCGTTTGGAATTTTTTGATTCTGAACATTGGATGGATCTGTTGCCGGCGTAATTTTTCCGGGGAATAACTGATATCCAATGGTCTGGAATCCTGTGTTTATCTTGTGCTTCTCATTGGGCAACCACGAAAGAATATATTTCATGCTACCGTACTGAACTCCGGTAGCCAGGTGATAATTATCCTCCGGAACGCTGACGTCTTTCTGGTCAAGATTGAAATTGTATTTGCTGTATGACAGATTCAGGTTCGAAATCACTTTTTTTGAAATATTCATTTTCCAGTTTGCCGAAGCGATAACATTCCCATAGGTATAAAGCGAATTCGAGTTCAAATTAAATACATCGTTGCTGAGGTAGCCCATCAGCTTCAGGTTGTTGTTTTCACCAAGATAAAAATTGACAGCACCATTGACATCATAGAAATGAGCTACACTATTCATGAATTGTGCATTTCTGGATTGCTGCATAATCCAGTCAGAGTAGGTAGTTCGGCCTCCAATAAGGAAAGTGCTTTTCTTTTTCTTTACAAATGGACCTTCCAGAGTTAATCGGCTGTTGATCAGTCCGATTCCTCCGTTAATTCTCAGATTTTCAGTATTTCCTTCTTTAAGGTTAATTTCCATAATCGACGAGACCCGTTCTCCATATGAAGCAGGAACCCCGCCTTTGAACAAGGTGACATCTTTCACTGCATCAGGATTAATGATGGAGAAGAACCCAAATAAATGCGAAGTATTGAAGACAGGAGCACCGTCCATAAGTACGAGGTTCTGATCGGTATTTCCACCCCGCACATTGAATCCGGACGACATTTCTCCAACACTTTGAACGCCGGGCATCATGACCATACTTTTAATTACATCAGCCTCGCCCATAAGTACCGGAAGCTCCCTCATCATTCTGGAGTTGACTTTCACCATGCTCATCTGGGCCTTCGATGCTTTGGAACTACCGCCCAGAATAGTTACCTCTTCCAGGTTGTGGCTTTGCTCAAAAAGTTCAAAATCTGCATTACCGCTTTCAATCAGCTTAATCTTCTGGCTCAGGGCTTCATATCCCATAAACGAGATCTGAAGTGTATGATCGCCGGTTGGCAAATCGAGTGTATAATTTCCCTTTGAATTCGTTGTCGTTCCGATTCCAGTTTGAGGATGAAAAACGATTACCCCCGGAAGCGGCTCATTGTTCTTTCCATCAGTCACTTTCCCTTTTATTTGAGCGGTTGAATAGCGGCCTTCATTCAACGGGTTGCCAATGATTATTATTTGAGGACTATCTGAATCGATCGAATTTTTTCCGTCAATCCCTTTTGGAAATACCACCACCGAGTTGTTCTGGAAAAAACTAAACGTGATTGGCTGACGTTCGAACAGGGAATTGAGTACCTGAATCAGAGGCATTTCTTTAAATTCCTCATTTACTACATAGGATTTTACCCAGTCGGTCCGGTAGTAAAAATGGATACCATAATCCTTCTCAAGAGTATGAAAAAACTCCTGAAGACTGGTTTTTTGAAATTTTCCGCTAATAATTCTTTCCTGAATTTTTTGCGCAGAAGCCGAAACATTCAGAATGAGCAGGATGAAAGAAGCAAAAAATATTTTTAGGCAGATTGAATGAAAGGGTTTTTTCACGGAATGATTTGTTCAGATTATTTAAGTTTTTGGCAGTTGTAAAATTAGGTATTATTTGATAAGCTTAGGCTTTTGACTACATGATTTTCATAAGGTTTATTACCATTTTGAATTAATCGTTGGATTTTACTGAAAATGTCAGAAGTCCCGAAAAATCGACAGTTAAAACAAAATTAAATCAGCTATTTTTGATTTTACAAATATTCATCGATCAGGAATGACTCTCGAAAATAGTTCAAAGCGAATAAAGGACAAAGCAAGTGAATTGGGATTTCTGGATTGTGGAATTTCCGAAGCCGGATTTCTGGCTGAAGAGAAAGATCGCTTGTCCGGCTGGCTTGAGAATGAGATGCATGGCGAAATGCATTACATGGCCAACCATTTGGATAAACGCCTCGATCCGAGGCTTCTGGTCGAAAATGCACGTTCGGTTATTTCGGTATTGCTCAATTATTTTCCTTCAATCACTCAAACTGATCCCGAAGCTCCGGTACTTTCAAAATATGCATTTGGCACCGATTACCATTTTGTGATGAAAGATAAGTTGAGCGAATTGCTGAAGTTTATCCAGACAGACATTGCTCCTTGTGAAGGTCGTTTTCTGGTCGATTCGGCACCGGTTTTGGACCGCGCGTGGGCTGCCAGGGCAGGTTTGGGCTGGATTGGCAAAAATACCAACCTGATTTCACCCGAACATGGCAGCTTCTTTTTTATCGGAGAACTGATCATCGATCTGGAGTTGCCGGCGGATAATAAAGTGGTGCGAAATCATTGTGGAAACTGTACCCGATGCATCGATGCCTGCCCAACTCAGGCTTTGGTTGCACCTTTTGTTTTGGATGCACGTCGCTGCATTTCCTATCAAACAATCGAAAACCGTGGGAAAATTGAACCTGAATTGAAAGGAAAGTTTAAAAACCGTGTGTTTGGCTGCGACATTTGCCAGGATGTGTGTCCCTGGAATTTGAAATCCGAAGCACACAGTGAAACTTCATTTTATCCCAATGTAGAATTACTGAAACTAAGTCGGGAAGACTGGGGCAACATGGACAAGCCGTTGTTCAATGAGCTGTTCCGGAATTCAGCAGTGAAAAGGGCACGATTTGAAGGATTAAAACGGAATTTGAAGTTTCTGGAAGAATAAAAAAACAAAGAGAAGCTTTTACCTCCCTTTTAGTGCCACCTCAAAACTCCAACATAAATAACGCAGGATATAGCAATAGTTATAATTTTGTTCTTAATACTCATTCTGAACTAAAACTTTGTTTTATACAAGTTACTGATTAAGTAATATAATCAACATAATGTCGTATTTTCAATTCACTCACCCCGAAGACCGAAGGCTCGGTCTTTCCCCGTCTCTACAAGTAGAGAGGGGCAGAGCATCGCAGATGCGACGGGGTGAGTCAATATATTTGTTAAAAATGAAATGTGACATTATTTCATTCCTTTAACTTAGTTCTCAATGCTGGATTGTGTTTTTGATTTCCACCTGTCTTTTCCAAGATGATACTGTAAACATAAGGAACCGCCAAAATAACTGCCCACAAAAAGGCTGGGCTTCAGTGTAAACTTATCTTTTATCTGGATGTCGGCGGCAAAATAACCACCCAAAACATACGACTTGTCACCAAACAGACCAATACTTGGCATAATGCTTAAGCCAACCCTCCCAACACTTTTGTCCATTTGTCCAAAACCGCTTCCTATTCCAACCTGACAAATGCCAGCAGAACCCATTAAATGATAATTAGTCATAAAGTTAGATTCCAGGAAAAGCTCATCTCTTCTTCCAACCCAGGCTCCAATAAGTGGTAAGATACCATTTGCTTCTTGTTCCCAGGCTCCACTGCTAAAGCCGAGTGTTCCTCCTGCATACCTGCCACTATAACTTGCTATTATATTAAAGGCGGTTGATTGATAACTGTCTCCGTATAAATCATTAGAATGGTCGGCAGATTGATCGGTTTCAGAATATAAGTTAGTGCTGATGGTAATGTGGCGATAATCAGTTGGTTTGTAGTGATACGAAATACCGGCTCCAAGTGTTGAATAATTTCTTTTCAGAATTTCGGTAACAGCACCATTGCAATCAAAATGTTTATCAGGGTAACTTCCACCGCTACCAAAGGCATCGATACTAAACCATCCTTTATTTCCGTAAGCTGAAATCTTCTGGCCGTTGTCCATATTTATCTGACTCATAGTCAACAATGAAAATAGCAGGAATAAAGGAACAATCCATCGAAGTTGAGGATTGAATATCTGGCAGTACAAGTGATAAAGGTAAATAGGCAATAAAAGAGTTATGAAAAACGTCAAAGTTAGAATCTCAAAAGGTGCAAGCCATTGATAAGTTATTGACAGGAAAATAGGTACAGTCAAAAACAGCAAAAATTCCCGGTGAAAATTAATCGGGTGATTTTTCTCCTCCTGAAATGAATCTTTTGAAGTCCTTGTTTCCCGGTAAAAAAGTAAAAAGGCAAGTATGAGGATTGAACATAGAATCATCCATTGAATCATCTTGATTCCCCAAAACACTTCTCCCAATTGGCCTATCATCGATGAATCTCTGAAGAATTCATTAACAAACCGGAAAATGGTGTAACAAAGGATAGAAAAAAGTAAACGGCTACCTGAAGCTTTCCAAGTATTTCGGGTTAAGTAGATTAGGAGGCAGATAATGAGGCAGAAAAGCAGATCATAAATTTGAGTAGGGTGCATGGGAAGTGAAAAAGCGCTGGTGTCGGGTATTTGCAGATTTGCACTTTGTATTTGAAATACCCTGAAATTCTTTCCATACTGCACAGCCCATGGCAAAGTAGTTTCGGTTCCATAACAACAACCACCAAAAAGACAACCTAAACGTGTAATTGCCATACCTATAGGCAAAGCAAATGCCAAGTTGTCCAACACCGGAAGTTTGAATTTGAGCAAGCGTTTAGCAATTATGAGTCCGGCAACTAAACCCAGGATTCCACCAAGAACCGACCGTCCGGTTTCTGGAAGGCCGTTACCTTTAAAAAGCTGATGCCAGCCAGCCGCATTCAAGGTGATCAGTTTATTCCCAATTATAAAAAATAATACACCGATTAGTGTGATTAACAGCCAGGTACTTGCAGGATATTTTTTTTTCAATCCTGCAAAAATAAAAATTCCGGCAGAGACAAGAAAGGCAAGCACATAGAACAGTCCATACAAAAAAGAATGTTCAGTTGAAGTAATGATAAATAGTTGTTTCATCGATGATAAGGTTTATCAGAACATTGATTCGCTATGTTGAAAGATAGTCAATACTTGCCAGAAAAACAAGTAGTTAAGAAGCTAAATGTTGTTAAAATCTGAATTGCGTTGAAATGTAGGGAGGTGAAAAAGTGGTTTTAATAAAAGGGAAAATTGATTTTTTATGAGTTGGGCAAAGGTTTTGCAAGTTGCAAAATGAAAAACAGTAACTAACTGTTCGTTAAAAAACAAAGGGAAGCAATTTGCTTCCCTTTGTGGTGCCACCTGGATTCGAACCAGGGACACATGGATTTTCAGTCCATTGCTCTACCGACTGAGCTATGGCACCGCTTTGAGTCCGGTGCGGACTTTTCGGAAGCTCTTTGTCATTGCTTTTGGCTATTCCATTTCGCTTTCGGGTTGCAAATATAGTTCAAATAATGTAACTGCAAAAAAAAAGGATTCAAGTTCTGCGTTTTTTTTGTTCTGAGTAGCGAATCCTTTCTTTTTCATGTGCTTATACTTTTAAAAAAGTTCCTACTTTTGCTGACCAAAATTTAATATACTTTTCAGGAAAATGATGCAAACCTTCGTTTTAAAGAATGGAATCCGGATTATCCATCAGGAAGCACAATCGCCAGTTTCACATTTTGGAGTGCTGATCAATACCGGATCAAGGGATGAAGAGGCAGACGAACAAGGCATTGCCCATTTTATTGAGCATGTGATTTTTAAAGGCACCCAGTCAAGAAAAGCATTTCACATTCTGAACCGGATTGAAGATGTGGGTGGAGAACTGAATGCCTATACAACAAAGGAAGAAACCGCGGTTTATGCTACTTTTTTAAGTGAATATTACCAGCGCTCGATGGAACTGATCAGCGACATTCTGACCAATAGCACTTTTCCGGCGAAAGAACTGGAACGCGAAAAAGAAGTTGTGATCGAAGAAATAAACTCATACAAAGACAGTCCTTCGGAATTAATTTTTGACGAGTTCGAAGAAATCCTGTTCGATGGACACCCGATTGCCCGAAATATTCTTGGAACTCCGGAACTGATAAAGACATTTAATAAGAACAGCATCCTGAAATTCATGGATGAAAATTACCATACCGACCAGATCGTTCTGAGTTCGGTGGGTAGTATTACCATGACCAAATTCATTCGTCTGGCAGAAAAATATTTTGGACATATTCCTGAGAAAATCCGAACCAAGGAGCGGTTGAGCGTTTACAATTATGTGCCTGAAACCCGAATCGTTCAGAAAGATACTTTTCAGGCTCATTGCATTATCGGGAATCTGGCTCCGGATATCTACAGCCCAAAGCGGATGCCTATGGTTTTGCTAAGTAACATTCTGGGTGGACAATCGATGAATTCGCGTCTAAACATGGCACTCCGCGAGCGCAACGGAATGGCTTACAACGTGGAAGCAGGTTACACCGGTTACTTCGACACCGGTCAGTTCAGTGTGTATTTCGGAACCGACAAGGAAAATCTGGATCAGGCGCAAAACCTGGTAAATAAGGAATTGCGGAAAATGAAGGAAATCCCGATGGGAATTCTGCAATTGAGCCGAGCTAAAAAACAGATGATTGGTCAGTTGGCAATTTCTGCCGAAACGCATGAAGATTTGATGCTTTCGATTGGGAAAAGCTATTTATTTTTCAATAAAGTGGATACGTTGGAATCCATTTTCGAAAAGATTGAACAGATTACAAGCAGCGAAATCATCGAACTCGCCAACGAGATATTTGAGGAATCACAGAACAGCATCTTAATTTTCCAGTAAAATGACCGATCCGGTTTTACTCGAACAGTATATTCTTGATCACACTTCGCCGGAAGATGATTTTCTGAACGAACTCGACCGCGAAACCCATCAAAAGGTACTGCACCCGCGAATGTTGTCGGGTCATTTGCAGGGTCAAATCCTGACGATGATCAGTTGCATGGTTAAACCCGGCTGCATTCTGGAAATTGGCACATTCACGGGCTATTCTGCTTTATGTCTGGCTAAAGGTCTGGCTGAAGGCGGGCAGTTGCACACCATCGAAATCGATGACGAACTTGAAATTCTGGCACAAAAATACTTTCTGGAATCCGGCATGTCTGATCGAATCATTCAGCATACAGGCGATGCCCGGCAGATTATTCCAACAATCAACCAATCGTTTGACCTGGTTTTCATTGATGCCGACAAACGCGATTATTGCGACTATTACCACCTGATTTTCGATCACATTCCTGTTGGCGGATTTATTTTGGCCGACAACGTCCTTTGGGATGGTAAAGTGGTCGATCCTGACTCTGTCAACGAAGATCAAACCCGAGGAATCCTCGAATTCAACGATTTAGTGCAAAACGACTCGCGAGTCAGAAACGTGATCCTTCCAGTAAGGGATGGAATTATGATGGTGCAGAA
>JBAWZG010000011.1:0-36343 GCA_037143155.1 Bacteroidia bacterium
GTTTACAATAACGTTGCTTCGGGTGCTTTATATTCAACCGTTTACAACCAGTCTGGATTTTTTAACAACATCCCTAAACAGTCTGAAAACGCTAAGTTTACGAACACGCAATACTTCTCTGATTTCTATATCGAGAATGCCTCTTTCTTTAAGATGGATAACATGAGTGTCGGATACAACTTCGAAAAGACGATCAAAGCAAGGTTGAGCTTTACGGTACAAAATGCCTTTACCATAACCAAATACAAAGGACTTGATCCTGAAGTTGATGGTGGTATCGACAATAATTTTTATCCTCGTCCGAGAGTATTTGTACTTGGCGTAAATCTTACATTCTAACTTTATTAAGAATACGACATGAAAAATTATAAAACAAAATCATTGACTGTAGTCTTTGCCGCACTGATGTTTAGTTCATGTGTCCAAGACCTGAATCTTACACCGAAAGATCCAAACCTTGTAACTTCCCTGACTGTTTACAATACTCCGGGAGCCTACAAAGAAGGATTGTCTAAACTATATGCAACTTTCTCAGTGAGCGGTCAGCAGGGTCCTTCCGGACAGCCTGATATCTCTGGAATTGATGAAGGATTCGGAAATTACCTGCGCCAGTATTGGAATGTTCAGGAATTATCGACCGACGAGGCTGTAATGGCCTGGAACGATGCATCAATCAAGGATTTCCATTGGCAAACCTGGGCACCTAATGATGTATTCATTGCTGCCATCTATTCCCGAATCATGTACACCGTTGCGCTATCTAACGAATATATCCGCGCAACAACAGGAAATACCGATCCCGATATCATGAAATATCGCGCTGAAGCCCGGTTTGTTCGTGCACTGGCCTATTCGCATGCTATCGATTTATTTGGAAATCCACCTTTCGTTACTGAAGCAGATTCACCGGGGGCATTTTTTCCAAAACAAACCACACGCGCTGAATTATTTACCTACATCGAAAGTGAACTCAAAGCCATTGAAAATGATTTGGGTACTCCACGTTTTGAGTATGGAAGAGCAGATCAGGCAGCCGACTGGACTCTTTTGGCAAAACTTTATCTGAATGCAAAAGTTTATATCGGTCAGGATAAAAATACCGAATGTGTTACTTATTGTAACAAGGTAATTGCCGCCGGTTATACTTTAAATCCAAAATACGCAAATAATTTCACTGCTGACAATAACCTCAGTTCTGAAATGATTTTCCCTATTACCTGCGATGGTCAGCATACCCAATCATACGGTGGAATGACTTATCTGATCCATGCTGAAATTGGCGGAAGCATGTCTCCTGCAGCGTTTGGCGTTGGTGGCGGATGGGGCGGACTTCGTACTACATCAGCATTGGTTGGCAAGTTTTCTGATAATACAGGAGCAACTGATAAACGGGCCATGTTCTGGTCAGCTGGTCAAAAACTCGTAATTAATGATATTGGCCAGTTCACCGATGGCTGGGCTATCACTAAATTCAGTAATCTGACATCTACCGGAGCCGCTGCTCCACATGCACATCCAGACTTTGTTGATACTGACTATCCGGTTTTCCGTTTGGCCGATGTTTACCTGATGTATGCAGAAGCTGGTCTTAGAGGCGGAGGCGGAGGTAGTGCATCAACTGCATTGGGATATGTAAATGCTTTACGACAGAGAGCCTATGGAAATGCAAGCGGAAATATCACTGCCGGGCAATTGACATTGGACTTTATTTTGGATGAACGTGCACGCGAACTCTATTGGGAAGGCTTCCGTAGAAGCGACCTTATCAGGTTTGGAAAGTTCACAGGCGGAAGCTATTTATGGCCATGGAAAGGAAAAGTTGCCGGTGGAACAGCAACTGAAGTTTATCGTGACTTATACCCGATCCCTTCCAATGATATGGGAGCCAATCCTACATTACAGCAAAATCCTGGTTATAATTAATCTTAAAATTTTGAGCAATGAATAAAAAAGTATATAAATATTTAGCTTTCATTGGGTTGATCGGACTCTTGTTTTCGTGTCAAAAGGACGAGACGAAAGCAGTACTGCTTGACAACCCAACAGCACCGATTATCCAATCGATGCCTGATTTGACCCTAAAAAGAGCCAATGGACTGAATGTACTGGAATTTGTAGGTACAGCTGTTGATCCTGGATTTCAGGCCTCTGTCACTTATTACCTCGAAGCATGTGCCAAGGGTAATAATTTCAAGGATGCTTCACTGATTATCAGCGATACTCAGGATCTTTCGATGAAAATAACAGTAGCAGAGCTTGATGGAATTTTACTCAAAAAATTTCCTGCTGACCTGGTTTCTTCGATTGATTTTCGTATCAGGTCTGTATTATCTATGAGTAGCGGCAGCGGTTCCTATGTCTATAGTTCCGATATAAAAAATGCAAGCGTTACTACTTATGGACCACCTGCACTCTTATTAAATGTCGCCGGAAAACTACAGAGTATTGTTTCTCCCGGAGATAACAAAGTATATGCAGGCTGGATTTACACCGACGGTACTCCATTCCAATTAACAAATAATGATGACGGGAAGAAATACGGTGGTGTTTTGGCTACAGGCGAAGTTTCATGTGCTTTGGCCGCAAATGGTGCTGCAATTGCACTTGATGCAGGCGCTTACAACATGACTGCTGATATCAATTCAGGAGGAATGAAATTAACTGTGGCTGATGTCACGATAGGAATTATTGGAGACGCTGTTGGTGGCTGGAGTGATGATACCAAAATGGTTTACAATTTCACGGATCATACCTGGAATGTTGCCAAAACGGTTACAGCCGGAGGTATTAAATTCAGAACTCACAACAGTTGGGCTGCAGTAAATGTTGCTTTCAATCCTGCTGGTCATGATTTGAACAACCTGTATCAAAACGATGGCAAAACAGACAGCCAGAATATTGACAATATTGCTCCAGGTAATTATACTATAAAACTGTATTTGGAAACTACTCCAATGAAGGTTGTATTTACTCCAACGAATTAATTATTTACTCATGAAAAGAAAATCAATCTATAGAATAATGGCTGTCCTGGTAACTGCGACCATGCTATTTGCTGCATGTACACAGGATACTGCAAACGTTAAGTTAGCTCCGACGCTCGCTACCACGCAAGTATTGAATGTAACATCGAATGTGGCAACCGTTGTTGGTTATGTGGTTGCTGCAGGTGATGGCTTTACCGAAAAAGGTGTTTGCTATAATATAGCTACAGCTCCATCGGTTGCCAACAGCAAAGTTGCTTATACCGGCCAGGCTACAACGGCTACTTTTAACGTGTCGTTGACCGGGCTAAATTATGCAACCAAATACTATGCCCGGGCTTATGCAACCGGTTCAGCAGGTACTATCTACGGTGAGGAATATAATTTCACGACCTTGCCAGTTGTTGCAACTGTCACGACAGCTGCAATTTCAGCAATTACAGGTAATGCTGCTGCTGGTGGCGGAAATGTGACTGTGACTGGCGGAGCTGATGTAACGGCACGTGGTATTTGTTTCGGACTTGCTCACAATCCAACGATTGCTGATGGAAAAACTTCTGATGGAAAAGGCGCCGGTGCTTTTGTAAGTGCTTTGGCAAGCCTAAAAGGCAACACGACTTATTATGTACGCACCTACGCTACAAACAGCGCAGGAACTGCATATGGTCCTGAAGTTACTTTCAAAACCTTGGTTGACCTTCCGGTTGTTACAACCGCTGCGGTTACCGGAGCTACTAAAGTTGCTGCGGTATCGGGTGGTGAAGTTACTGCTGATGGTGGTGGCGATATTACTGCAAGAGGTCTTGTCTGGGGTACCAGTGCAGACCCAACAATTGCCGGAAGTAAAATCGATGGTGGGACCGGATTGGGCGCATTTGTAAGTAACCTGACCGGCCTGGCAAACAACACGGTTTATCACGTGCGTGCTTTTGCCACCAATAGCGCAGGAACATCATACGGTGCCGATGTTCGGTTTACGACTTTGGCTGATATCCGTACATGGAATATTCCTGGCGACTACGCCGCAGCAAGCTATCCTGCTGCAGGTTTTGCCAACTGGACTCCATTTAAATCTCCTCAGGTTCAAAGTCTGGCAACTTCTGCTGACAAACTTGAAGGATATGTCTACTTCTCAGCCACTTCGAACCAATGGAAATTTGCTGATGCAGCCAATGATCCTGCTTCTCCATGGTCTCTAAACTGGGGAAGTACAACTGGTGCTCTGGTTAAAGATGGTGCCAATATTGTTTCACCTGCAGGTTATTACAAAATTAATGCGGATGCTACGGCAATGACATATACGGCTGTTGCAACAATCTGGGGGATAATTGGTGATGCTACCACCGGTGGCTGGAGCGATCAGACCAATATGGTTTACGATCCTTCGACAGAAAAATTCTCGTTAGGCGCGAATTTAGTTGGTGGAAAAGCCTTTAAATTCAGAGGCACATCAGATTGGGCTGTTAATTATGGCAGTGATGCAGCTGATGGAAAATTGGGAGCTGGTGCCGGAAATATCCCGGTAACTTTAACTTCTGATTACTTCATTACTTTAGATCTGAGTCATCCGAATGTCTATACCTACAGTGCAAACCGCTGGGGTGTTATCGGTGATGCTACTCCTGACGGATGGAATTCTGACCAGAACATGAGTTGGGATGCCACCAAAAAAGTCCTTACGATTACCCTTGACCTGAAAGTTGGAACTTTCAAATTCAGGGCAAACGATGATTGGGCTCTTAATTATGGTGGTAGCCTTGGTGCACTTACTGGTGGCGGCGATAATATTGCTGTTGCAGCTGCTGGAAATTATACGCTTACATTCGATCCGGTAGCTCTTAAAGCCACTGTAACGAAGAACTAAATTATTTTAATTGTAAAGGCTTATCTGCTCTATCCGGGCAGATAAGCCTTTTTTAACGGCTAAACATAAGCCCCCTAAATCCCCCAAAGTGGGGACTTTTTGCTGGTCAAAAACCAGAACACTCAATCTTTGAAATAAAATACTCAGATCCGCTCCCTTCCCCTTGGGGGAAGGGCCGGGGATGGGGCTCTAAATTCTCCACATGATCCGTCGAATCCATCTTCTTTTCTGGCTGGTTGCCATTTATCAGTTAAGTTTTGCTCAGCTTACCACAATCCCTGCGCTTCCAATCGATAGCAAAGCTGTCACCATTACTTTCGATTCATCAAAAGATTCACGGCTCGGCTATTTTACTTCCGATTTATATGCCCATACAGGAGTGTATGTGGCTGGTAACAGCAATTGGCAACATGAGATTGGATCATGGGGAAATAATACCAGTCAACCCAAACTAACCAATAAGGGCAATGGGATTTATGAATTAGTAATCATTCCCAGTATAAATACCTTCTATTCTGTGTTGCCATCTGAACTGGTAACTAAAATGAACTTTGTATTTCGTTCTGCCGACGGGGCAAAACAATCCAACGATCTTTTTATTGATGTAAAAACGGAAGACTTACACCTTAATATCACTTCCCCTTTGCGGGTGAATGTTTTCGAAAAAAACCAGAACTTCCAGTTTACAGCGGCATCAACTAATACTGCCGATCTTAAACTTTTCCTGAACAATCAGCAAATTGCCTCACAAAACGGCACCTCAGTCACCCAAATCATGTCGGTTCCCAATGCCGGAAATTACTGGCTGAAAGCTACTGCGACTCAAAATACAACAACCAAACGCGACTCGGTTTATGTTTGCATCCGCGAAACTACTGCCCTTGAAGGCAGGCCTGCCGGATTAGTGACGGGTATCAATTACATCGACGATCAGTCGGCCACCCTCATCATCTGGGCCCCAAGCAAAAATAATATTTTCGTAGTCGGCGATTTCAATAACTGGATGCCCGACAACGCCTACCAAATGAAAAAAGACGGCGACTATTACTGGTTGAATATCACAAACCTCGTCCCGAAAAAAGAATACATCTTTCAATACCTGATTGACGGAAACCTGCAAATTGCCGATGCATACACTGATAAAGTTTCCGATCCCGATGATCAATACATTTCTTCTGCGGTTTATCCAAACCTGATTCCTTATCCCTCAGGAAAAGCGGTTGACAGGGCTTCGGTACTTCAAACGGCACAGACACCTTACGCCTGGAAAACCATTTCATACACGGTTCCGACAGCAGCCAAACTTTCGGTTTACGAGTTGCTGATCCGCGATTTTACCACAGAAGGAACCTATAAGGCCCTTCAGGCCAAACTCGACTACCTGAAACGTCTGGGTGTAAATACCATTGAACTGATGCCTTTTACCGAATTTGAAGGAAATATAAGCTGGGGCTATAATGTTAGTTTCTATTTTGCTCCGGATAAAGCCTATGGAACGAAAAACGACCTGAAGGGCCTGATCGATGAATGTCACAAGCAAGGATTTATCGTTATTCAGGACATGGTGTTGAATCATTCCTTCGGCTCAAGTCCGATGGTCAGAATGTACTGGAATTCGACACTAAAACAACCTGCAGCTAACAATCCCTGGTTCAATCAGACCTCGCCTAATCCGGTTTACTCCTGGGGAAGCGATTTTAACCACCAGAGTCAGGCCACTAAAGATTTTGTTGACCGGGTTACCAGCTACTGGATGACCGAGTATAAAGTCGACGGTTTTCGCTTCGATTTTTCCAAAGGATTTACCAACACACCCGGTGACGGCAGCGGATATGATGCACAGCGGATTGCCATACTTGAACGGATGGCTGGAAAAATCTGGACTGTCAATCCGAAAGCTGAAGTCATATTGGAGCATTTTACGGCCAATGCCGAAGAACAGGAACTTGCTGCATACAGCAACGGAATGCTGATCTGGGGTAATTCAAACTCCAACTTTTGCGAAGCATCCATGGGATACAACGATTCAGGCAAATCAGATTTCAGCTGGGCATCGTACCAAAAACGCGGCTTTTCGAAACCCGGATTGGTTGCCTACATGGAAAGCCACGATGAAGAACGACAGCTGTTTAAAACCATTACCTATGGAAACGTTTCCGGGGCCTATAACACCAAAGATCTCACAACGGCCTTGAAGCGAAGCCAGCTTTCTACTGCCTTTTTCATGTCTCTTGCCGGTCCTAAAATGATCTGGCAGTTTGGAGAATTGGGTTATGATTATACCATTAACCAGTGTGGAGATGGCTCTGCAAGCAGCAACTGCAGAACTGACCCCAAACCTATCCGTTGGGATTACCTGGATAACCCAAACAGACAGAAATTATTTGATGTCTACTCAGCCATGTTGCGGTTGCGCAATCAGTTTGATGTTTTCACTTCAGGAAAAGAAACACTTTCGGTAGGCGGATTAACAAAAGTTATTCAACTGACCTTAGCTGACCACAACATCACACTGATTGGCAATTTCGATGTCAATAACCAGCAGCTTACGGTCAATTTTCAACATACCGGAAACTGGAACGAATTTTTCAGTGGGGCCAGCCTGAATGTGACCAACACCAGTACTACCTTAAGCCTGAAACCGGGCGAATACCGTTTATACAGCGACAAAGTGCTTCCGGCATTCAAGGAGCTTGCAACAGAAACTTCAGTAATTCCGGTTACTAAATCTTCCATTCAGATTTACCCGAATCCGATTACAGACAGGCTGCAAATTGAAGCATCAAGTGAGATTCAAAGTGTTCAAATCTACACCATTGATGGTAAAATAATTACTGGATTTACTCCCAATACAAATAGAACCATTCTAAATTTAAATACTATTAAATCAGGAATTTACTTAATCAGAATTCTAACACGAGATCAACTTTTCACCCAAAAGATCATTAAAAACTAAAAGCATTTAAATCGTAATGATTTTTAATTACCTTTAAACCGCTTTGTGTTATATTACTATAATGTCTGGGACTATGAAAAGATTTTTCTTTATCCTGGTTATGGTTATGCAGTTGGGTAATTTATTTGCTATTCAACCGTCGCGAAAACCATTTCTGCAAATAAAGATTGATGGGAAAGCCTACAAAAATGGAGACAATCTGACCGTGATTTCAGATCAGAAATTAATGATTAGCATTGAATTAGTAGGTGGCAGAAAAGATTTTTGTAAATTTCCGGATACTTATGCCGATATTCCAGGTACAGCACAAATTTTGTCGAGAGGCAGCAACGGACTGACCTACGAATCGGACGGTGTAAAATCCGAATGGAAACTCCTGAATGAAACAGTCCTGTTTTCAGCTGACGAATTTGTCAAAGTGAATTCGCAGCCTAACCAATCGACCGCCGAAATCATTATTTCGAATGCAAAATTCTCACAATCCTTTGTTAAAATTGCGGTCAAAGCAAATTGGCAATTCACACATGCTGATAAAATAACAATGGAAGAAAATACGGCCGAAGGCACTATTTATTTTAAAGTTGCCGGAACATCTGATGTTTGGTTTTCAAGCAAAAATATTCAGGCCAATGGAATGAAGAACGATGAGATACTGGAAAAACTGACCGTTGTACAGTCGGAATTCGACAGCATTGAAAGCTCTTTAATCAAAATGAAATTTTCGGCGGTTCAGCAATCGGTAAGAACTCTTCAAACTGCAGTGAATGAAGTCAAATCAACAATCGACAATATTAAATTAACCGCTCCATCTTATCAGTCCCACATTGTATTTATCGGCCTGCCAACTGATATTCCATACCAGGATTTAGGTAAACTTCCGGAAATAAAAATGAATTGGACTGATTCAGAAACTTTAATGCAGGATTTAAAGATGCAGCTGGGTAAACTACTCGCGGATCCATCCAAAGAAAGTAAAAACGAATTGATCAGCCTGATTCAAAAATGTGTCGACTGGCAGTATAAATTGCCTGAAAACACGTTTGTTATTCTTTCGAGGTACCTGCCCGACTTAACCCTTGAGACTATAAAGCTTCCCAAAAAAATTCATAGCATTGCTGAAGATAAAACGATTGCCGATTATACCCAAACGCTGAATGATTTTGGCTCTTTCGTGGATCACCGGATTGAACAGATTCCAGTCGAACTTCAGAAGATAAGCTCTATCCAATCGCGTATTCAGGCTGTTCGTTTATTCGACGGAATGCTGCGAAGCTACTTCTCGTCGGTGAATTGGGCCGAATGGAAAAATACCCGGGAATAGTTTTTTGACTGATAAATCAAGGTCAAATCAGTTCTTGTTTACCATCTCTCCTCCCGAAAATATTTTCAGAACCTTTGCCTTCAGAATTTCGCCTTCTTTACAATTCATCAACTCGGTATCGAGCAGCACAAAATCAGCTGACTTGCCCACTTCAATACTTCCTTTTTTATGTTCTTCAAATGCGGCTTTGGCTGCCCAGATGGTGATGGACCGCAACGCCTGTTCTCTGGTGAGCGCATTCTCCATTTGAAATCCTCCGGCCGGAATACCTTCCGTATTTTTCCTGAAAACTGAAGCATAAAACGTCAGCATCGGATTGATTCCTTCAATCGGAAAATCGGTTCCATTGGGTAACCAACCGTTCTGCTCAAGCAATTGCCGGTAAGCATAGGCCGATTTTATCCGTTCAGAACCCAATCGTTCATCGGCCCAAAGCATGTCAGAAGTGGCATGAGTGGCCTGAACCGAAGGAATCACGGAATACTTTCCATACAATTTCAAATCGTCAGGATTTACAACCTGTGCATGTTCGATCCGCCACCGACGGTCATTCGTACCTTTCAGGATTTTTCCATAAATATTCAGGATGAAATGATTCGCTCCATCGCCAATGCAGTGGGTTGCAACCTGAAAATTGGCATCGTACGCTTTCTGGCAGATGGTCTTGAAATAGTTGCTATCGTTCATCAGTAAGCCGCGATTACCGGGGTCATCTGAGTAATCCCTGAGCAAAAAAGCGCCCCGGGAACCCAAAGCTCCATCCGAATACAACTTGATTGTATTCACCTGCAAGCGTTCGGTCAGATAAGGTTTGTCTTTCATGAAAAAGTCAAAATTCTCTTGTGTTGGTTCCATCATCGCGTTGATACGCATTTTTAGTATTCCTTCCTTTTGCAGCGAATCCATCAGCAAGATGGTTGCCTTCGTAAGTCCGCAATCAGTCACCGAAGTGAGCCCAACTTCAAAACAGTTTTTCTGAGCTGCCATCAATGCTTTAATCTTTAATTCCTGGCTTGGTTCCGGTATGAGTTTTGACACCAGTTCCATCGCATTGTCGATCAACACGCCGCTGGGTTGGCCATTTTTCAGGAGCACTTCTCCCCCACTGATTTTAGTCGTTGCTGAAATTCCGGCGAGCTCGAGTGCTTTCTTGTTACACCAGGCAGCGTGTCCATCCACACGGACCAGGTAAACCGGTACATCAGGGAATAATTCGTTCAATCGCTGATTATCCGGAAATTCTTTTTCTGGCCAGATATTCTGATCCCACCCGCGGCCAAGCAACCATTCTGTTTTGGAGACCGAATGATGTTCCCGAAGCTTTTTGTAAATCTCTGCCTGACTTTTGATTCCGGCCAGATCAGCATATTCCATCAGGTTCATTCCGTAACCATAAAAATGACAGTGGGCATCGATGAATCCAGGATATACCGGTTTACCTCCGCAGTCAATTGTCTGTCCGGAACTATATTTTGAGCTGATTTCCTGATTGGTTCCTATGGCCATGAACTTTCCACCGTGAACGGCAAAACTTTCGGCAACTGCAAACGATTCGTTCACAGTATAAACCTGGGCATTGGTAACTATCAAATCTACTTTCATCTTGGGGGAATTACAGGATAAAACAAAAAATAAAAGAATTGGAAAAATCATGGAAAAACGGGTCATGGTATTTCAGATTTGTGTACGAACAAATGTATGTCATTGAACGGGTTATGCAAAACCGTAAAATGTGATTTTTAATGGTCGAAGTGAACAAAAATCTTACCTTAGCATTTCTATGAAGAACTTCTATTTTGTTTTCATTCTTATACTACTTTCCGGCTGCGGATCAAAGCCCAAAGGCACAATCAATCTTACTGAAAAGAACGCTGTACTTGAACCCGATTATTCAGGAATTACAATCCCGCCAAATATTGCTCCCCTGAACTTTACTATTAAAGAATCCGGAAAGTCATACTTTGTGAAATTCATCGGTGCTTCAGGCCCTGGAATTGAGATTTCTTCCTCCAACAAAACGATAAGTATTCCTTTGAGCCAATGGCACGAAATGCTTCAGAAAAATTCAGGAAAAGATATCAAAGCTGAAATTTTCATCCGAAATAACGACAATCGCTGGTCACAATACAATTCACTGAACTTTCACGTTGCAGCCGAATCCATTGATCCATTTCTTTATTACCGGCTGGTTTATCCGGGCTACGAAAGCTGGAAGGATTTAAGCGTGAATTGCCGGAACCTTGAAAATTTTAAAACCACTTCGTTCATCGAAAACAGTGTCGTCGATGAAAATTGCGTGAACTGCCATGCTTTTAACAATGGAAATACGGAAGATTTTCTGTTTCACATGAGGGGAAGTCTTGGAGGAACGTATTTTTATCATTCAGGAAAATTCCAAAAAATTAACCTGAAAACCAAGGAGATGAAAAACGGAGCAGTTTACCCGCGCTGGCATCCCTCCGGAAAATTTGTTGCTTTTTCGTCCAACAAGATTATTCAACGGTTTCATACTGCCGACAATAAGAAAGTTGAAGTGAGCGACCTCGAATCGTCTTTAGTTCTCTACGATGTGGAGAAAAATGAAATGAGGGATATTGAAGTAACCAACAGGGAAAATTCGATGGATACTTATCCGGAGTGGTCGCCCGACGGCAAGTACCTCTATTTCTGCAGAGCCGTTCAAATTGAAAAAGATTTCGATTTCAGGCAAATTAAATACAATCTGTGCCGGGTTTCATTTAATGCTGAACAGCGAAAATTCGGTGAAGTGGAACTTATTTTTGATGCCGCCGGAATCGGAAAAAGTATCTCATTTCCAAGAATTTCACCAAACGGAAAGTTTGTGGCTGTTACGATGGCCGACTATGGCTGTTTCCCGATCTGGCACAAAGAAGCCGATATTTATTCCATTGACCTGCAAAATTTTGCAGCAAGCCGACTCGATCTGAACAGTGACGATACCGACAGTTACCACTCCTGGACGTCGAACGGAAAATGGCTGATATTTAGCAGCAGACGCGGCGACGGATTAACTACCAGGCCATATATTTCATACATGGATGAAAGCGGAAAATCGTCGAAACCATTTGTTCTCCCTCAGGAAGATCCGGCATTTTACAGGCATTTTCTCAAGAGCTTTAATATTCCTGAATTTTCCACTTTTGAGATCGACCTGAATCCGGGTGAAATCCGTGATCTGGCCAAAACAGAAGCAAAGCAGGCCAAATGGTATCATCAGTAATTCCAAAACATTCCTTTTCATGCAGAACCAACCGAACAGAACAAAATACATCAAGGACATTTTCCTGAACCTACTGCCTTATCTGATTTACTTCGCTTGCCTGTTCATCTATTTCGGATACTTTGCCGCTTACGTTCAGTTCTTTCAGGAAAAGTCTTCACTTTTCATTTGTTCATCCGATTTTCTGAGAGAAAATCTCAATCAGCCCGGTGCACTGCTAATCTATCTTAGTAAATTTCTGACCACATTTTATTTTTATCCGCTTGCCGGTGCCGTAATTATCTCAGCAATCCCGACTCTGCTCCTGTTTACCGTTGCCCATATTATCCGGAATTTTACCGGAAAAAAATCCTTTTTTATTCCATTCATCCTGGGCAGCGCACTTTTGTCTCTGCAAACCGATTACCGGTATTTTCTATTCAATAGTCTGGGATTGCTGCTTCAGGTTGCGGCATTTTATCTGCACATTCGTCTGTCAAAATATACCAAAGGTTGGATATCGATCTTGCTAAGTCCAGCCTGGTATTTTATTTCCGGAGGTTTTTCGCTGTTGTTTTTTCTGATGCTTACCTTTGGTTTCATTGCTGAAAAAAATCGCATCGGCCTGCTAAAAATCATCGCGCTCTGGTGCATCATTCTGGGCACATTTTATCTGTCCAAAGAATATCTCTTCTTTCAAACCGGACAAACCCTGCTGACATTCCCGTATTCTGAACTGAACACTGGTTCGCATGCTAAACTTTTCCTTTCGGTTGCAGTACTGATTTCTGTTTTGCCATTCCTTGGATTAATAAAACTAAACATTCCGGAGAAGTTTTTCCCTTCAGTTCTGTGCGGAAGCCTGATTTTGTCAGCTCTGTTTATCCTGTCAGCGACGGCTATCGGTATGAAACAATCCGATCAAAAAAGCAAAAATTACTTTCAGGTGGAAAAATTGTTCTACGAAAATAAATTTGACGAACTGGTTGCGTACAATACGAAAAACAAAACGACTAATTCGCTGACCTTGTTCCTGAACAACATTGCACTTTGCGAAACCGGAAAACTGAACGATCTGCTCTTTCATTTTCCTCAAAGTGCAGATGGCAAAACACTTTTCCTGAAATGGAAAATGGAGGAGGAAGTCCTTAAACGAGGCGGTTATTTTTACTATACCATCGGGATGATCAACGAAGCGCACCGCTGGGCTTTCGAGAATATGGTCATGAAAGGACACACACCCGAAGGACTTAAAATGCTGATCAAAACTGAACTGATTCTTGGAAATTACAGAGTCGCATCCAAATATACCGACCTTCTGAAACAAACATTTTTCTATCAGCGGGAAGCCGAACAGTTCGAAAAACTGCTGTTTAATGATGGTGCAATAAATGCAGATCCCGAACTGGGTGAAAAAAGGAATAATAAGATCAATACCGATTTTTTCGCCCTAACCGACGAGCCGCTTGGAAACGTTTATCAAATTCTGGCTAAAGATTCGCTGAACAAAAAGGCTTTCGAATACAAGCTGGCATTTATGCTTTTAAAGAAAGATTACAAGGGAATTGCCATGGAACTGCCCAGAATGGAGCAGTTGGGATATCCGCGCCTTCCAACTCATATCGAAGAGGTGGCAGCAGCGCTGACTTCCCTGAAAATGGGAGCACCTGAACCCGGAAGAATTCAGATGAACACGAATACACTGCTTCGGTGGAAAGAGTACCTGACTATTCTCAAGCAACACGGATCGAATGCAGCAGCAGCAGAACCGTTTGTGAGAAACCAATTTGCAGATACTTTCTGGTACTATGCTTTCTATCGGTAGGATACAACCACATTTTGGCAAGTGAGCCCAATTTAAAATATATAGCTAACAATTGAAATACAACAAGTTAATAAGGAAGTATGGACTTGTGCGTATAATTTCTACTAAGGTTTGATTCAAAAAATAAGATTATAAAATCGTATCATGCACTTTATAACCTTAGTAAAGATCAATTCACCAAATAGAACAACCATATTACCTTAATTACAAAGTATTATCATGTGATATTAATCGAACTCGGTTTACCTCAACCGAAACATCACGTGTAAATGAGTTTAACAGGGAAATACGAGCATTTCCAGATGTTTTATCACGTAGAGTCATGATAAGTTTGGTTTATGGGATTAGTAGCCATTTACTAAGATTTTAAGAACTCTCCTGACTTATTCTTTTCGTATTCCCAAATGAAGATAATATGATCCACAAAATCGTGAAAAATGCTATAAAAAAAGGCAGGCAAATGCTTTAACGCCTTGCCTGCCTTGTGATTATAAAAAAGGAATACTAATAACCTGGATTCTGAATAAGGTCTGTATTCTTATTCATTTCAGTACGCATGATTGGGAAGAAATATATTTTCTTATCAAACGCCCTGGCGTCTCCACCAACTTCCTGTTTGGTGATAATAGGATCTCCATAAGTAGTACCGTCTGCTTTCCGGTAGCTATCAACAGCAGTTGCAGAAGTTATGTAACGAACATCTACACCATGAGTCTGATGGTAAGCCAGCTCACCAACAACCCAGCGGCGTACATCCCAGAAACGTTGATCTTCGTATGCAAATTCGATACGACGTTCGTGACGGTAGGCCTGTTTTAATGCATCACCAGACAATGAAGATGATAATTGAGGTTGCCCGGCACGGGTCCGAATCATATTAATAGATGCAATCGCTTCAGCATTCTGGCCCAGCTCAATACAAGCTTCTGCATAGTTCATAACGATCTCTGCATAGCGAATGTGTTTAAACGGAACATCTTGTTTTACATACTGTGGGTCAATGCTTGGATCTACCCATTTACGGGTATAATATCCGGTTTTTCCACCGTTCCAGTTTTCAATTGGCCCTTCGCGGGTATCCAGTCCCGGTTTGATCATGTTTCCAGCCTTATCGTACACGTGGCCAACCTGAATTTTGCTTAACGGATCCATTGTGATCACATCTGACGGACGTTTTCGCCATTGCACGCCTTCATACAGAATAGTTGCATAAAACCGTGCATCACGTTTAACATATGGATTAGCTTTATTTTTTGCATTGTTCCAGTCAAAAGCAGTTCCGTCTTTCATTTCATAATCATCAACCAGTTCGCCCAACGGACAGTTGTTTCCCCAGTTGTGATATCCATTCGGTCCGCAATACAGTGCTGGATTGTATCCATCCCAGTCTTCGTCGGTTTTTGGAGTAAAGTTTTCCAATAAGATGTCTTCGGTCGTTCCTTTTGAAGTAAACAATTCAACAAAGTTCTGGGCAACCGAATCGCCTGCAGCTGGTGTAGCTTTGTACAAGCTATATTTACCAAGATCCATTACCGCTTTGGCAGCATTTTTGGCAGCAGTCCAACGGGCAGCAGCATCACCACTGGTATAACCCAGCAAGTCAGCTTTCGAAAATCCACCGGTCACCACACTGTTTTTTGCAGGATTATGCAAATCACTGGCAGCATACAGCAACACCCGTGCTTTGAGCGCAAGGGCTGCGCCATGTGAAACATGACCGTCGACCGGATATGTTGTCAAAAACATAGCCGCTGAATCTACCTGTCCAATAATGAACTTGATACATTCATCGTAGGTGTTACGCGGAACATTATAGGTGTCGTTCAAACCGTACACTTTGGTAATAATCGGAACACCACCATACAGGTTGGTCAGATAAAAGTAAGTCCATGCCCGCATAAAATAAGCTTGTCCTTTTAAATTATCAATCACAGCCTTGTCTCCGGGAACCTTATTAATTCTCGAGAAGAAGATATTGGCCCGACGGGCATTGGCATACAATGGGTCCCAACGGAAATGCATGGTATGTGGAGTTGCCCAATCAACCTGCCAACCCTGTAAACCATCAGAAGTCATCAAACTCTTGTTAAAGTTGGTCACATCCCAATCGGGAGTAAAATGAGATTCATCAGAATAATCCGAGAGACGTTCGATGGAGAACGGGAAACCAAGGGAATTCCGGTACATGCTGTTCACAAAAGTTTCAACCAGGGCCGGATCGCCCCATACTGCATCTTCAGAATATTCTCCGAGTGGTTGTTTGCTCAAAAATTCATCCTTATTGGTACAGGAGAATAGGTTTGCGACGATTAAAACAATCATCAATATATATAGTATCTTTTTCATTGTCATAACTGTTTAGAATGTTAATGTTATACCGCCGTTAACAACTCGTTGAAGTGGATAGGCCGTTCCAGCGGTCTGTTCAGGATCAATTAACTTCTCCTTGCTGAAAGTGAACAGATTTTGTCCGTTCAAATAAACACGGAGGGTTCCGATACCCAATTTCTTATCCAAAGCTGCCGGTAAATTATAGCCAACTTCGAAGTTTTTCAGTCGGAGATAATTCATGTTCTGGAGCCAGAATGTATTGGCCTGACTTCCCCAGTATTCCTGGTCACGGTTCCATGCCCTTGGATAGGCCGAATTGGTATTTTCGGGAGTCCAGCGATTGTCGGCATAGAGTTTATAATAGTTCCCGATTTCACCCGATTCAGCCCTGACATATTGTACAGCACCTGTAGCTCCCTGGAAAAGTAAGCTCAGGTCAAAATCCTTATACCGTACAGCTGCAGTCAAACCGCCAATAAACCGTGGCATATCGTTTTTGTCATTCATAACACGGTCCAATCCGTCGATAACTTTGTCGCCGTTGACATCTTTAAAGATAACATCACCAGCTTGAGCACCAGCCCAATGTGGAGTCGCATCAATTTGTGCCTGATCTTTAAAAATTCCGATAGCCTGGTAATACAAGGTAGAACCCATCGGTCTGCCGGTTGATTGCTGATAGGTTGGTACACCTGGAGTTTCGTCCCAGAACACAATTTTATTCTTTGAATAAGATCCATTGATTCCAAGATCATAATGGAAATCGCCTGCATCACCATGATAACCCAAAGCTCCTTCAAAACCACTGTTTTGAACCTTTCCAATATTTTCCGGAGGCAGAGTTAAACCTGCTGAATTCGGTATGGAGGCATTCCTCTGGATCAAGATCTGCGACCGGATGTTGTTGAAATAGTCAGCTGTTAAAGAGAATTTGCTGTCAAGAATAAAAGCGTCAAATCCAATATTGGCCTGATTGGCAACCTCCCAGGTTACATTCGGGTTTGGAATTTTTGTTTCGTTAAGCAATTTTGAATCCGAAGAGCCAAAAACATAGGATCTACCTGATTGGAAACCATAAGTAGCTAAGTACTGATACTCCTTAATACGGTCGTTACCGGTTTGACCCCACGATCCGCGAAGCTTGAAATCGTTGATGAAGGCAATGTTATCTTTCCAGAAGTTTTCGTCCGACATACGCCATCCAACTGAAACTCCAGGGAAGAAGCCAAAACGTTTATTTTGTGGAAACTTATACGAACCGTCATATCTCCAGACGAACTCAGCCATGTACTTTTTGTTCAGATCGTAGTTAACACGACCAAAGTAACTCATGTAAGCACTCTGATAGGCTGAACCGCTGTTCGCCATGTACTGGTCGGAAGCTCCGGCAAACAACTGGTCAACGGCACCCGAAACGTAGTTTTTACGGAATGCGTTAAACAAATCACTAAAGCTACTTCTGCGTTCCATACCAGCCATCACTTTGATGTTGTGTACGTCAGCTATAGTTTTGTCGTAGGTAGCATAGGCATTCCCGGACAGCTTTTGACCGTCAGACATGTCTTCTGATAACTGAGGAGTATCCAATCCACGTTTTCCCTTGGTGGTTTTATGATCAGCATTTCCGTCCCATGAATAAAGATACCAGGGGGTTTCCCATTTTTTATGGAACAGGATGTTTTTATCGAAGGAGCCGTTCATCGTAACTGATAAGCCTTCTACCCACGGAATTTTAATATTCGCACGCAGGTTGGTTTCCAGAACGTAGGTTTTTCCCAAATCGTATCCGGTAGCCGAAGTAGATGTCACTACCGGGTTAAAACCGTATTCAATGTCCGGACCAGGATCGCCGTTTGGCCAGTAGCCTGCCATGTTTGGCTTTCCGCGCATCAGCATACGGAAGGTATTGTCAACCGAAACGGTTGGGTAATTCCTGATTTCTTCCCTTCCTGCAACGTCGAAGGCAACATCAATGTATTTATTGACTTTCCCATCGATATTGGTACGGAAATCATATTGCTTGTAATTGGTAGCACTGTTTTTATAAATCCCGTCGACATACTGGGCGCCTACTGAAAGGAAATATTTCATATTTTCTGTTCCTCCCGAAAGAGAAACATTTTCCTGATTCTGACCTGTCGAGGTTTTAAATACTTCACCGAACCAATCGGTATTTGGGTGGCTCCAGGGATCAGATCCATCGCCAAATTGCGTAATATCTTTCGCAGTATATTTCTGGTTACGGCCACCTGCAGGGTTAGCGTAATAATTGATTTCGTTCATCATCGTTGAATACTGAGCAGCATCAGCCATTTTAGGAATTCGTGTAGGTGAGGATACACCTGAATTCATGCTGATTGTAACTTTGGGTTTCCCAACTGTACCACGCTTGGTGGTAATCAGGATTACCCCGTTTGCTGCCTGCGAACCATAAATAGCAGCAGAAGCATCTTTCAGAATGGTAATCGTTTCAATTTCGCTTGGATTGATACGTTCCATGCCGCGGTTTGCAACTCCGTCGACAACTACCAGCGGACTATTGTCGCCTAAAGTATTGGATCCGCGGATGCGCAGGGTGGCACCATCGTTTCCAGGTTCACCGCTACGGGTAACTGCAGTCAGACCAGGCATGCGGCCAATCAGATTGTTTGATACGTTGGTCGAAGGCGATTTCAGCAGATCTTCACCTTTTGCAGATACGACTGAACCTGTTGAAGTTACTTTCTTCTGGACACCATATCCAACAACAACAACTTCGTCCACACCAACCACATCTTCTGCCATGGTAATATCAATTTTACTTTGAGCTCCGATTGCAACCTCCTGAGACTTCATACCAATAAAAGAGAAAATAAGCACTTTGTCGCCATCGGCAATATCCAGCTTATATTCTCCACTCATGCCTGTAAGCGCACCGCGTGTTGTTCCTTTTACGACTACGGTAACTCCGGGAAGAGGAGTACCGGTGGCATCTTTAACAACTCCGGTAACCGACTTGACTGCAGCCATGACAGATTGTTCCGCAACAGCGTTTGGCTGAATGATGATCTGACGATCCATCACGGTATAACCTACGTTATAACCTGCAAACAAATTATTCAGGATCTTATCAATTTGCTGATTGGAAACATTGATATCTACCTTACGTTCTACATCAACAAGTTTGCTGTTGAACAGAAAGTAGAATTCACTTTTCTCTTCAATTACACTTAACACTTCCTTAACTTTAACATCATTTAACTTAACGCTAAGGTTTGTGTTTTGCGAATAGGTATTTCCGGCAACTGCCTGAATAACTGAGAGGAGGAAGAGGTACATGGTTAGTCTCATAACCATGAATACTTTGGAGCCGGAGGCCAGGTAGCCCCTTGCTCTGTTTAAGAATAGATTTTTTTTCATACTTTAGATTTGATAACGGTTAATAAATTGGCAATATTTATTAATTAATTGGAGGAGAGATGGTTGCAACATTTCTTCTCTTTTTTTTTTATTTCATAGTTTAATTTGTTTTATCAGGTTATTTTGTCTCTTTCCAAACAGCTTTACTGTTTGTTTGGCAAAGGTTTCGTCACCTTGTTTACTTCGTTCGGAAACCGTATAATTAATTGGTGCTGATAATGATAGCATTTTCAGAACCTGATCCAGACTTTCGTCTATAAATGTAGCAGTGTAAATATAATCAGAAATTTCCTTATCTTTTATCTCTATATCAACATTATACCAACGTTCCAGTTTTTCGACCACCAAGTCCATGCGGTCTTCTCGAAACATCAGCTTGCCACTTTTCCAGGCAACGTATTTTTGTAAATCAGTTTTTGTTTTGGTAATCTGTTGGATATCTTTATTGAACAACGCTAATTCGCCTGGTTCGAGTTCCTCTAAAACGGTGCTGCCTGAATTTGCCAGAGTAACCTTCCCTTCAACCAGAACAACCTGTATTTCCTTGTCTTCAGGATAGGCATTGCAATTAAATGTGGTACCCGAAACAATGACGTTCATATTTGCTGAACTAACCATAAATGGCCATTTCGCATCTTTTTTAACTTCAAAATAGGCTTCTCCAATTAATTTGACGGCCCTGAATTTGTCGGAAAAAAGCACCGGGTAGCTAAGTTTACTCCCTGCATTTAACCACACTTTGGTTCCGTCGGGTAAGGTCAGACTCGAACGCATTCCCAGCGACGTTTCAGCCGTATTATAAACAGTTGCAAATTGCTCTTCATGCTTTACATCCGAGTAATAATAGAATGCAAAAGCAATTAGTACGGGAAGCAAAAGAATAGCAGCTGTTCGCTGAAGCAGCAAAAAGAAATTAAATTTTTTTTCGGAAAACAGCTTGGAAGAAATCTTCTGAAAAGCTTTTTGCTCATCAATTTTTTGCATCTTCTGATGCAGGGTAAAGATTTTCCAGAGTCTTTTCTGTTCTTCGTAATAGTGTCTGTTTGCGGTACTCACACCCAGCCATTTATCCAGCAAGATTTGTTCCTCAGGACTTATTATTCCTGAAAAACTATTCACAAGCAACTGATCAATGTCCGGACCTTTCATTCAAAAAATTAGGAAATTATAAATTATAGACGGCGAGTTGCTCATTAACACGTATGCGGACGCTGAAAATTTTTATATAAGATACTCGGCCAGTTCAAGCCTCAGTATTTTAAGCGCTTTGCTGATCTGAGTTTCAACTGTTCGACCCGAAAGCTGAAGTTTTTCAGCAATTTCAGCGATTTTCAGATTTTCCATACGGCTAAGAATGAAGATTTCGCGGCAGCGGGGAGATAATTTACTGATACCCTGCTGAATCAGTTCGTCCAGTTCTGTTTTTGTCCACATTTCTTCCGGAAGTTCGACCTGAGAATAGTCGATCCCATGGACCTGATATTTATTTTTTACTTCCAGATTACGAAGATGATCGATACAGCGATTTTTAACGCATTGAATGAAATAGTTACGGAAAGAGCGTATTTCGAGTGTTTTCCGGTTTTCCCATAATTTCATGAAAACAGACTGTACGATATCTTCTGAAGCTGAAGTATCTTTTATAATCTGATCGGAATACACCACCAGACCCGAATAGTAGTATTTGAATACCATTTCAAAAACACCCTGACTGGAGTTTTTTAAATGCTCTAAAATGAGCTGGTCTGCTATAGATTCTGTATCGTTAATCCTCATTTTATGGAAGGACTAATCATATTAGTTAGTATAGAAAACGTGATTAGGGATTGTGAAGTTATAAATTTTAAAATTACAAATGTTAATAAATGTATTTTTAACACCTATTTCGTAAATTTCAAATATGGATAACCCGAAAACAATCAGTTTCCATCAAAAAATTTAAAATTCCGTTTGATTGGTTCAAAAACTTTAGGTGCAATCCGGAGAAATTATTTCACCACCACCGTTTTTGTATTTACAAATTCCCGGATACCGATGGCCGATAATTCGCGACCGTAACCGCTTTCCTTTATTCCGCCAAAAGGAAGCCTTGGATCGGATTTCACAAAGTCGTTTACAAACACGCAACCAGCCTGAAGTCCTTTTTCTGCAAGCATTTTGCCTTTAGCCAAATCCGAGGTAAATATGCCGGCACCCAAACCAAATACGGTATCGTTGGCAATCCGGATGGCTTCTTCTTCAGAATTTACTCTGAAAAGAACGGCAACCGGACCAAACAATTCTTCATGATAAGCTGGCATTCCAGGCACAACATTTTCTAAAACGGTAGCCGGATAAAACGGTGCCTTACCTTCCGGAATATATCCACCAATGAGAACCGATGCTCCTAATTCAACACTCTTCACAACTTGCTGGTGAAGTTCGTTCCGCAAGTCAGTTCGTGCCAAAGGACCAAAAGTGGTAATCGGATCAAGCGGATCGCCAAAGCTGGCACTGCTCATCAAGCGCACAAATTCATTCTTAAATTGATCGTAAACCTGGTCCATAATGATGAATCGTTTGGCACCGATACAACTTTGTCCGGCATTCAGCAAACGGCTGGTCACACACAGGCGGGCAGCGATTTCAATGTCGGCATCTTCCAGAATCAGGTAGGGATCGCTCCCACCCAATTCCAGAACCGATTTTTTCAAAACTGAACCTGCTGCTGATGCCACTGCTTTTCCGGCAGGCGTGCTTCCGGTGAGGGTGACCGCTTTGATCAGCGGATTTTCAATGACTGACTTTACTTCTCTGGAACCTATCAGCAAAGTGCGGAAAACATTCTCTGGAAATCCGGATTCGCTAACGAGCCGCTCAATAGCCAAAGCACAACCGGAAACATTGGAAGCATGTTTCAAAACTCCGGTATTACCTGCCATCAGGGCCGGAGCCAGAAAGCGGAAAACCTGCCAGAAAGGGAAATTCCAGGGCATCACTGCCAAAACAGTTCCAATGGGTTGATAAGAAATATAGGATTCGGAGGCTTCGGTTTTTATCGGTTCACTTTTCAGAAAAGATTCGGCATTGTCAGCATAAAAAGAACAAACCAAAGCACATTTCTCGATTTCTCCGATCGCTTCGCGCTTCATTTTTCCCATTTCCGAAACCATCAAAAGTGCGAGATCCTCTTTCTTTTCGAGCAGTTTGGCCTGAAGGTTTTTCATGCAAAGTGCTCGCTCTTCAAAACCCGACAGTTTCCATGAGTGAAAAGCACGATCAACTTTGGAAATGATTTGCTCAACTTCGGTGGATAAATATTCAATGTATTCTCCGACGATTTGGCCGGTAAACGGATTGATGGATTGCATGGTGTTTGCTTTAGATCAAAAGTAATAATTTATAAGCTGACAAAAGAACAACTTCACACCAACCCGATATATTGAATGAAAAATAGGGATCCGGTTTCCCGAATCCCTATTTTTTCTATTTTCTGAATCGTATTATTCAGGAATCTCAATAACCAGTATTCTGGATTTCTGAATCGATTTTATGTCTATATCGCTATTGATTTCCTCAACACACAATGCGTCCCGATCCTTCAGAATTTCAGTTCCAATTTGTACTTCACCTGAAATCAAGAACAGGTAAACGACGTTATCGGCCTTTTTTTGATGATATGTGATCGTATTTCCTTCATCAAAAACTCCCAGCGAAAACCAGGCCTGCTGATGTATCCACAATGAATTGTCTGCACCATCGGGAGATACCACCGTCCGCCATTTACCATGCATTTCTTCTTCCTCAAATGTTGCCTGCCCGTAACGGGGAACAACATTCTTCTTGTCGGGAAAAACCCAGATCTGGAACAAGCTTAATTCATTGGTTTTCGAATGATTAAACTCGGAATGCTGAATACCTGTCCCGGCTGACATCACCTGAACTTCGCCCGGCCGAATGACCGAACCATTGCCCATGCTGTCGCGGTGTTCCAGTTCGCCATCCAACACAATGGTGATAATTTCCATGTTATCATGCGGATGGGTTCCAAAACCCATTCCGGCCTGAATCGTGTCGTCATTCAGAACCCGGAGAGCGCCAAAATGCATACGGTCGGGATTATAATAACTTGCAAAACTGAACGAATGCCAGGTATTTAGCCATCCGTGATCGGCATGACCCCGGCATCCTGCCCGGTGAACTGTGAGTTTCATTTTTTTTATTTAAAAAGTTCGAAGTGCCTTGAGTTCGGAGTGCCTTGAGTTGATGTCTAACAGGCACTTTAGGCACTTCGAACTTTAAGTACTTTAGGCAATGTTTATTCAGCAACAACCAAAACAAAGTCGAGCGTGAATTCGTCGTTAATTACTTTATCTCCCAGGTTATCGAAGAAAGATTTTGAGCCGTAACGAACATTGAATTTACTGCGATCGATGGCAAGAGTTCCGGTATAAGTGGTAGTTTTTCCAACTTTCACTGAAGTAGCAGTAAAACTTGCCGGATTGGTAATTCCTTTGATGGTAAGGTTTCCGGAAAAAGTATAGCTGTTTCCTTTGCTGTCCACTTTATTGATCGCTAATTCTGCGGTTGGGAAAGTTGCCACTTCGAAGAAATCAGGTGATTTCAGATGGCCAATCAGTTTGGCATTGTAACCTGCATCGGTCAGGTCCAAATCCACAATCGAGTTCATATCGATTACTACTTTTCCACTCGTAATTTTATCCTTATCGACGACCAGATTACCTTCTTTGATTGCGATGGTTCCGGTATGCTGGCCGGTAACTTTTTTAGCCAACCATTTTACTGAACTTTTTGCTGCGTCAACTTTTTGTGAAGCTGCAAACACTGATGTTGATAACGAAAGAGCCAATGCAAATATGGCCAGTGATTTTAATGTCTTCATAACTGTTTAATTTTTAAATGTTTTTACAGTTACAAATATAGATGGCGCAAAAGGGTTAAAAAATGGACAAAAAAAGGATTTAATGGTATTTTTTGCGGCTGTGCTCGCGAAACTCCTTCAAAGTTGTACCGGTATATTTCCTGAAAAACCTGCTGAAATAGGCCGGATCATCAAATCCAAGCTGAAATGCAATCTCTTTTCCTGAAATGCTGCTTGAGTAAAGTAACTTCTTGGTTTCATCGATTACCCGGTTCCGGATGAGTTCACCGGCAGTAATTCCCGTGGTCCTTTTGGTCAATTCATTCAAACACGATGGGTTGATATTCAGCATTTCGGCATACGAAGAAACATTTTTCTCCTGAGCGAATTTTTCTTCGATCAACTGCTTAAACCGGATAATTGTAGCGTCGGGGGTAGCATCCGGCTCTTCTTTGAAACCCTGCGACTGAACATCAAAAATACGCCTTGATTCAAGCAGAAAAAGGTGCAGCAGATTCAAAACGATATCCTGACTGTAATCATCGGGAGTTATCAGTTCGGTAAAAATCAGTTCGGTGATATTCCTGAGTTTCTCCCGTTTTTCAGGGACAACGGTTATCAGGCTTTTAAAGTCAGCATTGTTGAAAAGCCGGTATTCCTTTAATGGAACATGGTTTGCTCGGTTATACCTGATGAAATCCTCGTTAAAAAGCAGATAAGTGCCACTTACCGACTGATCGATGTACATCCGGTGTTTCAGGCCTGGCGGAACAAACAGAATTGTATCGGCCTTCAGACTATATTCGACATATTCGGTAGCATGAATAGCTTCACCGGAATCGATCCAGAAAATGGAATAAAAATCATGAAGATGAGGCATGAGATTGTGCTCAATTTCCTCTTCATTAAAATCGGAGATCTTCCGGATGGTAAAGATCTTCTCACTGACATCATTGGTTTGCTTCTGATTTTTCAAGGTCAAATTATTCAATCACACGAATTTCAATTGAAAGATCCATCGCCAGACGGTATGCTGCCGAAACTCCGCAGTACTTTTCTTCTGAAAGTTTTACGGCTTTTTCAAGCTTATCCATGGGCAACTCCTTTCCTTTAAACTGATATATGACCTTCATCTTATGGTACCTCATCGGATGTTCTTCGGTCAAATCGCCTTCAACAATCACATTAAAGCCTTCCGGCTCAACTTTCATCTTTTTCAGCATCATAATCACATCAATACCAGTACATCCGGCCAATGCTGTAAGCATCAGTTTTTTGGGTCGCACACCAAGGTCGTCTCCCCCACCCTCTTTCGATGCATCAACAACCAAATGATGGCCGTCCATATCACATTCAAAAGCTAAATTTTGTTTCCAGGCCAGGTCAATTACATGTTTCATATCAATGATTTATAATATTGCAAATCGAATAATAGTTCTATTTTTACGTTTTAATTGCTACAACAAAATGTTACGTCCCTGTTTTTCGATGCCGATAACGTTCTGATTGTTGTAAAAACTAATAACCAAACAAAACAACTCGATGAGAAGTTCAATCAAAAGACCGACCGATGACGAATGCGATCTTAGCGGATTTCATTTATTTAAGAAATTGAGTGAACATGAGATAGCCCAGCTCAATTACGACAAAACCTGTTCCTTGTATATCAAAGGTAGTATTATTTACAGGGAAGGTAGTCGGCTTACCGGTTTTTACTGTGTTACTCGCGGCATATTAAAAATATTCAAAACAGGTATCGATGGTAAGGAGCAGATTATCCGTTTTGCAAAAAAAGGTGACATTATCGCTTACCGTTCACTTTTAAGTCAGGAATTAGCCTGTACAACTGCCAAGGTGATTGAAGAAGCCGTTCTGTGTCACATCCCTTATCAAACCCTGTTGTACCTGATTCAAAACAACTGGCAGTTTTCGCATCACATGTTGCAAATTGTATGCAAGGAACTGCGCGAGGCCAACGATTACATTACCGACATCGCCCAGAAAACCGTTCGGGAACGACTTGCTGAAGTATTGTTGCTCCTGAAAGAAAACTTTGAGCTTGACAATGCGAATACTCTGCAGATTTCGCTCACACGAGAAGAGCTGGCCAACATGGTTGGTACCGCCACCGAAAGTGTAATCCGGCTGCTTTCCGAATTCAAACAAGATCAACTGATTGATTTGCAGGGAAGAAAAATTAAATTTATCAATGTTCCCGGATTGACTAAAGTTGCCAACCTATTGTAAGCAGAAATAAGATAAAAGAAAAAGAGGTCGTTTCAGTTAATGAAGCGACCTCTTTTGGTTTGGCAATTTTCCGAACTATCTGGTAATCCAATCTTCAGGATCCTGCTTGACATTTTCCTTCCAAATCTGGAATTTTAGGACAGTTTTATTATCATCCTCCATATCGGTACTGATGGTGCCAATACTTTGCTTTAAGGACACCTTGTCGCCCGATTTTACCTGTACTTTAACCAAATTGGAATAAACGGTCAGGTATTTTCCGTGGCGGATGATCACCGCATAGTTCCCTCCTGAAACCATAAAAACTTTACTTACTTCACCGGCAAAAACAGAGCGGACCAGTGTTCCCTGGGCTGTTGAAATATCAACACCATTGTTTTTAACCTGAATTCCTTAATAGCGGTATATGACATTATATCAAGCTTTTAATCGGTTAATTTCTTTCCTAATTTGCTCTATTACTTCCACATTATAAATAGTCTTTTTACCTGCTGAACTTTTAGTAGAATAAATGAAGAATACTTTTCCTCCGAATTCCTTTTCAAACTTTGCATGATTAACTTTGTGCATTTCTATCCATTGATATTGGTTTAATGCTTGACCAGAAGCAATCGGCTTTATTTGGATTCCTATGAATTTGTCATTAATTTTAATAAAAAAATCAACACAATAAGCTCTATCCCAATTATCTGGTGCAGGTTCTATTTTTCTTTCTACTGCTCCTTCCAACTGTCCGTAAATAGTCTCTATTTCTGTTTTATACCCTTCATAAGTTCTGTTTAAAACAAGATTATAAGCATAATCAATGCATTCATCTTCTGAAATGGATAATAATTCATTTTGAACTACTTCAGACAACTTGACAAATAGGGTTTGTCCAAGCCCAGCTATGTATTCTCTGGTAATTTTCAAGCCATGCTTTTTCTTTTGTGTGGCTTTTGTAAAATAGAATTCTTCCCATTCGTCATATTTTGTCGGGGCGCAAGTTCTTATAAGTTCAGATGTTGAACCAACGCTATGAGCTTTATTCAATCCCCACCGATTCATTCCATAATTCAAAAGTGTTTCTCTTTTAAATTTTAAGTTTTCACCGTCCGAGCCTGTTATCCATTCTTTTTCCATTGGTATTTTTTAAAATGGTTTGTAATTCCAAAATCTTCGTTTAAAAAATTTTTAGAATACCTGTCTAAAATTCTTCATTTCTTCATTAATTACAATTTCTCTAGCTACAAATAACTTCAAAAATTTAGATTTTAATTTATAATTTAGATTTCCATCGACTTTTGAAAAACCATTTTTTAATAAATGCATATTTATAAACGTCTTATTTTCTAAATACAAATAACATAGCAAGTTGCCTTCTTCATCATACTTAGGTTCATCAAATCGCATAAAAACTTTATTATTCTTAAATTTCTTTTCTAAAAATTTAATTCCCTCAATATTTACATCTTCACCAAAAAATTTCCATCCGTTCGGATAAGGTTCAATCCCAATAAGTTTAGTTATAATTCCATTGATTAAAAGTTTATCCAACGTAATTATTTGATCAACTCTAAATAATTCTTGCCTAGTTGTTGAACTATATTTATCAATTTTAGAACCGAACTGCAATTTCTTTATGTCAATTTTTTTATCAAATGTGTGTGGATCATTAAATATATAGGGAAGCAGTTTTATTTCACTTTCAAAATTTAAATTGGATTCAGTTTTTTTAAATTCGTAAGTCGTTCCATTAATATCTTTTTGATAAATATCTAATTTTTCATTAATAACTGGGATAATTTCAGGGTTAATTTCAATACCGATTGAATTACGGTCAAGGTTTTTCGCGGCAAGCAAAGTTGTTCCGCTTCCGACAAATGGGTCAAGGACAGTTTCACCTACGAAAGAAAACATTTTTATAAGCCGTCTGGGTAATTCTTCTGGAAACATAGCAATATGCCCATTCTGCCTCGCCCCTGCAAAATTCCAATGACCGGCAAAGTTAGTGTTCCATTCTTCGGCAGTCATTTTAGAAAGTTCTTTCTGGTCCTTTGTCGGCTTCGGTGCGTCACCAAGTTTTTTGAAAACAAGAATAAATTCATAGTCAAGTTTCAAAATACCATTTCTTGGGTATGGATATGAACCCATTTGAATACCTCCTCCAGTAGTATTCGATGTCGTTACTTTTTGCCAAATGATTGCACCCATATAATCAAACCCAACATTTTCGCAAAACTTTATGATTTCTTCACGAATCGGAATGACTTTATAACGGCCGTAATAAACTGCTCTGGCGAATTGGTCGCCAATATTGACACACAACCGGCACCCATTATGAAGCGTGCGGTAGCACTCTTTCCAAACTAAATTCAGGTTGTTGATGTAATTTTCATAGCTGTCGTGGAAACCAATTTGATTGTCAGTTCCGTAATCCTTGAGTTGCCAATATGGAGGTGAAGTTATTGCTAAATGCACCGAACTATCGGGCAATTCAGTCATTTGCCTACTGTCTCCGTTTACTATTTTATGATGTGTTTTCATTCTGGTTTCAATTTATACAAAGTTACTTAAATTAAGCGATTTTTTCTGAGAGCTTCAGAGTAGATGGTTCTCTTCCGAATGACACCAATATATTCAAAACTGCTGTCAATTTTAGAAAACAAATCCCATGCTAAAGAGTGCCAATTACAAAATGGCACCAGCGACAGCCAGCTTTTACCCAAATCCAGAATAGCTGGTTTTTTCTGTTTCACAAATTATTTCGTGATCCAATCTTCAGGATCCTGCTTGACATTTTCCTTCCAAATCTGGAATTTTAGGACAGTTTTATTATCATCCTCCATATCGGTACTGATGGTGCCAATACTTTGCTTTAAGGACACCTTGTCGCCCGATTTTACCTGTACTTTAACCAAATTGGAATAAACGGTCAGGTATTTTCCGTGGCGGATGATCACCGCATAGTTCCCTCCTGAAACCATAAAAACTTTACTTACTTCACCGGCAAAAACAGAGCGGACCAGTGTTCCCTGGGCTGTTGAAATATCAACACCATTGTTTTTAACCTGAATATTTTTCAGCACCGGATGCTCATGAATTCCAAAATGATCGGTAATCACCCCCCGTTCGACTGGCCATGGAAGTCGGTGTTTGTTCTGCTCAAAAAGTCCTGAAGCCAATTTTTCTTCAGGTGTCATCTCATAAACAGTTGAAGTGCTGCGCTTACCGGTTTGCTTTTCCTTCTCTCTGGATCTTTCTTTGGCTTTTTGTACTTCTTCCTCGATGATCTTCTGAATTTCATTGCTCAACTGTGATTCAATCCTTTGTTGTTCGTGTAGTTTCTTTTCAAATTCCTTTTGCTTCTGTTGCAGAGTAGTCAGGAACTGTCCCTGCTGTTTCTTCTCATTGTTTAACTGGTTCGCTTCCCTCTTTTTAGATTGAAGCAGGGTTTCCTTTTCAGTTCGCTGTTGCTGCAAACGGCCAACTTTCAACTGAATCAGATCGCGGATCCATTGAATAAGTTCGGCCTGGCGCTTCCGGTACTCGGTGTATTGCCGCAAATACATAATCCGTTTGTAGGCCTGATTGAAACTATTGGAAGAAAGTACAAAAAGCAATTTACTGTAGTTTGTTTGGTTCCTTTGAGCAAAGACAATCATATTTGCATATTCTTTCTTCAGTCCATCCAAATCTGAATTCAACGAACTAACCAACCAGGCATTCTGGTCGATAAAATCAGCGAGAACACCAACTTCAGAATTAATTCCGGTGATCAGAGTGGTCCGAAGTTCAATTTGTTTATTCAGGATTTTGTATTTGTTCAGGGTTTGTTTTTCGCTCTTTTTGGCCTCTTCCAGCAATTTGGTAGTGTATTTGATCTGCTCCTTGGTTTTTTCCTTTTTTTTGCGCAATTCCTCCAGCGACTGGCCTTGTGCAAGAGCTGTCAGCATCATGAAAACCGATAGAAGTAAAAATACCTTCATGCTAAAAATTTATCCGGGTGTATTTCTCGGGTACTTTAAACCGAATTTCAGTTTCATCTTCCAACGAGAAACCAGCCAGCTTAATTCTCATTTGCAGATTATTTTCAGTACTCAGGAAATGAACAAAAATATCTCCCGGATAAGTTTGTTTCGCAACCGGAGTATATTCACTGAATTCTATTTTCATACTTCTCGAATTGACAGAATCATCCACCAGGATTTTCCTGAGTTTAAAGGTTTCCGGATCAACGAAAAGCGCCTGGCGAACAGGAGCATCAGCCAGAATCTTTTTAGATTTCCGCTTCGCTTTTCTTGTGGTCTGTTTTCGATCCGATTTATTAGAACTAAGCTTTTTTACTGTCTCCAGAACATACAAACCACTATCAATGCGGGTTTCGTAGCCCTTGGTCTCCTTGTCGTTTGTTTCATCCGGAAGCAGAAATGCATTGTTCGAAATGATGGCATCAATGGTTTTGAAATTAACATCCATCCCAAGTTCCGAACTCAGGTAACTGTAGTCGTCAATTACGTATGTTTTTTCGAGGTAGTTGATAAATTTTACGCTGTCGGGAGTTAACCAGAGCCGGCCAACAGGAATATTCAATTTGGTGAGCATGATGGTTATCCGCTTGTTTTTTTCGGCTAAAATACTGGCCTTGAACGAAGTTTTGGATTTCCCGTTATCGAATTGACAACTTATTTTTTTGATTGCTAAATGCTTGTACTCAAACGCATTGCTTTCGATGTTCCGGATTAATTTATTTGTGCTGATTGGCTTGGCCACCGCGGAAGTGGTAACAACACGAGCCGTCCGACACGAGGACAAACCCAGCAAAACAAGACAAACAATACCAAAAACTGATTTTTTTATTCCCGTCATTCTTACCGCTATTTGTTATTTATCGAGGTATCGTTGTTGCTTAATTTTTTCACCGATCAATTTGGTTGCGTCACCAATTTTTTCCGCTTTTTTCCATTGCTCAACGGCCGAATCCTTATCTCCTGACATGAATAAAATATCGCCGTAATGCTCCACAATTACGCCATTTTTATCTCCGCCATTCTTAATCGCCGTTTCCATATAGAATTTGGCCAGACTATAATCCTTCCGCATGAATAAAACCCATGCATAAGTATCCAGATAAGTTGAATTTTCCGGATTTGCCCGAACAGCTTTACTGCCTAACTCCTCGGCCTTCTGCAGGTTTTCGTTCCGTAAGGAAAGATAATAGGCATAGTTATTCATTGCCAGCCAGTTTTCAGGATCAAGAGTGATTACCTCATCAAACGCTTTGAAAGCTTCCTCTACCCTATCCAACTTGTAGTTGGCTTCTGCGCGGTAAAGCTCGAACTGAATTTTCAACGGTTTGTTATCGAGCAAATAAGGTTCGCCTTCCTTCAATACATCAATGGCTTCGGTATATTTTTCGAGCTGTAGGCAGGCGACCGCCCTCATAGCATACAAAACCGGCTGATTCGGAAATAAATCGATCGCTTTTTCTGAATCGGCATAAATGCCTTTGAAATCGAGCAAATCGTTGCTAACCATGAGCATTCGTTCCCAGATCGCATAATTATCTTTGTTGGTGGCGAGCACTTTACGAAGTTGTTCACGGGCTTCGGCCATCTTACCCTTGCCGATCAGGTATTCGGCATAAACCGTAAAAACACGGTAGTCATCCGAATTGGTCTGAACCAGGATATTGACCAATTCATTCACCTGATCATCGGAAAAGAATGGTTTATCGGGTTCGGCGTTAATCATCAGGTAATACTGAATTTTGGTTTCCACTTCAACCGTCTTATTCAGAAATCCCTTCCGGATATATTCCCAGGCCTTTACTTTGTCTTCTTTCTGACGGTAATACGAAGTCAGCGAAAAAAGCACAAAACCGTTATCCGGATCAATTTCAAGAATTTTATTGTAATATTTCAGGGCATTCACCTCATCCTTTTCCGCCAGGTAGTAATCGGCCATTAATCCGTAATAACGGGGTTCTTTGGGATTCGAATCAATAAGTTTCTGCAGTTCAGCCATTGCTTCTTTCTTCTTTCCCTGGGACTGATAGATCTGTTGTTTCTCTACCGAAATCTGATCGCTAATTCCCATTTTCTTTTCGAGCCGATCATAAGCTTCAATAGCAAGGTCAAAGTTTCCGGCTGATGAAAGCAAAGAAGCATTTAAATACAGATATTCCATGTTATCAGGATCTGTCTTATAAAGCTCCTGATAAAGGTCTGCCGCTTTTTTATACTGCTTGCCCTGCTGATAAATCTGAGCCAGTAATAACCGGTACCACTTGTTTTCAGGATTCAGAACAATGGCTTTTTCGAGTAAAAGCGACGAACTGGTCTGGTCGCCGCTACTGCTGTGAATCTTGGCCAATTCGAACATAGCCGAAGACGAGTTCGGATTGATTTCGAGGCACTTCGAAAACAGCGTCACCGCAGCCTGCTGGTTTCCGATCATTTTTTGCTTCAGACCTTCGATAAAAGTGTACTCAAATTCATTTTTATCATCGTCTGTAATGCTGGCTTCTTTCATGTCAGGCTTTGCCTGTTCAGCACTTTTGACTTGTTTTTTAGCCACTCCGCATGAAGTAGCCATGATTGAAACAACTGCAATGTATCCTATAAATTTCTTCATCATTTATTTTACTTTTTTCCGGTATGGCCAAAGCCTCCTGCTCCACGTTCTGTTTCTTCCAATACTTCAACCGAGTTCCATGCAATGTGTTCGTGACTGGCAATAACCATCTGGCAAATGCGTTCGCCATGCTGAATAACAAACTCCTCGCCCGAAAGGTTAATCAGGATAATACCTATTTCGCCCCGGTAATCGGCATCAATGGTTCCGGGAGTATTCAGTACTGTAATTCCTTTTTTCAATGCCAATCCACTTCGTGGCCGAATCTGAGCTTCGTAACCAACCGGCAATTCGATGAATAATCCGGTAGGAACCAAAACCCTTTCGAGCGATTTTAACGTGATTGGTTCACTGATATTGGCCCGCAAATCCATTCCGGCTGAGTGAATTGTACTGTACTCCGGAAGCGGATTATTGGATTGATTGACAATTTTAACGATCATTCTACTTGTTTTCAGGTTCTTAATATCAAAAAAATTTCAAGCCGCTAAGATATGGATTTATAGTAGGAATGAAACACCATTCCAAGTCGAGTTAACATTATTTAGCAGCTTCAACAAGCATAAAATCAGCCATAATTTTATCCGAAATGAACAATCCGTTTGAATGGATAGTCACTGTTCCGGAAGAAATGGCCACTTGGCCCGACTGCAGATATTTCTCCCGGATTTTCTGATAATGAACGAAATACTTTTCGGAATATTCTCTTTGGATGTAATCTTCGGATATTCCCCAAATCGTGCGCAAACCGGTAATGATGTAATCGTTATACCGATCCTGTTCCGTCAGAATTTCGGATTCACTGTAGGATTCATTGTTTTCGAGGCCGTGCAAATATTTTGCGATGGAAGATACATTCCAGCGCCGGCTCTCCAGATCGAACGAATGCGCCGAAGGACCAATACCGAGGTATTTCTTGTTTTTCCAATACGAGGAATTGTGCTGCGAATAAAAGCCAGATTTACAGAAATTTGAAATTTCGTAGTGTTCAAATCCGGCTTCTTTCAGAATGCGGATTAATAGTTCAAATTGCTGAACGCTCAATTCATCGGTCAATTCTTTCAGGATTCCGCTTTTGAGCTGATCGTAAAAAACCGTGCCCTCGTGGTAAGTCAGATTATAGGCTGAAATATGCTGAACATCCAGTTCAACTGCGATGCGGACATTGCGTTCCCAATCTTCCAGAGTTTGATTGGGCAAACCATAAATCAGGTCGATACTGAGGTTTGAAAAGCCAGCCTTTTTGGCCCATTTTACCGATTGAACGGCCTGCATGACTCCATGTCGGCGGTTCATCAGCTTCAGATCCGATTCGGCAAACGACTGTATTCCCATACTCAGCCGGTTGTAACCCATTTGCCTCAAAGCAGTCAAATTGGCCTGATTTAAATCATCGGGGTTTGCCTCCATCGTTATTTCGGCTTCCGGAGATACGAGATAGTTTTTCCGGATGGTGTCCAGAATATCTTTCAGTTCATCGAGCAGCAAAGCGGAAGGAGTTCCGCCGCCAAGGTAAATGGTGTTAATTTCGTCTGAAGCCAATTCTGCAGCACGGCTTTCCAATTCTTTCCTCAATCCGGCCAATATTCCGGACTTAAAACTAAAATCGGTTGATTTGAAGAAGTCGCAGTAATGGCAACGTTTTCGGCAAAATGGGATGTGAATGTAAATTCCGGCCATAAAATAAATGATGAACGATTAACGATTAGCGAAATGAAAACCAAATCTGAAATCGTTGAATTTTAAATCGTTGATCTATAGCGCTATCAGATCTTCGATACCCGACATATCTGCAATAATTGCGGCAACAGAAGTTTCCTGATAAAATTTACACAATTCCTGACGAATCGAACCGAACCGCTTATGAACCGGGCAAGGTTTGTTGTCAATTGCATGAGTTGCACAAGGATTTAAACCTATCAGGCAATTTTTGAAAAAATCTTCGCCATCCACAATTTTTACAATGTCGTAGAGCGAGATTTCTTCCGTCTTTTTCCCAAGTCCAAAACCGCCATTTGGTCCTTTTGTTGAAACTAATATCTTTTGCTTCACCAGGTTCTGAAGTATTTTCCCAAGGAATGGGGTAGGAATCATTAAATCAGCAGAGATTTTTTTAATACCGATTCTGGTGCCGTCTTCAGAATGTTTTCCAAGATAAATGAGCGCCCGGATGGCATATTTACACGTGTTCGATAGCATAGGTTTTATTTTTTATTAGTCCATTGGTTACTAAAGGATTGATCAGCCAATTTTGGGATTTGTTTTTTTTCTCCCAAGGCATTGGCACTTAACAAAGCAAAGGTATTTTTTGTTTTTCCGCCAAGTAAATCAAGGCGCTTGCGTTTCGAAAATGCAAATTCAAATCCTTTCATACCCTGATTCCAAAGAAAACCGCCAGCCCCTGCCCTGACTGCATCGCGCCGGTTAATGAGAAGCATGTGATGAAGCGGAATTTTAACCGGACAAACTTCGGTACATTTTCCGCATACCGAACACGCCGAACTCAGGTGATTGTATTCTTTCAGCCCCTTGAAAAAAGGCGTGATGACCGAGCCGATTGGTCCGCTGTAAGTGGCATCATAGGTGTAACCACCAATATTCCGGTAAACCGGACAGGCATTCAGACAGGCTCCGCACCGGATACATTTCAAAACCGGGTATTGTTCGTCGTTCGCATAAAGCTCCGATCGCTTATTATCCAGAAGAATGACAAACATTTT
>JBAWZG010000012.1:0-36003 GCA_037143155.1 Bacteroidia bacterium
TAGCTGTATGATAAGTCCGATGTTTTTAAATCGAAGTTGGAATCGACCTGAAAAGCGACACGAGCTCCTTTGGTGATATTCTTCTGCAAGAAATATTTAGCGGTGAGCATCGAGCGGTCGGGCTGAGTGACGGTTGGATCATCCCAGGAAGCTGACTGGTAAAGATATCGACCTTTGGGAGCCAGAAACTGATAGGCATTCCAGTAACTCATAGAAATCCGTGAATTTTTCGTTTGCGCACTTGTTTCAATCAGGAAAGCATGTCCCTGGCTGAATGGGAAAGTATTGGAATCCTTGGTTAGGGCATCATAACCCAGCCAATAACCGTTCAGATTTATCGTTTTGACCTTCTCGCCCATATTCATCGCCATTTCCCAACCTAAAGAAAAATTGGCATGAGTTTGCACCGAAGGTCTGGGTCCATCCGGGTTCGTGTTAATCTCACCGCCCTGATGATACATCAAAACCTGAAGTGGCAGTCTGACTGTCAGCTCAGAATTTTGGAATGCCTGGTAATTGGCTGTTAATCCGTAGGTAAAACGTTCCTGAAAAGGGTCGTTTTGCATGATAAACTGCTCCCAGTTAATCCATGTTTGTGCATGGAGCTTTTGGCCTGAATAAAGAAACTGCAGTCCGGATTCGGGTTTGTCGGTATAAATCCGTTCGGGTTCCCAGAGTTGTTCCATCAATTCATGTTGATTGGTTTGGTCCAGGTTTCCGGTAATCACCGAAAAATGTTCAGTGAAACGATACCGGGCCGAGAACCAGGGAATTGCGGTGGTCATTTGATCCCTCCCGCTGTAATAAAGCATGTGGGCACCAACTTCAAGATAAAGGTCGTCAACCGGAGAATAGCTCAGTTTGGGCCTGAAATAAGCTCCCGGCAGCGTGTAGCCTTTTACCAGACCGCCCTGAAATTCGTTGTTCCAGAAGAACCCGAGACTTTCGAACCTGAAATTAAGCTCGCCTGCTTTTACATCTGCTGCATCCTTGTACGACGAAGAAAAATTCTGAAAATTCAGAGCCGTAAGTGTTTGGCCGTTTAGTTGAAACGCAACAAAAGTCAGGCAAAATATGTAGAGAAATTTTCTCATGTTTCAGTTTCGTTTCTGAATTTGATCTTTCCAATTCCGTCCGAAGACAAATATTTCCATTAATTAACGAACTATCGCGGACGGTTAAAAGCATTAATGATGCGATCTACAAATATTTAGCTCCTCTGGAGCTGATGGATTCTTCCATCCCAGATTTCCCCCTGCGGGGGAATTAGAAGGGGGCTTTTATTTCTTCAGTATAACCCGGTCGTACAAAAATAACAGAACTACCGCACTTAATGCCAGTGAACTGAAAATAATCCAGATCGATTGCGGATGATAGCTGTTCCAGAGAAAATCGGTTAATTGCTGCTGGCTGAAGTTCATCTGCCGCGCAGCTTCCTTGAAATAATCCGTTTTGGTAAATGATGCTCCAACTTCAGGAATAGACAATCCGCGTTTCAGCACTTCGGCTTTCAGGAGAAAAAGTTTGTCGGCTATTTTTTCGTAAGGCGCTCCCGACAAAAATCCGGCAATCTGATGACCCAGGGCGATAGGCAGAAAAGATGATCCCATGTAAAGTGCTTTTTTATCCGATGGAGCAATGCTGCCAACATATTCGGTGTATTTTGGAGAGCTTCCCATTTCGCCCAATCCAAAGATCAGCAATCCCAACAGAATCATCCATCCATTCTGAAATGCGAACATCATTCCAAGTCCGCCAGCCAGCACGAAAATACCGCCCATCATGGCATTCAACGGACGAAACCGCATCACAAATGTTGAAACTGCAATCTGGAAAACGATGATAAAAAAAGCATCCATGCTGCCCAAAGTTAAGGCAACCGTTCCAGGTTCGGAACCAATCAGCTCGGCTAACCAAGGTGAAAAGGAATGAATTGAGTGATATAAATTTGCTGTGTTTACCCAGTCGACCACAAAATTGGGAAAGGAATAATACAACTGATTAAAGGCTGCCCAAAACACCGACATGATCAGCAAAAACATGGCATAGCGCCAGTTGGTAACAGTAACATAGATATTCAGCAGAGCTTGCTTTATCGTTTTTAAAACTCCGGATGCGCGCTCATCGCGGGGTGGATCTTTAAAAAACAAAAATGTGACCAGCAGGTTAATCATGATCGAGGCGATCGACAGCAGAAAAACGAAGTTCCAGCCTTTTCCCAAAACAATTCCGGCCACGAATGGTCCGATCCAGCCTCCGATATTTACCATCATGTAGAAAATACCAAACCCGATCGACGAAGTTTCCGGAGTGGTAGTTTTGGAAATCATGGCCGAAATGATGGGTTTAAAAAATGCTCCGCCCACGCAAATCCAGATAAATGAAAGGAAGACCATTCCGAAACTCTCAAAATTCTGAATCATAAAAAACCCGGAAATGTAGATCAGGAATGCGAGGAACAATATCTTTTTGTATCCGACCCGGTCGGCAATCGCACCGGTAATAATGGGCAAAAAGTAGAGCAGCATGGAGCCGGTTCCCATGATAATTCCTTTTTGTTCCGGAGTAAAACCCATGGCGCCGGTTTCTTTCGAACCTACCAGGAAAAGGCCGAATCCCATATAAAAGCCATACCAGGCATATCGTTCAAAGAGTTCTATCAAATTTGAAATCCAGAATATGCGGGGATATTTCTTGAAAACCTGAAGTTTAGACATGTAGTTTTGCTTAAAAATAAAGGGGTGAAAAGTAGTAAAAAAAGCCACAGCGTGAATGTACAATGATTTGAAATTGGTTGTTTGGGAAAGCGCCCTTTCAAAAGCTTCACTTGCGCTACTTTCGCTAAATGATCACTTTAAGAATAATTAACGAAATCGACGAATAATGCAAGTCAATAAAAACAAAGCTTTTACTATTTTTGTTCTTCCTATTCAAATCAGAAGTTGTGGGATTTTCAGTGAATAAAGCCGGTCTTTTATATCCGTTATTTACTTTATTTTTTCAGACTTCTTTTATACAGTATTAATTAACAACACTTTATAGATGAAATTTTCAAAAGCAAAAAAAGCAGGGATAGTTGTTGTAGGAATATTAGTTTTTGCCATCGGCTTTTACAGCTTTAAACAAGACGACAAAAATTTTCAGATAGCCAAGAACCTCGATGTTTATTACACACTTTTCAGGGAATTAAACCTGTTTTACGTGGATGACGTAGATCCGAATAAACTGGTCAAAACCAGTATCGAAAAGATGCTTGAATCACTCGATCCTTACACCAACTACATTCCGGAAGACGATATTGAGGATTTCAAGTTTATGACAACCGGTGAATATGCCGGAATTGGAGCTTTAATCAGCAAACAGAATGGCAAGATTGTGGTTTCTGAACCTTATGAAGGATTTCCGGCACAGAAAAGTGGATTAAAAGCAGGTGATGTATTGCTCGAAGTTGCCGGAAAATCGACAGAAAAACTATCTACCGAAGATGTGAGTGCATTGCTGAAAGGCCCTGCCAGCAAGCCTGTTCTGGTAAAAATTCAACGGTATGGACAGAAAAAACCGATGGATATTGAGATTATCCGCGAAAAAATCCAGATCGATCCGGTACCGTATTACGGAATGCTCAATAAGGAGACCGGATATATTCGCCTGACGAATTTCACTGTGGATTGCACCGAGCGTGTAAAAATTGCATTGATTGACCTGAAGGAGAAACAAGGAGCAAAATCGCTTGTCCTTGATTTGCGCTCAAATCCGGGTGGATTGCTCATTGAAGCAGTGAGACTCGCCAATCTTTTCGTTCCGAAAGGCCAGGAAATTGTGAGTACCCGGGGAAAAGTAAAACAATGGGATAAAATTTATACCGCAACAGAAAATCCAATAGATACAGTGATGCCTATCGCAGTTTTGGTGAACCGCGGATCGGCTTCAGCATCTGAAATCGTTGCCGGTGCCATTCAGGATCTCGACCGCGGAATCATCATTGGAACCCGAACTTTTGGGAAGGGTTTGGTACAAACCACCCGCGACCTGAGTTACAATGCCAAACTTAAAATCACGACAGCCAAATATTATATTCCAAGCGGACGCTGTATTCAGGCGCTCGATTATACACACCGCAATGAGGATGGAAGTGTGGGAGTCGTTCCTGATTCACTGATTTCGAAATTTGCTACCAAAAAGGGCCGGATTGTATTTGACGGAGGCGGCGTTTTCCCGGATTTATCTGTTGCGGATGAATCGCTGAGCAATTTAGCTATGAATTTGGCAACCCAGTCGAAAATATTTGATTTTGCGACCTACTTCAACAGCAAAACGGAGAAAATAGCTTCTCCTGAAGAATTTACTGTTACTCCGGAAGTGTATGCTGACTTTATTCAGTTTGTTAAAAATCAGGATTTTAAATATGAATCGAAAACGGAAGAGGAACTTGATCAATTGCTTGTTGTAGCTAAAAAGGAAAAATACTATGATATCTCGAAAGACGAGTTTGAAACACTAAAAGTAAAACTTGGTCACAATCTCGATCAGGATCTGGAACATTTTAAACCTGAAATCTCCGAATTGCTGGCCGACGAAATCGTTTCGAGATACTATTACCAAAAGGGCGCCATTAAAGCAGCTTTGCGCGACGATTCGGACATAAAGAAAGCTTTGGGAATTATCAATACTCCAGATGGCTATGCAGCAATATTTGATAAAGGAAGAGTGATTAAAGCCAACTGAGCTGAAAAGCCAAAATAAAAGCCATAAAAAAACCGGTACAGGAAACTGTACCGGTTTTTTTATGCTCCAGGTTTTAGAACCCAAATATCTGAGGATACAAAATTGCGAGAGTCAAAGTCACAACAACGAGTAGGCCTAATCCGAAAAAGAACAGTAAAACGCCAACCTGGTAACGTTTATTAGTCTTTACCAGTTCAGTGACAGAGTTAATTTTATGAATTTTATTAACCATCTTCTGGAGTGCCATCTGGTCTTTTACGATGTAATCGTAAGCACCGTATTTCATGCTGTTAATGGCAATATCAATGCTATCCTGACCTGATAGAAAAATAAATTCAACTTCAGGATTTGTTTTTTTTGCTTTGATCAACACTTCAATTCCTGTCATACCATCGAGCAGGTAATCCTGAATAATGATATCCGGATTTTTATGCATATTGTTTAATGCATCCTCACCCGTAAGGAAAGATTCAACATTAGTTAATTTATTAGTCTTTAAGTAGCTAACGACTAACTTATTATACATTTGGTTGTCTTCAACAACAAATATCAGAGGATTCTTGGTATTTGGCATGGCGTAATTTTATATAAATTCAAATTGCGTTTTCGGATTTTTAAATATTGATTTCGAGCTAAAAACTCTGTATTTCTCCGCCTTACAGATCAGATCAAAATTAGAAAAAAAACTGATACATTCTAAAATTTTTATTTAGAACGATAGTTTTTTGTTTTTGGTACGCTCATCAGCTGATTTTGTATCTTTTCAAGAATTATTCTTGCCCAAATTGTTTCGCTTCAGGATAATTCTGGCTTTTTCTTTGGCTATCCGATGCGAAACTGCCTAACTTTTCTAATTTTACTACCGTTAAAAACGAAATTTAATTTTTTGGTTAACTTATTTTATTTGAGGACATTCTATGAGCGAGCACAATAATTCAGACAAGCGACTTTTTCTGTTAGACGCTTATGCATTGATCTACCGGTCGTATTTCGCTTTTATTAAAAATCCGCGATACAATTCCAAAGGATTGAATACTTCGGCCATGCTTGGTTTTGTAAATACACTGGAACAGTTGCTCAATGACCAGAAACCGACACACATTGCCGTTGTATTCGATTTGAATGTACCTACATTCCGGCACGAAATGTTTGAAGCCTACAAGGCCAACCGCGAAGCAATGCCTGAAGATCTCCAGAAATCGATCCCATATATCCGGAAGATTATTGAAGCGTATCATATTCCGATTCTCGAAAAAGCAGGTTTTGAGGCCGACGATGTGATCGGGACTTTGGCAAAAAAAGCCGAAACAATGGGCTACACCACCTTTATGATGACTCCGGACAAGGACTACGCGCAACTGGTTTCTAAAAATATCTTCATGTACAAACCATCGCGTGGCGGCGAACAGCCTGAGATTTGGGGAATACCTGAAGTTTGTGAAAATTTCCAGATCGATGAGCCCTGGCAGGTAATTGACGTACTTGGGCTGATGGGCGATGCTGCCGACAATATTCCGGGTTGTCCGGGTGTCGGTCCAAAAACTGCCATGAAACTGGTTTCGGAATTTAAATCGGTTGACGGTCTTTACCAAAACATCGACTCGCAAAAAGGAAAACTAAAGGAAAATCTGGTCGAATTTGAAAAACAGGTACGCATGTCGCGAAAGCTTGCCGAGATAATTCTGGATGTTCCGGTTGAGTTTGACGAGGATAAACTCATCATGGAAGATCCGGATTTTGAGAAATTAAATGAACTGTTTGCCGATCTGGAATTCAGGCAACTGATTCGCAAACAGGTAGAAAAACCGAAACCAGTTTCCGATGCCCAATTCGAACAAGGATCTTTGTTCGGATCGTTAAATCCTGTTCCGGAGGTAATGCCTTCAGCGTCAGCGAATCTGGATTCAATTCATACCATTCCTCATCAATATTACCTGATTGAAACGGCTGAGCAACGCGCCAGTTTACGCGCTGAACTTTCGGTACAGAAGGAATTTTGCTTCGATACTGAAACCACTGGACTGGATACTTTGACTGCTGAATTGGTCTGTATATCTTTTGCCTTTCGAAGTCACGAAGCCTATTGCGTCACATTGCCTGCCAACCGCCAGAAAGCAACCGAAATCGTTCAGGAATTTCAACTGGTTTTTGGTGACGATAAAATCCTGAAAATTGGACAGAATATTAAATTCGATCTTTCCATTTTGAAAAATTACGGGCTCGAAATTGGCGGACCACTTTTCGATACCATGATTGCTCATTACCTGATTCAGCCTGACATGCGTCACAACCTGGACTATTTGTGTGAGCAATACCTGAATTTCCAAAAGATTACGACGGACACCCTGATTGGCGGAAAAGGCTTGTTCCAAAAGACTATGCGCGATGCCAGTCCGGAGCAGTTACGCGATTATGCCTGCGAAGACGCCGACTTTACCTTGCAATTAAAATTTGTTCTTGAAAAGGAACTGAACGCCAGCAACACCCGGAAACTCTTTGATGAAATTGAAATGCCGCTGATTTCTGTATTGGCCGACATGGAACTTGCCGGAGTTAATTTAAATACTTCCGAATTAAGAATCTATGCTGAAGTTTTAAGAAAGCAAATTGTCGAAGTTGAAGGTGAAATCATTCAGATGGCTGGTGAGAATTTTAATGTTTCGTCGCCTAAACAATTGGGAGTTATTTTATTCGAGAAACTGAAAATCGATCCGAATGCTAAAATGACCAAGACCAAGCAATATTCGACCGCTGAAGAAACGCTCGAAAAGCTATCAGATAAACACCCGATTATTGCCAAAATTCTCGAATTCAGAGGTTTGAAAAAGTTGCTTTCAACCTATGTTGAAGCGTTGCCATTGTTAATTAATCCGAACACAAAAAAACTACATACTTCATACAATCAGGCCATTGCAGCAACCGGAAGGCTGAGCTCGACTAATCCGAATCTTCAAAACATTCCGATTCGCGACGAAAACGGGCGGGAACTTCGTAAAGCGTTTATTCCATCCGACGATCAGCATACCTTCCTTTCTGCCGACTACTCGCAAATCGAATTGCGCATCATGGCTGCCCTGAGCAAGGATGAACAGATGATGGAAGCTTTTCGCAATAATCAGGATATTCATTCCATCACCGCTTCCAAAATCTTTAAAATTCCGCTGGAAGAAGTCACTTCGGATATGCGCCGGAAGGCCAAAACTGCCAATTTCGGAATCATTTACGGCATCTCGGCGTTTGGTTTATCCGCACGACTGAACATTCCAAGGACCGAAGCCAAAGAGCTGATCGACGGCTATTTCGAGAACTTCCCGGATATTAAAAAATACATGGATTTGAGCATTGAGAATGCGCGCAACAAGGGATTTGTTGAAACAATCATGGGCCGGAAGCGCTACCTTGCTGACATTAATTCGGCCAATGCGGTTGTTCGTGGAATGGCTGAGCGAAATGCCATCAATGCGCCAATTCAGGGTTCAGCAGCTGATGTGATCAAAATAGCCATGATCAACATTTGGAGGGAAATCAGCAAACAGAATCTGAAATCCAAAATGATTCTGCAGGTACACGATGAGTTGAATTTTGATGTATGGAAAACCGAACTGGACCAGATGAAAGCCATTGTCAAGCAAGAAATGGAAAATGCTGTAAACATTGGCGTACCGCTGACCGTTGAAATGAATAACGGAGTGAACTGGTTGGATGCGCATTAGCATCAGGAAAAGAAATTGGTCATTCGAAAACCAAGGAAAGAGGAAAGAGGAAAAATTTGCAATTTGAATTCCGTATTACCTGTTGACTGCTTCTTGTTTCCTCGCTTTTTTTCTGATGACTATTGACTCTTTTCCATTTAAAAAGTTTGTTAATCGTTCAGTTTGATTACGAATAATGATGCTCGTATGAAAGATATTATTTCGACAGAGGATGATTACAGGATAGCGCTGAAAAGATTTTTGGAAATCTGCGATGCAGCTCAGGGCACTCCGGAAGCAATGGATTTGGAGAAACTGATGTATCTACTCGAAATTTACGAGCGAAATAATTGTTCCTAATAGGCGGACTTTTAAATTCTCTGTAATTTCACCAGTAATTTTTTAAATGCCGAAAGCATTCCTTTTTCGATGGCAGTATATTCCACAATGTCCTTTCCAATATAGACAAACATCATCGCCAATTTAATATTTCTGGCGGCCAATTCTTCATAAAGACCTGATTTATGTAACCTGTAGGCTTCGCGCATGCGTCTTTTCAGGAGATTCCGTTTTACGGCGCGTTTAAAATTTCGCTTCGAAACCGTGAATGCAGCCTGAACTGGATGGGACTCCGAAGTCTCAGTTTTCAGGAAAACAACTTTGAGCGGATAGGCCAAAAATGATTCGCCGGAGGCAAATAATTCCCCGATGATTTTTTGGCTGCAAAGCCTTTCTTCCTTATGAAATGTGAATCCTTCCATCGTTCTAAAATACAACAAAAAAGGGGAAACCGTATTTCCCCTTTTCTTATTCCTTATAAATTCTGTTTATTGTCCTTTGTTGTGTTTTTTGATGAATTGTTCCAGTGCCATGGTCATCGATGGGGCTTCAGCCGTTGGAGCTTCAATGTCGAGCCGTAAACCGGCTTCATGCACGGCTTTCGCTGTAGCTGGTCCGAAACAGGCAATTTTAGTTTCATCCTGTGTAAATGTCGGAAAATTCTGAATCAATGAATGAATTCCGGAGGGACTGAAGAAAACGAGAATGTCGTAATTCACATCTTTCAGGTCAGACAAATCGCTGCTAACCGTGTTGTAAATAATTGCCTTGGTGTAGAAATAACCTGCTTTATCGAGCAAGGAAGTAATTTCAGGCTGACCTACCTGTGACAAGGGCAGCAAGAATTTCTCCTCTTTATGCTTTTTCATCACATCAATCAAATCGGCAAATTTACCCGCACCGTAGAAAATTTTCCGTTTGCGGTAAACGATGTATTTCTGAAGATAAAATGCGGTCGCTTCGGAATTGCAAAAGTATTTCATTGAATCCGGAATAGCCAGACGAAGCTCAGGGCAGATTCTGAAAAAATGATCGATGGCAGTGCGGCTGGTAAAAATAACTGCTGTATGATCAAGTATTTGCACTCTGGTTTGCCTGAATTCTTTGGCAGAAACACTTTCAACCTGAATGAAAGGACGGAAATCAACTTGTACGTTGTTTTTCTCGGCCAAATCGAAATAAGGTGATTTGACGGTATCAGGTTTTGGTTGCGATACTAATATTTTCTTGATCTTCAAGGTGGTAAATTTTTTTTAAGTCTATTCAATGCCTACATCAACAATAGAACATAGATTAAAACTAATGGTAAAAATTCAAGGGTACAAAGGTATAAAATCAAATATGAAATTGAAAAATGTTTTTTCAAGAAAATTTTGGCCCCTCTAAATAGCGACATCAGATAGAAAATGGCAATAACAGCAAGGCCTGCGTACAGCATTGGTTCAGCATTTGCCAAAGGAATAAATGCTATGGTAGCAGTAACGGGCATTAAAAATAATCCCAAAACACGATTATAAACAGTTATACTGAAGAGATATTCCTGAACTTCGGTTTTGCTTTCTGTAAGAATTCCAATAATATGATAGATGGTTTTTTTTATCAGAAAATAGCCGAATACAATTCCCAAACAAATCAGGTAGGTATAATAGGTTCTTGCTGCTCCAAGGCTGATCTTAAATATATTGAACGACTGATAGCCGAATAATGCCAGAATCAGGCTGAAAACCAGGTCAAGCCGGAATGAGGCATGGAACAGGTTGAAATAGCGCTCGCGGAATGTGCGGGTAAATGTGGAATAATTGATGGTTGATTGAATGAGCTGGCTCAGGTACTTATTGAAAATCAGCCTCACCGATGCAAACAAAAGAAATGAAATCAGCAACACGCCAACCAGCCAGTCGGGATTCGACCGAAGAACCTTTTTGCCGGGATATACAACTTCAACTTTTTTCAGAACTGTGTAAAGCGAATCGTATGGAAGCGGTTGAATCAATTCTTTCTGATAATCGAAATCACTGATGTATACCGTTTTGAACTGTGACCATTCCTGTTTATAACCAAAGATTATCAAACTGTCGGGTGCAATATAATTGGCGTTTAAAGAGTCAAGTACAGCTGAATCGAGCAGATTCACCGAATTTTGTTCAAGATTGGTTTTCAGAGATTTTGTTTCCAAAAAAACCGGATTCAAATTCAGGTTAGATTTTACAGCGTCTGATTTGAATTGATTCGATTGCATACCGCCTGCCAATTGTATAAGTTTGTGGCCGCAAAAGTAGTGAATTATCGCTTTTATTTGTTCACATCATGTTGCTAAATCAATAAATTTATATTTCAATGACTCCAAATGCTATGAAAATATACCAGGCTCCGCTTCAGGGGTTCACCGATTTTACCTTCCGGAAAGTGCTTTCAGAGGTGTTTGGCGGAATCGATAAATATTTCATCCCTTATTTGTCATATGGCAAAGGAAGAGAAATTAAGAAATCGCAATTACGGGAAGTTTTTCCTGAAAACAATACGGATTTGCCTTCTGTTCCACAGGTACTTTTTTCCGATCGACAGGAGCTTTTTGATTTGGTTTCACTGTTGGTAGAATCAAATTATAAGGAGATTAATCTGAATTTGGGATGTCCGTATCCGATGGCAACCAACAAGGGCAGGGGAGCAGGCTGGCTCGAAAAACCTGTGGCACTGAATGAAATCCTTCAGCAACTTTTTGAGAAGAAATTTCCGGTAAAATTTTCAGTAAAAATGAGAGCTGGAATGACCAATGATCAGGATTTCAAGGCAATTCTGAATATTTTAAACCAGTTTCCGTTGGAAGAAGTTATTTTTCATCCAAGAACGGCCAGCCAGATGTATTCCGGAAAAGCGAATCCGGTTTTGTTTGCCGAAGCGCTTTCTTTAGTAAAACATCCTTTGATTTATAATGGCGATTTGTTTTCGGAAGCCGACCTTCAGGCGGTAAAAATGCAGGTTCCTCAACAAGATAGTTTCATGATCGGGCGTGGTTTGCTGCTTAATCCGGCATTGTCGCTTCAACTAAAAGGCGAAAACCCGGAAGCGAAAGAACTCCGGAAGAAAAAGAAGGAATTTCATGATCAGCTGTTGGAAGCCTATTCCGTCAGATTGGAGGGTAGTGGCCATATCCTGATGAAAATGAATCAGTTTTGGTCTTACTTCAGCGAATCGTTTGAGAATCCGCATAAAACAATGAAATTGATAAAAAAATCAGGAAGCCTGCTTAAATACAATGCTGCAGTTGTTGAGATTTTCAGGAATTATTAACCGTTAGACTGGCTTCTTATCTCAGATTTTTAAAGCCTTTTTCGATTTCATTGGCCAATCTTTCAAAAACGACCTCGAACGGGGCTTCTCCGTTTACAATGGCCACGTCATGGATTTCCTTATACTTGTCGAGAACCGGAATAGTTTTCTCTTCATGTTCCTTCAGTCTCCTTACAATTTTCTCGGTGCTGGTATCATATGGTTTGCAATGATTGGTCTTGCTGCGCTGATCGAGTCTGGAAATCAACTCGAGTGTACCAACCTGAATATCAATAATTTTACTGATAGTAGAGTTGTGCTTTTTCAGGATGCCATCTAAAATATACGATTGTACCAGCGTTCTTGGAAATCCTTTAAAAATAAAGCCTTTTACTGTTTTGGAATTCTTTATTTTCTGCAAAATCAAAGGGACAACGATTTCATCGGGAACCAGCTCTCCGTTCTCATAGATTTTAGTAATTTTTTTTCCTAATTCGGTTTCAGCTTCTATCTCTTCTTCCAGCATTCGTCCGGTTGAAATATATTCGAGTCCGTATTTCCTGGCAAGCTCCATTCCCTGGGAGCCTCTTCCGCATCCCGGATATCCAAAAATAACTACATTCATCAACTTTTTACTTAATTCTTTATTGATGATTTCTTCAATTTGTGTAGTGACTTCCTCTATTCGTTTGTGCCCGTCAATGGCAATATAATTTCCTTTTTCCTTGTAAAAATTAAGTACCGGCAAGGTCTTTTCTTCGTATTCTTTCAGTCGGTTCCGTATCACCAATTCATTATCATCCGACCGGCCCGAAGTTAATCCACGGTTTAAAAGTCGTGAAACCGATTCGTCTTCAGGCACTTCAATACTGATTAAACAATTAAGCGAAGTGTTTAATTTAATCATTAATCCTTCCAGAATATAGGCTTGAATGTACGTTCGGGGGAATCCATCGAACAAAAAACCACCTGCCTGCGAATTCTCTTTGATTGTTTTCTCGAGAATCTGTACGATTATCTCATCAGATACAAGTTTTCCGGCAGCAATAATGCTTTTGGCTTCCAATCCCAGTTTGGTTTCTTCGGAAAGTTCTTTACGCAGCAAATCTCCTGTTGAAATATAAAACAGGTCGTATTTTTCAATTAAAAAAGCAGACTGAGTTCCTTTTCCAGCTCCCGGAGGGCCGAACAATGCGATGTTTATCACGGGCTTGGTTTTTATTCACTCGAAAGGTAAATAAACTCCCGCAATTACTGAACAAAAGAATAGGTATTATTCAGCATGAATCCGACCTGCCGAAGGTGATGTTGACCAATTTTTGGCAAAGCTGGTTTTCTGAAAGGATATTGCAATTCATTGGATAGCATCCATTGTTTAATTCCCGAAACTTCACTTTTCTTTTGGATAATCACTTCATTCCTTTATCTTCGCGCATTGATAACACGAATTTATAAAAAAGTAACACATGTCGGTTTCCCGTTTTGGTGTTTCGCTGGAAGAGGAGTTGTTGACTGCGCTCGATCAGTACGTGACCGAAAATAATTTTTCGAACCGGTCGCAGGCTATTCGCTACCTGATTGAGAAAAACCTGGTGGAGCAGAAATGGAAATGCGACAACCTGGTGGCCGGTGCAGTGGTGATGGTTTACAGCAGCCAGAAGCCTGAAATCCGCACCCGCTCAGCCGAGCTTCAGTTTTTGTACCGTGATGTGGTGATTGGTGTTCAGCAATTTAACCTGAGCGAACAAAACTGCATGGAGATTATCGCGGTGAAAGGTGCATCGCGCCGGTTGACCGAACTGTCGGATAAGCTAATAGGCATCAAAGGTATTCAGCATGGCAAGCTGATCATGAGCAAAACGGAATAATTTTTTTACCCATTCGGTAACACGAAATAGAATATAAGTAACAAGTTCCAATTTATATATGAATAATCTTCATCCTGAACTAAAAGAAAAACTCAATAGCCTTGAACATTGGTTTGGGCAGCGGAAAGGTTCCATAGTTGCCTTTTCCGGAGGAATTGATTCCACTTTAGTTCTTTACCTGGCGCGTAAATTTCAGGGAAAGGAAAATGCGATTGGTGTCATTTCCAATTCGGAAAGCCTGAAAAATAAAGATTTTAAGCTGGCCCAGTCTTTCTGTGAAGAATTTGATATCCAGCTTCGCGTAATAAAAACCAATGAATTGGCCGATATGCGATACAGTGAGAATCCGATCAATCGCTGTTTCTTTTGCAAGGATCACTTGTTTCACGACCTTCAGGAATTGAAAAAAGACTATCCCGGATTTGAAATTCTGAGCGGTACCAATTACGATGATTTGGGCGACTATCGACCAGGTATTGACGCAGCACAGAAGAATCAGGTTATTTCTCCGCTGGTCGATTGCAGGCTGACCAAAGAGGAGATTCGGGAGATTGCCAGGAATTTTAATCTACCCAACTGGAACAAACCTGCCAGTCCATGTCTGAGTTCGCGAATTCCATATAATCAGGATGTGACACTTGAAAAACTCCGGCAGATTGAAGCAGCCGAAGACCTTTTGAATAGTTATGGGTTTGAAGATGTCAGGCTTCGGCACTATGGAACCTACGGTAAAATTGAAGTTAAAAGAGAGGATTTGGAGAAGCTTTTACCTATCCGGGAAAAGGTGATTAGTGAAATCAAGAAATTTGGGTTTGAGCAGATCGAGATCGATGAAGAAGGATTGGTTTCAGGAAAAATGAACCGGGTTTTGAAATTGGAAATCCAAAAAATTGATAACAAATGAAACTTCAATGACGAAATTTTGACAAATAACTTGTCGTGAATATTTATCGGAAGAAGGATGATTATAAAAACAAAATTGTTGACATCGCTTTTTTTAAGCCTCGCCCTTCGGGGGAGGTTTGGAGGGGGCTTCAAATTAGAAAAAATATGCGAATTCTATATTACGATTGTTTTGCCGGGATCAGCGGAGATATGAATCTGGGCGCCTTGATTGACCTTGGAGTTGATCCGGTCTATCTGAAAACTGAACTTCAGAAATTAAACATTGAAGGATTTCATTTGGAAGTTCAACCTGATATCCGAAGAGGAATTTCAGGAACAAAAGCCACCGTGGTTATTGAAAATCCAGAGAACGAAAAGCACCGTCACTTGCGGCATGTGGAAGAATTGGTGAATCAGAGCAGTCTTTCGGATGCGGTAAAATCCAGATCACTCAAAATATTCGACCTTATTGCAGAAGCAGAAGCCAAGGTTCACAACATTAGTAAACAAGCCGTTCATTTTCATGAAGTGGGAGCATTGGATTCCATTGCCGACATTGTTGGTGCAGCTATTTGTCTGGACTATCTGAAAGTGGATAAAGTGATGTCTTCTCCAATCCAGTTGGGTGGAGGAATGGTGAAATGCGCTCATGGCCTCATGCCGGTGCCTGCTCCGGCTACTGCTTTAATTGTCCAGAGCGTGCCGGTCAAAACCGGATTGGTACAGCACGAAGCGACCACACCGACAGGCGCGGCGATTTTAGTTGCCACGGTTGACGAATTTACCGATCAGATTGATTTCCTGATCACTCGAACCGCCTATGGAATCGGGCAGCGCGATGTTTCGGAAGTCCCAAATGTATTGCGGGTTTACCTGTCGGACGACAACAAAACAGGGGACAATACCCCTCAGGAAGAAGCCTGGATGGTGGAATGTAATATAGACGACATGAATCCGGAATGGTACGATCACCTCTTTCGGAAACTCTTTGAGGCCGGAGCCAGCGATGTGTTTTTGACTCCGATTATCATGAAAAAATCAAGACCTGCGAATAAGCTGTCGGTACTATGCAATGGCAAAATCAAACCAGAAATCAAGGCCATTATTTTCAGGAATAGCACTACCATCGGTGTTCGGGAATATGTAGTTACCAAAACCGTTTTGGAACGACAGGAACGTGAAATCGAAACCGAATTGGGCAAGGTGGCTGTGAAATACAGTTATTTTCAGTGTCAGGAAATACGGTTCAAGCCTGAATCGGATGAAATCATAAGGCTGGCAAATCAGCATGGAATAAGCCTGAATGAAGTAGAAAAAATTATTATTAAGAACAGTTGATATGGATATCAGTAAAATCCTTGAAAAATATAAAGCGGGTGAAATGGAGTTGGTGGAAGCGCTGTCACATTTGTCGCATCGCGGTGAAGATATGGGTTTTGCCCACCTGGATACCGATCGCCTTCACCGGACCGGATTGCCTGAAATGATTTATTCGTCAGGTAAAACAACCGAACAGGTCAGGCTGATCGCAGAACGAATGTACTTGAAAGGGATGGATATTCTGGCAACCCGTGCCAACGAGGAAATGTTTGTGGCCGTAAAAAGTGTTGTTCCCGGAGCAGTTTATAATTCACTGGCTAAAACAATAATTTTCAAGCATAAAGAGGAACTTTCAGGAAAAGGATATATTGCCGTAGTTTCAGCCGGAACATCCGATTTACCGGTGGCCGAAGAGGCTGTTGAAACCGCCCGGTTTCTGAATAACCAGGTGGAAGCGATCTATGATGTTGGAGTTGCCGGAATTCACCGTCTTTTTAACAAATGGGAACTCATCCGGAATGCCAGGGTCATTATTGTTGTTGCCGGAATGGAAGGCGCGCTGGCCAGCGTTGTAGGCGGTTTAGTCGATAAACCTGTAATTGGCGTTCCGACGAGTATTGGTTATGGCGCCAACTTTCAGGGTTTGTCAGCTTTATTATCGATGCTGAACAGTTGTGCTGCAGGCGTCTCTGTTGTCAATATCGACAATGGCTTTGGTGCGGCTTGCCAGGCTTCGCTGATTAACAAATTGTAAAAATCATTTTTACCTCAGGATACATATTTTTAAAATTCTTTCCGTATTCATCAAATTCGTGTACGAAAATTTCCGATCAAAATAAATCGTAGTAATGGTTTATTTGTGTTGACCTGTCTCTATTTGATGCAAATTCATATTTCTGGATCTTTTATTTGCTAAAGAATGTTAATAGCTGTAACGATTCGCCTTTTTAATCGTCCTATTCCGTTGTAACGAAATACCAGATCAGATTATCAGCGGGTTTAATAAATCAGGTTAAAGAAATAAAACTGAATTTATAATCGTTTTACAGGAAAAAAACAGCCATTCATCGAAAAAAGCAGAAATGAGCCTGCATTATTTACGAATTTTGAATTGAAAACAGCAGAAAACAAAGCCATGATCAAATTAAGCAACATTCACAAATCCTATGAGATGGGAAACAACAGTCTCCATGTTCTGAAGGGCATTGACCTTCATATCGAACAGGGGGACTTTGTTTCCATCATGGGTTCTTCCGGTTCAGGAAAATCAACTTTATTAAATATTCTGGGGATGCTCGACAACTATGATAATGGAACTTACCATTTAGCCGGCAACCTGATTGCAAACATGAGTGAGAAAAAATCGGCTCAATTACGGAACGAAATGGTTGGTTTTGTATTTCAGTCGTTTAATCTGATATCGTTTAAAAATGCCATGGAAAACGTGGCACTACCTCTATATTACAAGGGAGTTCCGCGAAAAAAACGGAACCAGATTGCCATGGAATATCTCGAAAAATTAGGATTGAAGGAATGGGCCAGCCACATGCCGAACGAAATGTCGGGTGGACAGAAGCAACGGGTAGCAATTGCACGGGCTTTAATTTCGAAACCAAAAATTATTCTGGCCGATGAACCAACCGGAGCACTCGATTCAGCAACCTCGTATGAAGTGATGAATATCCTTAAGGAGATTAACGAAGAAGGAATAACGGTGATCATTGTTACTCACGAACATGATATTGCTGCCATGACCAGCCAGATCATTCGCCTGAATGACGGGCTGATTCACGAAATTATCCGTAACGGTGAACTGAAAAAGTTTCAAAAAGAATTCATCCACGGACTGGAACCCGCTTAAAACTTAAATTATGTTTGACATTGACAAATGGCAGGAAATTCTTGCCACCATCAAAAAAAATAAGATGCGGACATTTCTTACCGGGTTCTCAGTAGCCTGGGGGATTTTCATGCTGATGATTTTGTTGGGTTCAGGAAATGGGTTGAGCAATGGCGTGGCTTCAAATTTCATGAACGATGCGGTAAATGCCATGTGGATATGGACCGGTGAAACAACAATACCTTATCAGGGAATGAAATCCGGGCGAACTATTCAGTTTCATAACGAGGATCAGGACCTTGTTCGAAAGGTTGCCGGGATTGGAGTTTCTTCAGGACGTTATTTTATGGGAAATACCAGGTATTCATATGGTAAGGAATCCGGAGAATATACCACCATTACCTGTCAGCCGGAATTGATCCAGGTTGAAAATATTATTCTGAAAGAAGGCCGGTTTATTAATGAGATAGATATTGTCGAAAAACGGAAGGTAATTGTACTCGGTACGGATATTAAAACAGCCCTTTTCAAAGACTCAACGGCAATTGGCGAGTATGTAAATATCAACAAAGTTCCTTTTAAAGTCGTTGGGATTTCCGCGGAACCAGGATCAACCAGAAACCGGAATGCCTACATGCCGGTTTCAACCGCACAAATGATCTTTGGCGGCAATAACCGCTTGCATAACCTTACTGTTACCATCAATGCAACTACACTTGAAGGAAGCAAGGCAATAGAGGAGCAGGTTCGGAATGTACTCGCCAGGAAACATAAATTTGATCCCAAGGATGAAGGTGCATTGGGCTTGTTTAATAAGCTGGAAGCCTACATTCAGACCATGAAAATATTTCAGGCTATAAAAATATTTATCTGGATCATCGGAATCGGAACTTTGATTGCCGGAATTGTTGGCGTAAGTAACATCATGCTGATTGTAGTGAAAGAACGGACCAAGGAAATTGGTATTCGGAAAGCAATAGGTGCCAGTCCGTCATCTGTAATTGGTTTGATTTTGCTCGAATCAATCATGATTACAACCATTGCCGGATACATCGGCTTGGTTTTGGGAACTGGGCTCATGGAGCTGATCAACTATTTTATGGTACAGTCGGCGGCTGCAGCTGCAGCAGCTGGAGCAGTAGCCAGCGATCAGGGGGGAAATAATACCATGTTTCTGAATCCAACAGTCGACATTACTATTGCAATCTATTCAACATTACTTCTCATTGTGGCAGGTGCTATTGCCGGATATATTCCTGCCAAACGGGCAGCAAGTATTAGACCGATTGCTGCACTAAGAGACGAATAGAGAAGCCCCGCCCAAACCCTCCCCGCAGGGGAGGGCTTAAAAATCGCACGGATTAAGAAATTTGACAACTAATAACTGATATGAAAAAATTAATGAATAACGATCATTCTTCTACTCCCCTCCTTCAGAGGGGTTGGGGGAGGCTATTCCTTCGGAGGGGTTGGGGAGGCTACCATGTTTGATATCGACCTTTGGAGAGAAATAATCAGCGCACTGAAGAAAAACCGGATGAGGAGCTTCATGACAGCCTTCGGAGTCTTCTGGGGAATCTTTATGCTGATCATCATGTCGGGAGCAGGGAAAGCGCTTGAAAATGGTGTGCTTGACGGAGTCAGGGCTTTTGCAACCAACTCAGCCTTTTTCTGGACTGAACGGACCAGCGTTGCCCATGCGGGTTTTCAACGCGGACGTCGCTGGGAATACGATAATACCGATATTCAATACATTCGTGAAAATGTAAAAGATGTAGAATACCTTTCTCCCCGACTTTTTGGCTGGCAGCAGAGCGGAAATAACACTATCCGTGGTGAGCGAACCGGATCATTCCAGATGTATGGCGATTATCCCGATTACTTTAAAATTGACCGCTGGACTCCGATTAAAGGCCGTTTAATTAATGAAATTGATATCCTTGGGAACCGAAAGGTTTGTAACATCGGTGAACGTGTCGTTGAAGTGATGTTTGCCAAAGATGAAAATCCGATAGGTCAGTATCTTAAAATCAGTGGTGTTTATTTCCAGGTGGTCGGTGTGATTCATGCCGAAACGCAAATCAACATTGGCGGAGGGAAAAAGGAAGAAACCATTATCATTCCTTTCTCGACCATGCAGCGGGCGTATAACTATGGAAATGTGGTTCATTTTTTCTCGGTCACTTCGCAAAAAGGAACCAAGGTAAGTGACCTGGAAGATAAATTAAAAAGAATTCTGAAGGATCGTCATAAAATTGCTCAGGAAGATCTTCAGGCCATTGGCTCTTTCAACATCGAAAAGGAATTCGTCAAATTCTCTTCCCTGTTTTTAGGGATTCAGGCTTTGACCTGGATTGTCGGAATCGGAACCTTGCTGGCAGGAGTTATTGGTGTAAGCAATATCATGCTGGTGATTATCAAGGAACGTACTCAGGAAATAGGGATTCAGCGGGCCATTGGTGCCACACCTGCAGTAATCATCAAGCATATTGTTGCCGAGAGTGTATTTCTTACCGTAATGGCTGGTTATATTGGCTTGTCGCTGGGAGTTGGTGTACTCGAAATCCTGAACCGCGTTCTGGAATCAGGAGGGGACAAATTATTCTTCCGCAATCCGCATGTGAGCCTCGCCATGGGACTTTCCTCTCTGGCAGTTCTGGTTCTCGCCGGAATAGTTGCAGGTTTGATTCCTGCCCAACGGGCAATCAGTATCAAACCAATTGATGCGATCAGGGATGAAGTATAAAGAAGCTCCAATCTAATTCCCCCGAAGGGGGAAAGCTTTGGACTTCTGTCAAATTGAGCCCAAGCCCTGAAGGGGCGATATATAATAGCACAGGGCAACGCCCTGTGGAGTATAAAAAAAAGAAAAATCGTCCGCGAGAAAAAGATAAATGAGGAAGTTCCTTTCTTCGGACGAAACCTGAAAAGCAATGAATTTATAGTTGAAAAATATAAAGAGAAAACAGAAATAAACAAAAAACCCGAATCATGAGAAAAATTTTTAAAATCCTGGGAATTGTAATCCTGGTAGGTATTTTCGGAGGAACAATCTACTTCCTCTATACCAAATCAAAGACTGTACCTGAAGTATTTGAGACAAAAAATCCGTTTGTAACCAACGTGGTCCGCAAAACAGTGGCTACCGGATCGGTTGTGCCACGCAAGGAAATTGAAATTGTGCCACAGGTTTCAGGAATTATTGATGAATTGTATATCGTTGCCGGTGATTTTGTTAAAAAAGATCAGGTGATTGCCAAAATCAAGATCATTCCGGATATGGTGAATCTAAATAATGCTGAAACCCGACAGAACAGGGCAAAATTGAGTTTTGATGATGCCAAGATTGATTTTGACCGTCAGCAAAAGTTGTTTGATGAGAAAGTTATTTCATACGAAGAATACAAACGAGCCAAAGTAAGTTACGATGCTTCGAAAGAAGAATTATCGGCTGCTGAAAATAATATGGAATTAATTAAAAACGGTGTAACAAAAAAGGCACAAACTGCTACTAATACTCTGGTTCGTTCAACGGTTAACGGAATGGTATTGGATGTTCCCATCAAAGAAGGAAACTCGGTTATACAGTCGAACACGTTTAACAATGGAACGACCATTGCAACTGTGGCCGACATGAAAGATATGATTTTCAAAGGCAAAGTTGACGAAACTGAGGTTGGCAAGATCAAAGAGGGAATGAACATCGAACTTGAAATCGGTGCCATTGAAAAAGATAAATTTGGTGCTATTCTCGAGTACATTGCTCCGAAAGGAAAGGAAGAGAATGGAGCCATTCAGTTTGAGATTAAAGCCAATGTGGTATTGAAAGACAACCAGTTTATACGGGCAGGATACAGCGCCAACGCCAATATCGTTCTCGAAAAGAAAGACAGCGTTTTGGTTATTCCTGAAGGATACCTGAAGTTTGAAAAAGACTCTTCGTATGTTGAGGTTGAAACTGCTACACCACAAGTGTTTGAAAAACGAAAGGTGAAAACCGGAATTTCTGACGGGATCAACATCGAAGTTACTGAAGGATTAAAGAAAACCGAAAAGGTAAAAGGTGAAAAGATTGATCCGAAGAAACCTAAAGTAGAAGAAACGAAGAAAGCATAACTCAGTTATGAGTTATAAGATATGAGTTATCTTTGGCCTGAATGCCTGAGACTATTTCAGTAAAATAAATTTTAAAAATATACGAATGAAACGAATGTACAGCTTAATTGCCGCAGCTATCCTGCTTGTTGTTTTTACAAGCGCAAGGGCACAGGAAACATGGTCGTTACAGAAATGCATAGATTATGCCCTTCAGAATAACATTCAGATCAAGCAACAATCCCTGAATGCTGACTATTACAACAATCAGCTCAATCAGGCTAAGTATAACCGTTTGCCAAACCTGAATATGGGGATGCAGAATAGTACAAGTTTTGGAAGATCACTTGGTCCTGACAATACTTACCTGGATATGAATTCAAATTCGACTTATGGGAACCTGAATTCAAACATTACGATTTGGAACGGATTTACGCTGACCAATGCAATTAAAGTAGCCGATATGGATTTGCGTGCCAGTTTACAAGACATGCAAAAGGCAAAGGATGATATGATGCTAAATATAGCGGCTTCATACCTCGAAATTCTTTTTGCAGATGAGTTATTAACAGTTTCAGAAGATTTGAAAAAAATCACTCAACTTCAGCTCGACCGAACCACCAAATTAGTTGAAGCCGGAAGCCTTGCCAAAGGCAGCTTACTTGAAATTGAAGCTCAGTTCGCCCGGGAAGAACTAAATGTTGTCGATGCACAAAACCGGCTGCAACTTGCATATTTGGGAATCTACCAGCTACTTGAAGTACCTTCCACCGAAAGCTTTAAAATCGAAAAGCCTAACTTGCCCGAAATTGGAGCGAACCTGACCATGTTAAATTCGATGGATGTTTTTAAAAATGCGGTTCAACTCAGGCCTGCAGTTAAAGGTGCGGAGTTCAAATTAGAAAGTGCACGCAACCAATTGTTAATCGCCAAAGGAAATCTAATGCCTTCTCTTACGTTTGGTGCCAACTACAACAACAATTACAACTATTTAATCAATAACATCTATACAAATATTGCTTTTGGCGAACAGTTGAAAAGTCACCAGCGATACGGATTCGGCATCAACCTGAATATACCGATTTTTAATCATTATCAGGCTAAAACCGGGGTGAGCAATGCCCAGATTCAACTCGAAAATTCGGAATTGCAATTACAGAACACCAAAAACCTGCTCCGGAAAGAAATCGAGCAAGCCTATACCAATGCCCTGGCTGCTTTCAAGCGTTATGTAGCCAATCAGAAAACTGTAATTGCATCTAAAGAGGCCTTCCGATATACCGAAGAAAAATTCAATGTGGGCATGATCAATTCAGTAGAATACAATCAAAGTAAAAATAATCTCTCTAAAACTCAGAGCGATTTACTTCAGGCTAAGTACGAATATATTTTCAGAACTAAAATTCTGGATTTCTACAATGGAATACCGATTCAATTGTAATTGAAAAGTTAAAAGTTTAAAAACCCGCCGGTGCTAATCGACGGGTTTTTTTATGCTAATTTAGGCTGTGTTAGAAAGGTATTCTTCTATTCAAAGCGGAAAACATGAAAAATATAAATTAAGAATTGAGGATTATTTTTTTCTTAAAACAAAAGAACTACTTTTGCGCGCAAACCAATATGAATTCAAAAATGGACGAAGGGCCCGCGAGTATATTATTCATTAACCTGATGTAACAGGAGAGCCATTCATTTTTGAGCTCCTCCTGTTGTGTCCTAAAACAAGGAGGTGCATATGACCACTATCACCACATTTTATTTAAGCAGGATTGTAGGTATTAAGGCTTATGATTCCAATGGGAAATACATCGGAATTGTTAAGGATTTATTGGTTGAATCTGAATCATCGAACCTTACTTCGGGGCACCCGGCAGTTACAGGTATCAAGATCAAACAGAACAATCAGATTTTATACTATTCTTTCCAGCAATTCGAGGTTGAGAAGAACAATGGAAAAATCAAGATTATTGCATCTCAGTTAAACGATTTACCTGAAGAAAATATTAATAACGACTTGTCATTGGTTGAGTCGGTGCTTGACAAACAGATCGTTGATCTGAACGGACGTAAACTGGTTCGTGTAAATGATGTTCGTTTAGTTTCATTGGTGAATGGAACTTTTGCGGTTGCGGTTGATATTGGAACGGAAGGATTGTTGAGAAGGATAGGAATCGCAAAACCTCTGAAATTTGGATTATCACTGGTCGGCTCGGACATCCCCGGCAAGTTTATTAACTGGGAAGATTTTGAGGCCATTGATTTTTCCAATCTAAATATCAAGCTCTCGAAGACGTATAAGAAACTTCAAACCCTTCATCCATCTGATTTAGCCGATATTATTGAAGAATTGGGAAAAAAGGCAAGTGCCGATATATTCTCTTCTCTCAATGATGAACAGGCCGCCGACGTTATGGAGGAACTCGAACCTGAAACTCAGGTTCAGATTCTGGAAAGTCTCTCCATCGAAAAAGCGGCTGATGTTTTGGATAAAATGCCTGCCGATGAGGTTGCTGACATTTTCGAAGGACTGGAAGACGAAAAAATCGAACTTCTGCTGAACGAGATGGAGGAAGAAGCTTCGCAGGATGTCAGGGAACTGCTTGTTTATCCAGATCATACAGTAGGAAGTATCATGTCGTCTGAATTTATGTCATTCAACCTGAATATGACGATCGAGGAAGTACTGGCAGAATTGCGGAGAACAAAACCTGAATCCGAAACTTTATACAACCTTTTTGTTACCGATGAAGATGAAGTATTATTGGCAACATTTTCAATCAGGGATGTTGTAATCTCGCCACCTGACATAAAGATTAATCAAATCATGAGACCTTCGCCTGTTCATTTGCGCGACTATCAGAAGATTAATGAGGTTGCCGAAATCGTTTCTAAATATAACCTTTTGGCCATACCAGTTGTTGATAACAAGAATGTTCTGAAAGGAATGGTTGTTATTGATGATGTTATCGAAGATTTGATACGGAAGCGCAGAACGAATAAATAGGAGTAAGGGGTCATGTTCAAGAATAGAAAATCACTTTTCCAGAAAATAGGAATATTCCTGGCCATTCTGGGACCGGGAATTATCACCGGAAGCGTTGACAACGATGCCGGTGGCATCACCACTTATTCGGTTGCTGCTGCTATTTACGGATACAATTTAATCTGGACACTTATCCCATCATTTATCGTTTTGGTTGTCATTCAGGAAATGAATGCACGCATGGGTATTGTTACCGGGAAAGGTCTTGCCGATCTGATCCGTGAAAATGCTGGGGTAAAAGTCACTTTTTTTATATTTGTCGGTTTACTTATTGCCGATATTGGCAACACGACCACCGAATTCGCCGGAGTCGCGGGTAGTATGGAAGTTTTCGGGGTAAGCAAATATATCTCAGTTCCTGTTGTAGGATTTCTGATCTGGTTCCTGGTGGTAAAAGGAACATACAAAATTGCGGAACGTATCTTTCTCCTTTTCAGCGTTTCCTTATTAATGTATGTCGTTTCGGCTATCATGGGGAAACCGCACTGGGGCGAAATCGGCCAATCCATCATCCATCCTCAGTTTGAAGTGAATACCCAAAGTATATCAATGATTATCGGGATTATTGGTACAACCATTGCTCCATGGATGCAGTTTTATATGCAATCGTCAGTCATCGAAAAAGGGCTGAAAATGAAACAATACAAATATACCCTGATTGATATTGTGGTAGGTTGCGTGGCAACTGTAGTCGTTGCATTTTTTATCATGGTGGCCTGTGCTTCAACCTTACACGAAAACGGCATTCAGATTAACGAAGCAAAAGATGCTGCATTAGCTTTAAAACCACTTGCCGGTGCGCTTGCGTCGCAGGCATTTGCTTTTGGTTTATTTATTGCATCGATATTTTCAGCTACAATACTCCCACTTGCAACTGCCTTTTATGTTTGTGAAGCCTTCGGATTCGAAGCCGGAATTGATAAAAAGTGGGACGAAGCCAAAGAATTTTATGTTCTTTATACTGGCATCCTCATCATTGGTGCAGCGATTATTTTAATTCCAAATGCTCCTTTAATCCTGATTTCATTGTGGACACAGGTCATTAACGGAATGCTTTTACCAGTTGTTCTGGTATGTATGATTCTGTTGGTAAACAACAAAAAAATCATGGGAAAATATGTAAATAAACCAATTAACAACATCATTGGCTGGAGCGCTATTGCAATACTTATTGGGTTATCGTTACTGCTCCTGGTATTGCCTATGTTCAAGTAAAAAGAAATGGATGTTGGAAGGAAGAGAAATCCCGGATGAGACTATATAAACTGAAGAAAAATTACGCCTGCAGCCAAAAGGTAAACAAAAACTTCGCCCCAGAATGACCGTTTCATGAATAACAGATAATTGGAAATAAGGAAGGTTACAGGTATTGCCAAAATAAGGATGATCTCCTGAGAAGCAGCAGGAATGGCAACTATTAGAATATCAGAGATGAGAAATACCCAGAAGAATACTTTAAAGTATCTGCGCGAACTGATTTTTTTTCCATCGAAATGTGACAACAGGAAAAAACTTCCAAAAACAATCAATAATGCTAAAAACCCGATGTAAATCTGAACCGGAAGATTTGATCTCAGGAAAGTCTGGTGTATGGTAAAATTCGATGTAAGAATCTGAATTAATTCATCTGAGCGGTCACTGACTAAATAGAAGGCCGTAGCTGCCGTCCAGGGCAGAATAAACCCTAATGTAGATAAAACGTATTCGCGCCAGTTGACATTGGGCTTTAAGATGATGAACCCAGCCCATATCAGGGGAAAGAAGAAAACAAGGTTCAGATAAAACAGTGAACCTACAGCCAGAAAAATACCTGCATCAAAGGCATTCGAATGAATAACTTCTTTATCGTAGGTATTAAAAATGCGGTCAATTGTCAGAATCAGGAATAAAGCTGCAGGGTAAACCGGATGCATGGAATGTAACTCGTGCATTCCGCTGGTAATCAAAACGAACAGGAATGATGGCAGAAAAGTTCGGGCCGGTATAAAGGCATATTGAACATTAAGCTTTAATATCAGGAACGCCAGAAGGATAATGAACATCAATGCAATCAGGTTACTTGCCACAGCATTTTTACCAAGCAGAAATTCAATCGGTTGATAAAGGAGCATTGCATTTTCGCCCGCATAAAAGGGGAAACTTTCCGGATTCATGAATGATTTAAACCATAGACCAATCGCAATCAATGGAATTAGTATGATATAATATGGCTGATTTGACTTTAGTGCTTTAAGTAACATCTCCGGAAGTTTACTTCAGTATTTTGCCTGAATAGTTAGATATCAAATCCCAAATCTTTTCGGTAATAATGGCCTTCGAAATGAATCAGCTCTACGCTTCGGTATGAACAAGTTAGTGCCTCACGCATGTTTTCTCCGTATGAACTGACCGCCAGGACCCGTCCGCCATCGGAACAAATATTCCCTTCGATCAGCCTGGTGCCGGCATGGAAAACCAAACTATTTTCAATCCGATCGAGTCCGCTGATCACTTTTCCTTTTTCGTAAGGACCGGGATATCCACCAGCAACCAGCATCACGGCAACAGCACTCCGTTCATCGATTTCAATAGTTGTGTCGGCTAAAGTCCCGTCAGCTGCACCAATCAGCAAATCAACAAAATCGGATTTTATGCGGAGCATGACGGCTTCCGTTTCAGGATCGCCCATCCGGACATTGTATTCAATAACCATCGGCTCGTCCCCGCAACTGATCAGCCCGAAAAAGAGAAATCCATTGTATGGAATCTGATCCTTTTGTAAACCTTGAACAGTCGGACGGATAATCCGGTCTTCAACTTTTTTCATGAAAACCTCATTGGCAAACGGGACCGGTGAGATGGCACCCATTCCTCCGGTGTTCAAGCCGGTATCGCCTTCACCAATTCGTTTGTAATCTTTGGCTACGGGCAGAATGCGATACTCTTTACCATCGGTGATGGCAAAAACAGAACATTCAATGCCGCTTAAGAATTCTTCTATAACGACTTTGCTACTTGCCGAACCAAATTGTCCGTCAAGCATTTCTTTCAGCGATTGTTCTGCTTCCTGAAGGTCATTGATGATCAATACGCCTTTACCCGCAGCCAAACCATCAGCTTTCAAAACGTAAGGCGAATTCATGGTTTTCAGGAAAGCAAGTCCTTCCTTCAGGTTTCCGGAAGTTACGGAAAGGTATTTTGCGGTTGGTATCTGGTGACGAATCATGAATTCCTTGGCGAAGTCCTTGCTTCCTTCCAGTTGTGCACCTTGTTGGTTTGGACCAACAAACAGGATGCCTTTTAATTGTTCGTCGTCACTGAAAAAATCGTGCAGGCCTTCGCACAAAGGAACTTCGGGTCCAACAAGGACAAGGTCAATCTGATGGTCAATGACTGCTTTTTTTAATCCATCAAAGTCGGAAACAGCCACGGGAAGATTGGTTCCAAGTAACGAGGTTCCGGCATTTCCCGGGGCAATAAACAATTGATTAACCTTTGGCGATTGTTTGATCTTCCATGCCATGGCATGTTCTCTTCCTCCCGATCCAACAATTAAAATATTTATCATCGTCATTAAATTTTGACGAGCCATCTAAGAAGTCATTTACTTTGTCATCCTGAACTTCCTGCCCGGTCGTTTGGCAGGCGGGGTTTCAGGATCTCAATTTATGTCAGACCCCGAAATAAATTCGGGGTGACAGGTTAATCGAGTATTTTGACTTTTATGGGAGCTCATTATTCATTCGTTTATTATATGGAATGGCTTCGAACTGGTATCCATTTTCTTTCATCCAGCGAATGGCCGGCAACAAGGTTTCGGTTAGGTTTCGTTTGGCCTTTATTGAATCATGAAATGTTATAATTGAACCGGGACGAACAAATTCGGTGATGTTGCTGAATACCTTTTCAGAACTGAACCTCGCATCGTAATCGCAGGAAATGACATCCCACATCATAATTCTGAATTGTGTTTTCAGGAAGAGATACTGCGAAAATCTCATCCATCCATGAGGTGGCCTGAAGAGATCGGAATCGATGTATCCGGCAGCCTTTTCAATATCGCTGAAATATTCCTGATCATTCGTCTTTAATCCCTGGCAATGGCTGAAAGTATGGTTTCCTACGGAATGACCTTCATTCAGAATTCGCTGGTAAACTTCAGGATATTTCATCACATTTTCACCTACACAGAAAAACGTTCCCCGAATGTCTTCATTCCTCAGAATATCGAGCACCCATGGTGTCATTTCAGGAATCGGCCCGTCATCAAATGTCAGGTAAACCGTCGGCTCAGTTTCAGAGAATCTCCAAACTACACCTTTATAAAGCGATGTGATGAATCCGGGTAAACGAACCCTGGGGTCAAATCGCCTCATTATTTCAATGAACTGTATCTTTCAAGGTAACTGTTAAACGAAGTTGACACGTCTTTTAACAATTCCGTTTGTTTGTTTCGGGTGCAGATCATGGTAATTTCACGCATGAAATATAAACAGCGCTGAATATCATCGTCAACCGAACTCCGCTTTGGCCTGTCGAGTTTGAAGAAATAGTCCAGTTGTTCCTTGTAATCGGTCATGATGGTATTTACAATGTCCTTTCCTTTTTCAGTTTGACCGGCTTTAAAATAGGTTTCAGCCATCAACATCGAGAAATAGTTGTAAGGTACAATCTTATGAGGAATCAGTTCAATGCAGCGATCAAGAACCTTGATTGCCTTTTCATTCTGTCCTTCAGCAACGAGTGCTTCGGCCAGCCGGTTAAAGGTGCTTCTGATATTCATCATCATCCGGGCATTGTTTTCGTCGATGTAAACCTTCGGATTGTTCATGTTGCCCCACTTGAAGTTCTCCATTACGTTTTTATACATCAACCGTGTGTTTACCCTGCCAAAATTTATTCCACCGTCTGATGGAGTTTTGATAGGAACCAGCCGGTCAGCAAATCCTTCGTGCTGGAAGTAATCCTGAAGGTTCATGTATTTGTCTCGGCCAATGGTAATGGCAAAATAGATCGGACGTTCCCAATTGTTGTTGGCAATCATATCCAAAGTCATCAATTCGTCCTTCGTGATGTAATGTTTGCTGCTGAGATCGATTTTAATTGTATCCACGATTTTATCATAGTCCTCAGGATCAACAGCTTTATTCCGGATAACGGCAGCTTTGTCGACGACTAAATAGAGCTTTTTAGATGGAATATATGCTGCATTGTCAGCTTGTTCAAGCTTTGTCCGCTTATCTTCATCCCTGACAAAATCGAGTGCTTTTTTGAGTTCAACCGAACCTTTCAACCGTGGATCTTCCATCAGGTAAATCACATCACGTTTTCCCTGGACATATAGATCATGGGTAAAACTGATGGGCAGTGGTGCCGAATTGTAGGCTTTACTTTTCATCTGGTCGACATACCAGTCGGTCTGGAAATAGCTCAGGTTACACACACGAACGTCAGTACGCACGCCTTCCGTTTCCTGATTATACCAAAGAGGGAATGTATCATTGTCCCCGTTTGTAAAAATAACTGCATTTGGTGCGCAGGTATTCAGGTAATTGTATCCAAAGTCGCGGCAAGTGTATCGGTTTGACCGGTCATGGTCGTCCCAGTTTTCGGCTCCCATCAGAACGGGAACCAGCAAAAGAGCCAATCCGCTTGCAACACCGGCACTCATGGTGTCCGGAACATATTTTTTCAGTCCTTCATAAAGCGCAAGAACGCCAATTCCAATCCAGATGGTAAATGCGTAAAACGAACCGGCATAAGCATAGTCGCGTTCACGAGGTTGCAGAGGCGACTGATTCAGATAAATAACAATGGCAAGTCCGGTCATGAAAAACAGGAGAAATACGGTCCACAAATCTTTTCGCCCGTCAACCCCGCGGTTGTACATGAAAACGATACCGAGAATCCCGAGAATCAGAGGGAGAAGGTAATACTTGTTTTTAGCTTTGTTACTTCGATATTCCTGAGGGAGGTTGTTCTGATCACCTAAACGCTGTGAATCGAGGAAATTTATTCCGGTGATCCAGTTCCCGTTCATGATATCACCCTGACTTTGAATATCGCTTTGCCGGCCAGAAAAATTCCACATGAAATACCTGAAATACATCTGATTGACCTGATACCTGAAGAAGAACTTCAGATTCTCTCCAAAAGTTGGAATTTGTATGGTCTTGGCCTCACCATCTTCACCGGTAACCTGAACGCTTCGCCCTTTGATGTTGGCCCATTGTTTATAAGCCTCAATGTGTTCAGCCTCACGACTGTACATTCGTGGAAAAATCGTACTTAGATTTGAATCGAAGAGCGGTTTCTGGCGCATATCGGCAACCACATATTTACCACCCTTCTGGATGTAATATGGTTTATCGTCGACATATTTATCCAATGGCGTATTGTAATACTGACCGTAAAACAATGGTCGGTCTCCATATTGTTCACGGTTCAGGTATCCCAGTAATGCGAAAACATTGTCAGGGTTATTCTGATCCATCGGAGGATTCGCAGAAGAACGGATAACGATCATGGCAAACGAAGAGTAACCTATGATAATAACCAAAATACTGAGGATAACGGTATTCCAAAGAATCAATTTTTTCTGAATGGTATAAATGATTCCATAAACCAAGCCACCAATAAGTAGTAAGGCATAAATGACTACCCCGGTATTAAATGGAAGACCCATACCATTTACGAACATGAGTTCGAACCAGGTTGCAACAGTTACCACGCCTGGAATTATCACATACATGACCACTCCAAGAATCAGTATTGACAGCGCCGAACTGATTAGGATGCCATTCCGTGTGACTTTATATTTCCTAAAGTAATAGACGAAAACGATAGCAGGAATTGCCAGCAGGTTCAGCAAGTGAACACCAATTGAAAGTCCCATCAGATAGGCAATCAGGATAATCCAGCGGTTGGCACGCGGTTCATCGGCCTCATTTTCCCATTTCAGGATAGCCCAGAATACCATGGCGGTAAACAATGATGATGAAGCATAAACTTCGCCTTCGACTGCCGAAAACCAAAACGTGTCAGAAAATGTATAGGCTAATGCACCAACAACGCCACTGCCCAAAATGGCAATCAATTGTCCTGAAGTATATTCGCCATCAGCTTTAACCAATTTTTTGGCCAGGTGGGTAATCGTCCAGAAGAGGAATAATATGGTAAAAGCACTGGCCAGCGCCGACATGGAATTAACCATAACTGCGATATGGGCATTGTCGATAGCAAACAGGTTAAACAGTCGTCCCATGATCATGAAGAACGGCGCACCCGGTGGGTGACCTACTTCCAGTTTAAACGAAGTGGTGATAAACTCGCCACAATCCCAGAAACTTGCAGTAGGCTCAATGGTTAAAAGATATGTGATGGCAGCAACCAAAAAAGTAAGCCAGCCAACGATAATGTTCAGTTGTTTGAAGTTTTTCATCCGATGCGTTTTTTAACGATTGCGAAGATAGCACATTCTTTCAAATCAGGATAATAGGCTTTTGAATAATATTGGACATCGCGCCTGGAATTAGGATAAATTAACAGAGTGGTTATTATATCCTTGATAAATTCCAGAATCTGTCAGTCCATAAAAAAAGCCCTCCGGTGACCGGAAGGCTTTTTACTGATTATCTTTAAATAACTAATCGGCAAGATTGTAGCGGTAGAAACTTGTTACAGTCAACCCTTTATCAACGCTCATTAGAAATTCTTTTACAGTTTGTTTGCTTTCTTTAATGAAAGACTGATTTAACAAGGTGCTGTCTTTGAAGAATTTCTCCAACGCTCCCTGTGCAATTTTATCAAGCATTGCTTCAGGTTTACCTTCCAAACGGAATTTTTCCTTGGCAATTTCCAGCTCTTTTGCAATAACTTCAGCAGGAACATCTTCTTTTGAAACAGAAACCGGGTTCATCGCTGCAACCTGCATGGCAATGTCTTTGGCAACCTGAAGTTCAACATTGGCCTGGTTGAAACCTACCAGGGTCGACAATTTATTTCCCGGGTGAATGTATGCTATGACTGTTTCTGCATCCAGTTTTGAAAAATACGGAAGATCAAGTTTTTCTCCAATGATACCGGTTTGTTCGATCACATGATCCTGAACTGTACGTCCATCCAAAACCAAAGCTTTCACTTCATCCAAAGTGGAAGAGTTGCTGGCAATGGCAGCATCAAGTATTTTCGTTGCGAACGCAACGAAGTTTTCATTTTTTGCAACAAAGTCGGTTTCGCAGTTTAGAACAATCAACGCACCTGATTTTCCGGATGCATTAATTTTTGCCAGAACCACTCCTTCGGTAGCTGCACGGTCAGCACGTTTGCTGGCCACGAGTTTACCTCTTTCACGGATGATGTCGCCGGCGCGGCTAAAATCGCCCTCAGCTTCAGCCAGAGCATTTTTACAATCCATCATTCCAGCGCCTGTTGCTTTACGCAACTTCATTACATCTGAAGCACTAATTTCCATACTGTTTTTTATTTTATGTGGGTTGTTGACCGATTACGATTCAATTTCTTCATCAGATTCTTCATCTTCGTCGTCTTCAAGTTCTTCTTCAAGAACCACTGAATCGTAAGCAGCGCCTACTTTTGGTCTTTTACCTTTTACTTTAAGTTCTTTTTCGTCACCGTCAGAATCGCGTTCAACTTTGCGTTCCGAAAGTCCTTCACGAATGGCATCGGCCATAATTCCAATAATCAGGCTGATTGATTGTGAGGCGTCGTCGTTTGCCGGGATAACAAAATCGATATCACGTGGTTCAGAATTGGTGTCAACCATTGCAAAAACCGGAATACCCAAACGTTTGGCTTCGCGAACTGCAATTTTTTCCTTCAAAACATCTACGATGAAAAGGGCTGCAGGAAGACGGGTCAAATCAGAAATACTGCCGAGCATTTTTTCGAGTTTGGCTCGCTGACGGCTGATCTGAAGTTTTTCGCGTTTCGAAAGAACGTCCCAGGCACTTTCCTTGGTCATCTTGTCGATAGAAATCATTTTCTTAACTGCTTTCCGGATTGTTGGAAAGTTGGTAAGCATACCACCTGGCCAACGTTCCGTAACGTATGGCATGTTTACACCGCCAACCAATTCGGCAACGATTTCCTTGGCTTGTTTTTTTGTGGCAACGAATAAAATTTTGCGGCCTGATTTTGCAATTTGTTTGATTGCTTCGGCGGCATCGTCGATTTTAACGATCGTTTTTTGAAGATCAATGATGTGGATTCCGTTTTTCTCCATAAAGATATACGGAGCCATGTTTGGATTCCACTTTCTTCTCAAGTGTCCAAAATGAACACCTGCATCCAATAATTCCTGAAAATTTGTTCTTGGCATCTTTTTACTTTTTTTCTGTTAAAAAAAATAATCTCCTGAAAAGCAACTGCTGAGTAGTCCCAATCCAAATCGGACGGAAGTCTGAACAGTTTAGATCCAAAGCAGAATATTTTTGTACTAAAAATACTAACGTTTTGAGAACTGGAATCTTTTGCGTGCCTTTGGCTGACCTGGTTTTTTACGTTCCACTTCACGGGGATCTCTGGTCACGAATCCGGCAGCTTTCAAGGCAGCTCTTGATTCAGGATTGATTTCCATCAAAGCACGTGTAATTCCAAGACGCAATGCTTCAGCCTGACCGGTGATACCACCACCATCAAGATTAACATTGATGTCGTACTGACCGGCAACACCTAACAGATTCAACGGTTGCAAAACAACATACTGCAAAATTCCTGTTGGAAAATAATCACTCAACTCTCTTTTGTTGATGGTGATTTTTCCCTGGCCTTCGCTTACATAAACTCTGGCAACCGCAGATTTTCTACGACCTAATGCGTTTACTACTTCCATTAGTTATTATTTAATTGTATTTAAATCAATTAATTTGGGGTTCTGGGCTACCTGTTTGTGTTCTGAACCAACATATACTTTCAGGTTTCCGTAGACTTTATTACCCAGCTTGGTTTTTGGCAACATCCCTTTAACTGCTTTTTCAATCAGTCGTTCAGGGTATTTGCTTAATAACTCAGCCGGAGTCTGTACTCTTTGCCCGCCCGGATATCCCGAATAGCTCAAATAAATTTTGTCATTCAGTTTATTCCCTGTCAGACGCACTTTTTCGGCATTGATGACAACAACATTATCACCACAATCAACGTGAGGAGTGAAGCTCGGTTTGTTTTTTCCTCTCAGGATTTTGGCAACTTTACTGGCCAAACGTCCGAGAACCACATCCGTGGCGTCAACAAGAACCCACTCTTTGGTTACCGTAGCTCTGTTAGCTGAAACGGTTTTGTAACTTAGTGTATCCACTTGTTTATTTTTATAAATTAAACATTTGTTTGCAATCGATTAAATTTCAATTGCTTAGAGTTTCGGAACTTATCAACCCGGAATTGTTAATAAGATCTGCACACTCAACATTTTCAGTTATTTACGACAACTGATCATACGGGCAATAATCGGGACTGCAAAAGTATTTCTTTTTTTTTTTATTTGCAACAATTTATTTGCCTGATATCGAAAATTAACACAAAGGTTCTTCAGTTGTAATTAGTAGCCCAATCATACAAGCCTGAAATGATTGACATTGGTATTCAGCACCAGAGGTGCGAAATATTTGTAGCAAATCGAATGTGGAATAAATGCCGTCTGGGAAGTGCTGCTAATCAAAGCTTTATTCTATTTTCGGACGGAATAGCAATGGACTTCCAAAGTACAGTTAATTAAAAGTGGCGCTATTCTCTGCTTTTATGATTGATTGTGTAGTTCCGGTATTCGAAAAGCCGCACTCCCAGGTATTTTTCAATGTAATAGAGCAATTTGTACTTCAGCTTCATCTTGATTTTTGTGCTGTCGATGTTGATTTGCCAGTTTTTTGCCTCAATCCGTTCCTTCATAACTTCCGGATGAGTTCCTTCAAATTTCTTTAAGGAATCAAAACT
>JBAWZG010000013.1:0-35397 GCA_037143155.1 Bacteroidia bacterium
AAAATATGCTCGATGGCGGCTATCCGCTTCTTGCGTTTTCGCTTCTTAATTTCGTCCAGACTTTTGCTGACAGCAATCTGGTAAATCCATGTTGAGAGTTTGGAATCGCCCCGAAATGATTGAATGGATTGAAAAACTTCGATAAAAACTTCCTGCGAAACATCTTCTGCATCCACCTTGTTGAGTAAAAAGCGGTAACAGGTATTCATAACTTTATTTGAATAAAGTAATACCAATTCATTATATGCAGCCTGATTTCCAGCGCGTAACTGGAGAAGCAAATTAACGTTTTCCATCGGCAATGGTGTGTCAGGATTACCTGATCTAATTTGGTTTTTCTAACAATCCGTTTATGATTGGAATTACCCTACTTTTTAAATAGAAATTGAAATTCAAATCGTTTTAATATTGAATTGAAATTGAGATATATAATTATAATTCAAATCGTCCGAAAGGCAAACTGAAAAGTCACCGGACTCATTGATCTGGAACTAAATTCTCACTCAGGAAGGATTCTGTCACAATCACAAAATTTTCTACCTTTACGGCTTGAAAAAATCAACCATGGAATTGAATTTACTCACTGCAATATCGCCAATTGATGGCCGATACCGTTCAAAAGTCGAAAATCTCCAACTCTATTTCTCTGAATATGCGTTGATTAAATATCGTGTACTGGTTGAAGTGGAGTACTTTATTGCATTGTGCGAATTACCTTTGCCTCAACTTGCCTCGTTTGATCAAAATCTATTCGGATCATTGCAGAAAATTGTTGCCGACTTCTCCATCAATGATGCACAGCGAATTAAAGACATCGAAAAAGTGACCAATCACGATGTAAAAGCTGTGGAATATTTCCTGAAAGAGGAGTTCGACAAACTGAATCTTCAGCCTTACAAGGAGTTTATTCATTTTGGACTGACCTCGCAGGACATTAACAATACCGCTGTTCCTAAATCCATTCAGGATGCTTTGGACAATGAATACTATCCGGCCATTAATGATTTGGTGGATAAACTGGAAGAACTGGCTGAGGAATGGAAAAACATCCCCATGCTGGCTAAAACCCACGGTCAACCGGCATCTCCGACCAATCTGGGCAAGGAAATCCGCGTTTTTTCGGAACGAATCAAAGGACAGTTGGAACAACTGAAATTGATTTCATGCGATGCCAAATTCGGTGGAGCAACCGGCAATTTTAATGCCCACCATATTGCTTACCCTGAAATCAGCTGGAAAGCATTCGGCAATCATTTTCTGAAAAAACATCTTGGATTAGAACGGTCTCAATACACCACACAAATAGCCAACTACGACAACCACGCGGCCATTTTCGATGCAATGAAACGCATCAACAATGTGATTCTCGATTTAGACCGCGACATGTGGACCTACATTTCGATGGAATACTTCAAACAGCGAATTAAGGAAGGTGAAGTGGGATCATCGGCCATGCCGCATAAAGTTAATCCGATTGACTTCGAAAATTCGGAAGGTAACATTGGTCTGGCCAATGCCATTTTCGAACATTTATCGGCTAAACTTCCGGTATCACGACTTCAGCGCGACCTGACCGATTCAACTGTTCTACGGAATATTGGAATTCCGATTGCGCACTCGTTGATTTCGATCAATTCAACGATGCGTGGTTTAAACAAACTTCTTCTGAATGAAGGAGCCATTGATGCTGATCTGGAGAAAAACTGGCCTGTTGTTGCTGAAGCCATTCAGACCATTCTGCGTCGCGAAGGCTACCCAAATCCCTACGAAGCACTTCGCAACCTGACCCGCGTGAACCGGAAAATCGATCGGGAAGCAATACATGAGTTTATTGATTCGCTCGAAATTTCCGATTCACTGAAGAACGAATTGAAAAAGATCACACCGCAGAATTACACCGGAATTTTTTAATCACACAATAAACAACTCATTTTTAAAGTTTTATATCGACCATTTCACTACCGAATGAAGGACTTTTTCAAGATTTTAAAGCGTTTCATACCTCCATACAAAAAGCAGTTATTACTTAACTTTCTGTTCAACCTGCTTTCAGCCTTGTTCACGGTATTCTCCATGACCATGATGTTTCCGATTCTGGACATTTTGTTCGATACCGCCAAGGATATCCACACACTGGTGCCTTGGGAGATGACCAAAGATGCTGTATTTCACAATCTTTATTATTATATCACCCTGTTTAAGGACGCCCATGGAGCTGGTCTGACACTTTTATTTGTTGGCTTTTTTGTAATTCTGGCAACTTGCATGAAGGTCGGATTTTATTACCTGGGAGCCTTCGAGGCCATTTATATCCGGAATGGTGTCGTTAAAGACATCAGGGAACAAATCTTTAGCAAGATGCTGAAACTGGCTCTTCCATTTTTTTCTGAAGAACGCAAGGGCGACATTATTTCGCGCATAACCGGCGACGTTGCTGAAGTCGAAAATTCAGTCATGTCATCGCTGGACATGTTTCTGAAAAACCCCATTATTATCCTGGTTTTACTCATTTCAATGCTGGTTATGAGTACGAGAATGACACTTTTCATCTTTCTGGTGCTTCCTGTGGCCGGATTCATAATCGGAAAAGTTGGAAAATCATTGAAAAAAGTCTCCCGTGAAGGACAGGACAAAATGGGAATGATCCTGACAGTTGTTGAAGAAACACTTGGTGGACTTCGTATCATCAAGGCCTTTAATGCCGAGAAAAAAATGAATGCCCGCTTCAATTCTGAATTGCACGATTATCGCCTCATCATGAACCGGCTCATGCGCCGGAGGGAAATGGCGTCTCCACTTAGCGAATTGTTGGGAACCATTGTCATTATCATTGTGGTTTGGTATGGCGGCACCTTGATTTTGGATAAAGACAGTGAACTTTCCGGTTCCGCATTTATAATCTATCTGGGTATTTTCTATCAGATCATCAATCCGGCAAAGGCTTTTTCTACTGCACTTTACAGCATTCAGAAGGGATTGGCCTCGATGGACCGCATTGATAAAATTCTTTTGGCCGATGTTACCATTCCCCAATCACCAGATGCCCAAACAGTAAGCACACTGAAAAACACGATCGAATACCGCAATGTCTCTTTTGCATACGAAGAAAAAACGGTACTGAATAATGTTTCGCTTCAGATTCCGAAGGGAAAAACTATTGCTTTGGTTGGCCAGTCCGGAAGTGGAAAAACAACCTTTGTTGATTTGCTTCCCCGCTTTTATGATGTAATCGGAGGTCAGATCCTGATTGACGGCGTTGATCTGCGAGATCTCAAACTTCACGATCTGCGCGATTTAATGGGGAATGTGAACCAGGAAGCGATTTTGTTTAATGACAGCATTTTCAATAACATAGCGTTCGGAGTAGAAAACGCTACGATGTCTGACGTGATTGCGGCTGCTAAAGTGGCCAACGCGCACGATTTCATCATCGAAACCGAACATGGTTATGACACCGTGATTGGCGATCGCGGAAGTAAACTTTCCGGAGGACAACGCCAACGCCTGAGCATTGCCCGTGCCATTCTTAAAAATCCGCCAATCCTGATTTTGGACGAAGCAACATCAGCATTGGATACCGAGTCGGAACGGCTGGTGCAGGATGCGCTCGAGAATTTGATGAAAAACCGCACTTCCATTGTAATTGCACACCGGCTATCAACGGTTCGTAATGCCGACCTGATCTGTGTTTTCCATGAAGGTGAAATCGTGGAACGTGGAACGCACGACGAGCTGATTGAACTGGATGGAAAGTATAAACGGCTTCACAGTTTGCAGATGTTTTAGAGACACCTTATAACGGAAAGTTATTTAAAAATACGTCTGTCGAAAGGAAATTTTTCAGCATTAACGATATGTATTCCTGAATATTCAGAATGATAAGGATTGATCAGGAAATTGAAATCACCCTGCGTTACTGCTGAGGGTACCTGCAAAACGCAAAATTTATTTTCAGCAACAAACCTATCCCCAAAAACCTGTGTTGAAGCAGAATGTGGAAAAGTATTCCAATTTGACGGCATGTCAGACGGATTAAGTTTCTGAATCGAAATATTGTCAGGTAAAAATAAGGTTATCATCACATAATCATCCGGAAGAGTTGCAAGCGTAAGATGAACGGCTACTTCGGCCATAGCCAGCGAACGATTTGATGCACAATAAATTAATTCAACTCCAATGGAATTCCATCTTGCACCTTTTATTGCTGCTCCTTTTCCGGGAAGGATTGATGCAAATTTTTCGCGCGACAGCCTGAACGCTTCCATTACTATACTAAAATACCATAATTAATTCGAGTCAACTCACTAATTACCAATTCCTTTCCATACGAATCTCTGATTAGATTCATAGGTTTCAAATTTCCTAATGAGTAATTTGGAGTATCAAGCCACAGTCTGAATTTATTGATGTCGCCAAAAACATCTAATCCAATTGTAGTAACCTCGGCCATTTCAATGATTTTTTCCGATTGATTTGGCTTAAATTGTTTGGAAGATTGCTTATATCGTTGCAACGATTTGGTTGAAATATTTAGAAATCCAGCCCAATCCTGCTCAGTGAACGGCGCATAATGCCGAATTAAATCAAATAAAGAATAAGGAATACCTACCCGTATTGCTTCTATAATGAGCATTTTGTCTGAAATAAAACCTGAATAAGTCAATTCATTATTCACTGAGGCAGTTTGGTTTCCAATCATGCGGCGATTGAAAAAAGTTGAAATTTCCTGGTCTAATTTTCGTTCAATAGTCATTGTTGTTGTCATTGTATTTTCTCCTTCGACATTTGTCCTCAAAAATAGGACATATTTCCAAATATTCCAAATTTAATCTGGCTTACGTTTATCCTCACACATAAATAAATCCATTTTTTCTGATCCATAATAAACCGACCTAAATTAGCCTCTTCCAAGACTCCAAAAAAAAATAAATCATTTTCAATATTTTATTACATTTACCGCGACTGAAAAATCTTGGATAGATTAGAACTGGCGCGGTTTGCAGCGGTATTTTAGGTTTCAGTTTTGATTGCTGATTCCGGCATAATAAATCAGCAGGTTCTGTTCACATTCAGAATCCATATTTCAGGAGTAATAATTGGACATTTCACCTGGTTTCAGGCATTAAAAATGAGTATAAACAAAAAATTAACTTTTCCTTCATGAGAAAATGGCGCATTGAAGACTCGGCTGAACTTTACAACATCAACGGATGGGGTATCAACTTTTTTTCTATCAACGAAAAAGGAAATGTAACCGTCACTCCGAAAAAAGACGGAATTCAGATTGATCTTCACGAATTGGTTGAAGAACTTCAACTGCGGGATGTTTCAGCTCCGATGTTGCTCCGTTTCCCCGACATTCTGGATAACCGGATTGAAAAGATGGCAAGCTGCTTTAAAGTTGCTGCCGAAGAATATGATTACAAAGCTCAAAACTTTATAGTATATCCGATTAAAGTGAACCAGATGCGCCCGGTGGTCGAAGAAATTGTTGGTCACGGCAAAAAATTCAACATTGGCCTCGAAGCTGGTTCCAAACCAGAATTGCATGCTGTTATTGCGATCAATACCGACAACGATTCCCTGATTATATGCAACGGATATAAAGATGAGAATTACATTGAACTGGCTCTCCTGGCTCAGAAAATGGGACGTCGGATTTATCTGGTGGTTGAAAAGCTAAACGAACTTAAACTCATAATCAAGATTGCCCATCGTCTGAAAATAAAACCAAACCTCGGTATTCGCATCAAACTTTCCAGTTCCGGAAGCGGCAAATGGGAAGACTCAGGCGGCGATGCCAGCAAATTCGGTTTAACTTCCAGCGAATTGCTCGAAGCATTGGATTATCTGGAGAAAAAAGACTTGAAAGACTGCCTGAAACTGGTGCATTTCCACATTGGCAGCCAGGTAACCAAAATACGACGCATCAAATTGGCCATGCGCGAAGCATCTCAGTTTTATGTGCAACTACATCTGAAAGGATTTAATGTTGAATTTGTTGACATCGGCGGTGGTTTAGGCGTCGATTACGACGGAACGCGCTCATCGAGCAGCGAAAGCAGCGTAAACTACAGCATTCAGGAATATGTGAATGATGCCATTTTCACCATGGTCGACGCCAGCGATAAAAATAATATTCCGCATCCTAACATCATCACGGAATCGGGACGTTCATTGACTGCCCACCATTCAGTTCTGATTTTTGAAGTTCTTGAAACGGCCAGTGTTCCGACCATGAACGAAGACGAAGAGCCACGTGAAGATGATCATGAACTGGTTCGCGAATTGTTCTCGTTGTGGGATCAGGTCAATCAGCCAAAAATGCTGGAAACCTGGCACGATGCCCAGCAAATCCGTGAAGAAGCGCTCGATCGGTTCAGTTTGGGATTGCTCGATCTGAAAACACGTGCTCAGATTGAACGACTTTTCTGGTCGATTACCAAGGAAATACATCAGATGACCGGCGAATTAAAGCACATTCCTGAAGAGCTTCTCTATCTGCCTAAAATGTTGTCGGATAAATATTTCTGCAACTTTTCACTTTTTCAATCACTCCCGGATTCCTGGGCTATTGATCAGATTTTCCCTATCATTCCGATTCAGCGTCTGGATGAGAAGCCCGAACGTTCGGCCACGATTCAGGATATCACTTGTGACTCGGATGGCAAAATTGACAATTTTATCTCGACACGTAATTTCTCATACTATTTACCCGTGCATGGAATAAAAGCCAAGGAACCCTATTACATCGGGGTATTTTTGGTAGGAGCCTATCAGGAAATTCTGGGCGATTTGCATAACCTGTTCGGAGACACCAATGCCGTTCACATTTCGGTAGACGACAAAGGATACAGCATCGACCAGATTATCGATGGCGAAACTGTTGCAGAAGTACTCGACTACGTGCAGTATAATGCTAAGAAACTGGTTCGTACCGTTGAAACCTGGGTAACATCATCAGTAAAATCAGGAATCATTTCGGCTGAAGAAGGTAAGGAATTCTTATCCAATTATCGTTCAGGTTTGTACGGATATACCTATCTGGAATAAAACCGAAACTCGAACTTCCGGTTGTGGAAATATAAAAAGGCAAATACTTCACAAAGTTGTATTTGCCTTTTTCGTATAACAAAACTCAATCTGTCAATTCAGCATTTGATTTTGAAAACTGACTGAAAATTTCGATGTTCACATTATTTTTTGCCGATTATGTATCGAATATTCAATCCAAATCCCCCGGCATGGAAATCTGTGTCTTGAATAATACTGACCGATGGACGCCAATCCAAACCGAGAGCGATCGGCACTCCTTTGAATTTGTATTCCAACCCGACTTCACCGGCCACGCCTAACCAAAACGGATCATCGATCCGCAGGTAAGGACCTGCTCCAAGATACCAGTTGAATGATTCAACTCCCAGTGGTTTATATATAAAATCCCATAATGCATCGACTCCAACACCACCATCGCCAAAAGACAGATCGGCATGTATCCGGCTGAATTGCCCGGAACTAAAAATACCGTCAATGGCAAAATTGTTTGCACTTGAGACATCGCCAAAGCGCACTCCTAACTCCTGAGCATCAGCAAAACAAGACATAGCAAGGCTAATCAAAGCAATAAATAATAGTTTCTTCATTTTTTTTGTTCTTGTAAATAAAACTTGCAAATATTTATAGTCCTAAAATCCATGGTTCAGTATATTTTAACACCAGGATTCTATATCTGTTCATAAAAATAAGAACATTTGCAGGATTATTTCAAATTATTTATGACAATTCCACAATACTCTTTTACTCCGTTGAACAAAATAATAGAATCAGCTGCAGTTCATATGATTCTATACTTCATATCTTTTTGATTATGAAAAAGTAAGACCATTAAAGTCTGCCACAGGCTTGATTCATGCAGCTTTTTTCTTGCATCGGAATAATTTCCGTTAGGTTGTGAAAAACAAATTACTATATTTGCCATCGCAAAATGATACGGGTGTAGCTCAGTTGGTAGAGCACTGGTCTCCAAAACCAGGTGTCGGGCGTTCGAGTCGCTCCTCCCGTGCAAAAGCTGCTCTTTCGGGCAGCTTTTTTGTTTTACTGAAAGTCTTTGGTAACTTCAACGCAAATTCAAACTGACATGACTGTCGATCTTTTTATACCATGTTTCATCGATCAGATTTATCCTGATACAGCCTTCAATACGGTAAAATTACTCCGGAAAGCTGGATTGGAAGTAAACTACAACCCGGAACAGACCTGTTGCGGCCAACCTGCATTCAACAGCGGATACTGGGATGAAACCAAAACCTTGGCCGATAAATTCATCCGTGATTTTCCGAACGACCGGCATATTGTCTCTCCCTCAGCTTCCTGTACTGGTTTTATCAAAAACTACTATCCTGATTTGTTTAAAACAGGACAGGCCGGATTTGAAGATTACCAGCGATTGAACCGAAACTTGTTTGAACTGACCGATTACCTGGTCAATCATTTGAATTTCACCGATTTTGGAGCTGAGTTTCCGCACAAGGTTTGCTACCATGATGCCTGCACAGCCTTGCGCGAATATGGAATTCGGCGGGAACCTCGCTTGTTGCTATCAAAAGTTAAAGGACTTGAGCTGGTTGAAATGGAAGATACCGAAACCTGCTGCGGGTTTGGAGGTACTTTTTCAGCAAAATTCTCTGCAATTTCAACTGCTATGACGGAACAAAAAGTGGAAAATGCCCTGAAAACAGGCGCTGAATACATCATTTCTACTGAATCTTCCTGCATCATGAATCTGGAAGCTTACATTCTGAAAAATAAATTGCCGATCAAACCAATTCACATTGCAGATATACTGGCTTCAGGCTGGACAGAATAGATATAAACAACAGGCTTAGACAAGCTCAGCCAACGTCGAAATGAGAATCGTTGGCTGAGCTTGTCGAAGCCATCACGAAACAAAACCATGACTGAAATAGGAAAAATAAATCATTTAGAGGTAGTTAAAGAAGTTGATTTTGGGATTTACCTCGATGGTGGCGATCTTGGCGAAATCCTGATGCCCAAACGCTATGTTCCGGAAGGAACGATGCCCGGTGATATTCTGGAAACATTTATCTATCTGGACTCGGAAGACCGTTTGGTGGCAACTACTGAAAAGCCTTTTGCCATGGTCGAAGAATTCGCCTTGCTCGAAGTGGTTTCGGTTACTCCGGTCGGTGCTTTCCTGAATTGGGGACTTCCCAAAGATTTGTTTGTGCCGTTCCGTGAACAGCGCCAAGCGATGGTCGAAGGGAAAAAATATCTGGTATATGTCTACGTGGATACCAACACCAAACGTATTGCTGCTTCTTCAAAAATTGAACAATATCTCGACAATATTCCGGTCGATTATGATCTGGACGAAGAAGTTGACCTGGTTATCGTGAATGAAACCGATCTGGGATACAATGCGATTATCGATAACAGTCATCTTGGTGTGATCTTTAAAAATGAAGTATTCCAACCTTTGAATCCGGGAGACAAGGTTCAGGGATTCATCAAAAAAATCCGGACTGATGGCAAAATCGATCTCTGTCTTCAAAAAGCCGGATATGAAAAAATCAGCACTTTTGCTGAAAAAATCATATCAGAACTTGAAAAAGCCAAAGGATTTCTTGCGTTAACTGACAAAAGCTCTCCGGAAGAAATTTATCAGGTGTTTAAGTTCAGCAAGAAAAATTTCAAGGCGGCTATCGGTGCATTGTATAAAAAACGACTAATCTTGCTGGAAGAAAATGGAATCAGATTGCTGATTTCGGAATAATAGCTTTTGATTAATACTTAAATTCCATCCAGATACATAAAACTTAATTTTACGTTAACCAACTAAAAATCAACAAATCATGATTAAAATTATCCAGTCAGGATTGATGGTACTTATTGCATTGACCATCATGAACACAGCCGTATCGGCCAAAGACAAAAAGAAAAACGACAAAGTACATCCTGATTCCGAAAATTGGGAAAGCTTATTTAAAGATGACCTGTCCAATGCTTCTTTTCCAAAAGGAATCTGGACATTTAAAAAAGGCGTCCTCACTGCTTCTGAAGATCAGGCTATTTGGTCGGCCAAAGACTACAAAAATTTCAAAATTGATTTGGAATTCCAAACTGCTTCAGGAACGAATAGTGGAGTAATTGTATACTGCACCAACAAAGAAAACTGGATACCAAATTCAGTCGAAATTCAAATAGCCGACGATTATGCCAAGCAATGGGCCGAAAGTCCTAAAACCTGGCAATGCGCTGCTATTTTTGGTCATCTTGCTCCGAAGGAAAGTAAAGTAAAAAAACCTGGCGAATGGAACCGGCTTACTATTTCATGCAAAGGGAAAAAGATTAAAGTTGCACTGAATGAAAAAGTAGTCACCGAAATGGATATGGATTTGTGGACCAGCGCCAGCAAGAATCCTGATGGAAGCGAAATCCCTACCTGGCTGAGCACACCGTTCAACAAACTCCCAACACACGGTTATATCGGTTTGCAGGGAAAACATGCCGGTGCACCAATCTATTTCCGGAACATTAAAATCAAAGAACTGAAAGACAAAGAAGAAAAAAAATAACCGATTTTTAACTCTGGGGTGACTCATTTTGATAAGTTCCATGATTGGTTGGCCCAAGAGTAGCTATTTATAATGATGACCCCACAAATTAGATCAATTCCTGAAAAGAAATTAGTCGGCAAACGGATCCGGATGACCTTATCAGCCAACCAAACTGCCGAACTTTGGCAATCATTGATGCCCCGGCAAAAAGAAATTAGGAACAGGTTGAATTCGGAACTGATTTCTGTTGAAGTTTACGATCAGAACTTTGATTTTAAGGATTTTAATTCGGCAACTGAATTCGAAAAATGGGCTGCAATTGAAGTTTCAGACTATGATGAAATCCCGAATGAGATGGAGACCTTGAATTTACCCGGCGGACTTTATGCAGTCTTCAGATTTGTGGGAGCAGCAAATAATTTTGCATCAACATTTCAATATATTTTTGGAACATGGTTGCCCGAATCAGAATTTGCATCAGACAACCGGCCGCATTTCGAAGTCATGGGCGAAAAATACAAAGGAAACAATCCAACTTCGGAAGAAGATATCTGGATACCCATAAAAATTAAACAATAATCTAATTGCATAGATTACTAAGAGTCTGACTTTGAGTCAGGCTTTGAGTAGAATCGAAACCCGAAACTCCTGAAATGAAAGTTTGTATTGCCGAAAAGCCCAGCGTGGCGAAAGAACTTGCACAGATCATAGGCGCCAATACCCGCAGGGACGGCTATTTTGAAGGCAACGGATACCAGGTGACCTGGACATTCGGGCATTTATGCACACTCAAAGAACCAAATGATTATACCGAGCAGTGGAAATCGTGGAACTTCAGGTCGTTGCCTATGATACCTCAGAAATTTGGGATTAAGTTGATTGAAAACGACGGCGTCAAAAAGCAGTTTACCACCATCGAAAAGTTGATGTCAACTGCCGAAGAGGTGATTAACTGTGGTGATGCCGGCCAGGAAGGAGAACTGATTCAACGTTGGGTGATGTCTCTGGCCAAATGCACTGCACCTGTCAAGCGGTTGTGGATTTCGTCGCTGACCGAAGAAGCTATCCGTGAAGGTTTTCTCAAATTACAGTCTGGCGAAAAGTTTGACAACCTTTATTTCGCCGGAAGTGCCCGCGCCATTGGCGACTGGCTGCTGGGAATGAACGCAACCCGTTTGTACACCTTGAAATACGGCCAAAACAAACAGGTTTTGTCCATTGGCAGAGTGCAAACCCCTACCCTCGCAATCATCGTCAACAGGCAAAAAGAAATCGATGCTTTCAAGTCTGAACCTTATTTCGAGATCAAAACCATTTATCGTGAAGCGACCTTTTCTGCAAGCTCAGGACGATTTCAAAACCGCGAAGATGCCGCTCAGGTTCTGGAAGAAATCAGCCGGTTCGAATTGTTCATCGGTAAAATTGAAACTAAAAACAGTCTGGAGCAGCCACTCCGGTTGTTCGATCTGACTTCACTTCAGGTGGATTGCAACCGGAAATTCAATATGGGAGCTGAAGAAACACTCAAAACCATACAGTCGCTCTATGAAAAGAAACTAACCACCTATCCGCGTGTCGATACGACCTATCTTTCGGAAGATATTTACCCCAAAGTTCCGGGAATCTTAAAAAATCTAAAAGGTTACGAAACCTTGACCGGACCACTGCTTCAGGAAAAAATCCGAAAATCGAACAAGGTTTTCGACAATGCCAAAATTACCGATCACCATGCCATCATCCCGACCGGCCAGTACCGAATCGATCTGACTTCAACTGAAAAGCAGGTATTTGATATGGTTGCCAAACGATTTATTTCGGTTTTTTATCCGGACTGTAAAGTTGCCAACACCACTGTTGAAGCAAAAGTTGGATCGCACGATTTTAAGGCAACCGGAAAGCAAATTCTTTCGCCAGGATGGCGCATTGTTTATATGAATGAGAAAAATCCGGTTCAAAGCGACGAAAATCTGCTTCCGATTTTTGTGACCGGAGAGCATGGACCACACGAACCGGGCTTACTCGAGAAATTCACTCAACCACCCAAATATCACACTGAAGCAACTTTGCTACGTGCCATGGAAACCGCCGGAAAAAGTGTGGATGACGAAGAATTGCGTGAACTGATGAAAGACAACGGCATCGGACGACCATCGACCCGTGCGAACATCATCGAAACACTTTTCCGGAGAAAATATATTAAAAAAGATGGAAAGAAACTGGTTGCCACACCAACAGGAATTGACCTGATCGATAGCATCGAGAACGACCTCCTGAAATCAGCCGAACTGACCGGTCAATGGGAGAAAAAACTGCGTATGATTGAACTGGGACAATACGATGTGACACAGTTTATGGACGAAATGAAGCAAATGGTGACCGAAGTCGTCGATCAGGTGAAACACTCGCCACGCAAAGAATTTACTTTTGCTCCTGAGGAACCAGCTGTTCAAATGAAAAAGGAGAAAGCTGCTCCGGTTGAACCAACTGAGACAAGCTGTCCATCCTGTAGGAAAGGAATTCTCAAAAAAGGAAAAAATGCCTGGGGATGCTCCGAATGGAAAGCTGGTTGCCGTTTTATTATTCCTTTCGAATTTATGAGTAAGAAACTCACAGATGTTCAGATTAAAAGATTGGCTGAAAAAGGAAAAACCGCGCTGATCAAGGGATTTAGGCAAGATAATGAATCTGTGGATGGCTTTTTGGAACTCACTCCTGACTTCAAAATCAGTTTTGCCGAGGCTGAACCGGAGAAACTGGTTTGCCCCTCATGCAAAATTGGAGAAATCGTGAAAGGCAATACAGCCTGGGGTTGTACCAATTTCAGAGGCGGATGCAAACTGCGCATCCCGTTTGAACTTCAGGGTAAAACACTCAACGAAAGGCAGGTTACCCAACTGGTTTTAAAAGGCCAAACCCGGCCATTCACTTGTACTGTAGGTACAAACAAAATAACCGGAATCTTTCGGTTTGATTCCGGTTATCAGGTACAATTTCAGGAGAAATAATCTACTGGTGATGGTGATCGTGCAGGTAATGTTCCTTAAGCAGATCTTCGCCAAAATCGCCGTTAAAGTCCCGCCAAACACTATGAATATGATTGGCATTATTCTGCGTATTATCAAACTCAATCAAAAAAGATTTTCCCTGAATGCGGTAGTAATGCGGAATGCCAGGCTTAGTTCCGCCTGCCCAGCCAAAACAAACTGAATTCATATCTTCCGCTTTAATTTTTTCCATCCTGACTTTTGCAATTGCTTGGGGCATCGACAGTAAATACGACACAATCAACTTGTTCAATTCTATCTTTTGGGTTTGTGTCAGGTCAATGGCAAATATGCCGACCGGTTTCAACGGTCCGACCTGCATGGCATTGGTAGTCACAATGTCAGAAAATGCTTTTAATTGAAATAGCGCCTTTTGGTTTTGTTCTCCTGAAAATGAATTTACCAGTGCAAACCCAAGATCTTCTTCATCTTTCAATAATCGCTGACCTTTTTTCGGGCCATCTTTCAGTTCTGCCGGATAAATTCCGAAAAAGAAAGGTGCAAATGCCAGCTGATCCTTGACAATGGTGAAATTAAGCGCCACATGATGCCCGCTGAATTTCCAGCCCCAAATACTGTCCTGACCGGGCGAACCATAAACCGTAACAAAATAATTTTCAGGAATACGGTTTGGATTATCGGGTTGCATTTCCTTTAACAAATACTCATTACCCATAATCGCCTTGGTTCTTTGGTAACCTTCTTCACTTAGATAAGCACGCAACAAAGTATCCAAAACCTGCTTTTGGTTCAGGTCCAGGATTTTAACAGCCACACCCGTTCGGGCAACCATGGCAGCCGGAAGGTAGTGCCATTCGTAACGGTTCATCTCATCGAAAGGAAAAACCGCAGTTTTCTTTTGTTCTTCATTCAGGGAATTCACAAAAGCCATCGCTTTGACAGAACCAAATTTGTTTTGGTTGGCATTCTGGGCAACTATTGAAAATGGCAGCAACAGAAGCAGTAGTAGTTTCATAGGAGTGTCGTTATTTTGTAATGAAAAGAGATTTGATTCCAGGGGAATGGTTACCCGAGTATCAATGCTCATGTTAACTACTATTCTTTCACATCCTCATTGTAAATATCTCTGATACAGATGAATTTTCCCTTGCGTTTTTCCCATATGGCCATATATTTACCTGTAGAAATCAGCTTACCGGAGGCATCTTTTACGGTCGTTTTACCAACTTCTGTTACCGTATTTTCATTGCCAAATACATCCATAACATCATAAGATACTGTTGAGCCTTTTGCACGTTTTTCAAATCCGTCTGCAATATCCTTTTGAATAGCAGCCTTACCAACCAACATAGGCTTATTGTTGGACAAACTCATTGCATCTTCAGCATAAAAAGCTGCTTCTGCATTTGCATCCCGGGCATTAACAGCTGCGGCCCAACTGCTTTCCAAAGCCTGAATTTCAGCTTTTAATTTTGCCATGTCTGGTTTTGTGGCCACTTGTTCAGTACTCGCAGTAACTTCGGCTGGTTTATCTCCGGCAATGGCATTAAACCCACCGGCAAATAAGGATAAAGTAATACCTAATGCTGCAATTTTTAAATTTTTCATCTTTTGAATTTTTAATGGTTTTAATGCCTACTCTGATCGGTTTTCGGCTTTCTCAGTTTATTTATTTTCAATTCTTAACTCCATCCCAATCAGCTATTGCTAATGTTCCGATTATTCCTTTTCTGATTGGCTCTATTCCATCATTAATAGATTGAACACCAAAGTCGAGTCCTGCAATGGTTCGCAATGGACGGCTTCCGGCAGGAGCATTGATTAGGGTTTCAAATATCTTTACAACAATCATTGGATCGGTAGGTGCGTTTTCATCGGCAAATGCAGCAGCAACCTGATTACCAAAGCCCTCGCTAAAAGCACCGACATGTTGATAGGCTGAAAGAATTTCGACATCGCCGGCTAAAACCAAACCCGGGAAAAAATTCGTCGAGAAAGGTCCTGGTTCTACGATGGCCACATCAATTCCTAAAGGCGCCAGTTCATAGCGCATTGCTTCACTCAATCCTTCAACACCAAATTTGCTTGCATTATAAATACCGAATCCTGGAGCTGAAAATCGTCCGGCAATGGAACTGAGCTGAATGATCAAGCCTGATTTTTGAGCGCGCATCCCTGGAAGTACAGCTTTCACTAACCGAATGTTCCCAACAATATTCAGATCGAGTTGTGCCAGACATTCTGCGGATGTGAAAGCTTCTATTGGACCACCAAATCCACGACCGGCATTATTAATGAGTACATTGACTGTAGGAATTTTTGTCATGGCTTCTGAAACACTCGCATCGGAAGTAACATCCAATTCTATGACTTCAATTTTGATCCCTTTTGACTCGGCAAGTTCCTTAAGTTTTGTTGCAGCTTGCAAATTTTTGTCCTTTAGATTTCGCATGGTTGCATAAACCTGATGTCCTTGTTCGGCAAGGTATATTGCCGAATCATAGCCAAATCCGGTACTACAACCAGTGATTAGAATTTTTTTCATTTTAATTTCTTTATGTATTTCTAAGTTATTCAGCATTCAATTATTCCGCAGTAGTTGGGTCAATGATTGTAGAAACCCGGCTGACAGAATTTGCAGGAAATCCGCCTTGTCGGGCATGTTCACGGACCATTTCTTCGTTTGGCGCGTTATAAACGCAATAGATTTTATCAGTCGTTACATAGCTCTGAACCCACTGGATTTGCGGACCCATATTGCTTAATACTCCACATGACGTTTGTGAAATTGATTTCAATTGTTCCGCGGTCAGTTTTCCTGCTCCCAGAATTTCCCGTTCAATGACATACTTTGGCATAATTTAGAGTTTTAATATTTTGCCTACTCTGATGGGTTTTCGGCTTCCCCGTTTTATAACTTGATAAATTTTTTGAAGTAAGTTTATGGTTTATAAAACCTTAGGTATAAACTTTAAACGCTTTGGTAAGAATCGTTAGATTTCAGATTTGAGTCTTATATTTTCACAAAAATCAAATCTCCGGTGATGGGATCGAGATAAAAATTTTCTCCGCGGCTATTTTTCATCAGGGTGTGACCTTGTGCGTCCTGACCAATGATCGTCACTTCCGAAACTTTTTCGTTTGCTAATTTAATGTGGGCGGAACCTTTATCCATTGTGCGGGCGCCGGCTTTGGCCGGGAGATCTGCTGGATTCAACTTAATGGTGTACCTAAATTTCGAAAACTCTTCTGCCTTAATGAAACTTAAGTCACCAGTTTTTGAATTCACAGTAAAATACTCGCCTTTGTTATTGCTGAAAACCGGTGATCCATTGTCGATTCCAACAACCTTCATTATTTCATTATTTTTGATCTTTAAAAAATTTGAAGGTTTTGAACTTGCTTTGGTGGTCTCTACGGTCTGGGCATATAAACCAACAGGTAACGCCTGAACTGCAAGTATGGCAGCAGTTGTTAAAATAGCTCGTGAAGTAACATTTGATTTCTTAAATGAATTTTCCATTGGATTAGTTTTTATAAGAGTTAATAGTAAGTAACTTTCGTTTTAGCTGGAAACTAATGTTCCCCTGCAATTATCAGAACCACAATTACATGGGAACCATTCTCTTTTCTGGCTGGCTGTATATTCAGTTTCCGTATCGAATCCCAATTTATAATCGAAATGAAGCTCCTGCCCTTCCTGAATTTCATGCATGGCATATACGTATGGAGTTTCGTTGAAGTATAGAACTTCGCAGTTTGGATCACAGCTGTGGTTGATGAACCGGGCATCGTTTCCTCCACGCTCTCCATCAATTGCCAGCGTTTCATTCAGGTTCATTACATAAACCAGACTTGTCAGGCCATTGACCAAATCCTGAGACAGATTGGCTTTCAAGACCCGCTCTCCGGCATATTCAAAAACCCGTGTTCCTTTTGGGATGATTTTCTTTGCAAACACTCCTTTCCCGTGTACGGATGAATTTTGTACCCCGGTAAAATCTCTGTTTACTGCAATTGCATTCATTGCCTGCTACTTGTCTCGGGTTGCACCTGTACCTTTTGTATTGATGGCATGTTTGCTTTCCGGAATATTTCCGGATGAACCAGCTTCCGTTGAATTTGCAGTTTTAGTATTGGCTCTGACTTCAGACTGTTTCGATCTTTTAACATTCACAGCATTTAAGCCTTTTTTGCCTTCGGTTTCGGTAACAGCTTCGCCCTTGGCAATATCACCAGTTGATCCGCTTTTTGTAGAACTTGTCTGTGTTGGGTTGGCTTTTGCTGGAAGTGTAGAGACCTGTGTGCCTGATTGGGTAAAACCCGCATGTACTAATAAAAATAAGAGAGAGGTGAATCCAAATTTGAGTTTCATAAGTTCTTTTTTAGGTGTTTAGTAAATAATTTAAGTCAGTTTGTTGATCAGAAGTTGAATTAATTTATCTATCCAATCGATTCTTTAAAATAAAAGACAATTATATCTTTTATTTGTTCATTATCATCGCATAATAATCTGCAGATACCGAATTGTTTTTAAAATATTTTTGGACGTGATAATGGATAAAATTGAAAATGCCATGTAAACGATTAGTTTACATGGCATTTTAACTCCATAAAAATATTCCGGAATTATTCTTTGACAACAAATTCGTAAGTACCTGATTCCAGAATTACCTTGAACGATTCATCCATTTGAGGTGTTTTAATGTATATTACTTTGCCATTTTGGCTGATTTTTTTTCCTGAAAGTTTTAAACTTGCAGTACTGTTCGCCGGAATGACCACCTGGTAAACAACCGTATTCTTGTTGCGTTTCCAACTCGATTGGATTCTGCCGTAAGGTCCGTCATGACTGGCCTCAAAAGAATTCAATCCTTTCACAAAATGTGGTTCGAGCAATGTATTTTTGAATCCAGATTGTGCTTCATCAGGTTTCACTCCGCCCAAAGCTTTGTAGTACCACGCTCCTATTTCGCCAAACATGATGTGGTTAAGCGAAATGTCGCGGGTCGCATCAATCGGCCAATTTTCGTATAAGGTGGTGGCACCGTTCACCATCCACCAGCCCCATGATGGAAATGTCTCCTGGGCAGCCACTTCAAAAGCTAAATCAGAATAGCCGTTTTCGCTCAGTGCATTCAGAATAGTTTTCGTTCCAAGTAAACCAACATCCAGGTGTTTGTTGTCAGCAATGACCCGTTTGGCCAGGTTTTCAGCTACTTTAGCCTTCAGGTTTTCAGGAACAATTCCCCAGAAAAGCGGTGCGCTCAGCTCGGTTTGTAAACCAGTTCCGTAGATTCCGGTTTCAGTATTCAGGTATTTGGCATTGATGGCCGATGCTATTCTTGCTGACAAGGTAGAGTATTTCTGAAAATCGGTTTCATGTCCTAAGATTTTGGCTGCTTTAGCCAGAATTTTTGCGTCTACAAAGTAATAAATCGAGGAAGTCAGTTCTTTTGGTGCTTTCGATTTTACCGGCACCCAGTCGCCCAATCCCCAGTCGGTAATGCCATTCGGACTAATTTCAGTGATATGGTCAACGTATCTTCGGATGTTATCGTAGCAATCGGCCAGCAATTTCGGATCGCCATAAAACAGGTAAATATTCCATGGAATGATGGCAATGGTGCTGGTCCAGTCGGGACCGTTTGCCCAGGTGTAACCCCAGCCGCTGGTCGGAATAATGGCTGGTAACACACCGTTGGGTTGTTGTTCATCACGGTGATCGGCCAGCCATTTTTCGTAAACGGTGATTCCGTCGAAATTGTACAGGCCGGTTTCGCTGGCAATGTGTGCATCGCCTGTCCAGCCATTCTTTTCGCGCTGCGGACAATCAGTCGGATAACCCTGCAGATTCGATAAATAGGAAACATTGGTCGCTTTCCAGATTTTTTTCAGGGTTTCGTTCGAACTGATAATCTGTCCTACCTCCGGAACATCGCTGTGCATAAAAATTCCGGTCAGGCTCTGGATTTCAACCGGCCGATCGCTTGTGACTTCAATATATTGAAACCCTTTGTAATTGAAATGCGGCCAGAACGTCTCCACGCCGTCTCCGCTCAGAATATAAATATCGGTCTGGAAAGGATCGGTATCGTCCGTTGGCCGGTAATGCACATCGATGTTCGACATATTCACGTTTCCATCTTTTCCAATCATTTCAGCATGTTTCAGCCGGATTTCGGTTCCGCGTTCGCCTTTCACACTGATCCTGCTGATTCCGGCAATGTTGCGGCCCAGGTTATACACCGATTTCAGCTCACTCAACTTATTCACACTGACCGGCGTAATTTCTTCCACAAAGCGAATCGGATGCAATTGCTGGGCAACAATATTTTGTGAAGGCGCATTCACAGGAATAACATTTTTCCATTTCGAATCGTCAAAACCTGCCTTATCCCAACCGGGCTGACTAAGCCGTGCATCCTGATGTTCTCCTGTATAAATGCTGTTAAAAACAATCGGACTCAATGAAGTTTTCCAGTCGGTTCCTGAAGTGATGACTTCTTCCCTGCCATCCTGATAAGTAATTCGTAGATCGAGGCAAAATTTGGGGCGGTCGCGCCAAGGTGCCTGATCGAAATACCAAACTGCTGTTGATTGGTGGTTGTACCAGCCATTGCCGAGCAAAACTCCCAGAACGACGTCTTTCGAATTAACCAGCGAAGTGATATCGTAAGTCACATACAAGGTACGACGATCAAAGCGGGTGTACATCGGATCAAGCCGGTGATCTCCGACACGCTGACCGTTAATGGAAAGCTCGTACAATCCGGCAGCAGCCAGATAAACCCGGGCACTTTTTACTTTTCCTGAAGGCTGAAACTGCTTCCGGAAATACGGTGCCGGTTTCAGCGCAATGTCTTTCGAGTCCGAAATCCAGGTTCCTTTCCAGTTGCTGATTTGCATCATTCCGGTTTCGAAACTGGCTATTTTTGCTGGAACAGATTCCTGTTGGTCTTTGTTCCACAAAATAACGGTCCAGAAATATTTGGTAAATGGCTGCAATGCTTTTCCCTGATAGGAAATCAGCATTTCCGAACCTGAAACTTTTCCGGTATCCCAGCAGTTTCCGGTTCCATTTGACACTTGAACGGAGTCAGTACCGACAATCACCTGATAAGCCGATTGCAGAGCTCCCATCCTACTGTCGTCCATTTGCCAGTGCAAACGTGGAGCTTTTGCATCAATCCCGATAGGATTTACAAGGTATTCACATTGCAAATTCGATGGTTTTGCTTGTTTTGCCTGAGTTTGAAAGGCAATCAGTGCCAGCAGATAAAGGCCTGAAAATCGGATATGTTTCATAAATTTCGGTTGAATGGGTTCTGTTTGTAAACTTAGTTTGTTTTTAGAAAAATAACTAACACCGATTATTTTTTCACTTTAATCAACTAATTTAACTGCCGTAATAATTTTAAAATAAAACTTGAAAAGTAAAGATATGGCACACATGGAAATTAACAAGTTACTGGCAGAAATCGAAGAACTTGTCCCATTTTATATGGCGATTCCGGAGGATCAGGCCAAATCAAAAGGTGTTGCGGCGGTTTGTATCATCTGTGAGGATGGTCAGATTTTTGGCAAGATTTTTGGCAACCATAAACTCAGGGGAAAAGATTCGTTTCGAATCGCATGGACCAAAGCCAGTCAGGTTTGGATTACGGGTTATAAAACCAACGAATACGAACGGCTGGTATTTTCTGACCAAATTGATTATCATGATTTTGGCATCAGCATGCCCGATTTGGTTGGATATGAAGGTGGGCAACCAATCACCCTTCGCGACGGGACTAAAATTTCGGTTGGTTTCAGTGGGTTCCGGGGCAGCAGCGATTTGGAGATTGTTCTGAAAGCGCTGGATAAGATCAATAAAAACGAGTTATAAATATAGGAATTCATGCAATATACATTCACATAGATTTACTTAGAAACGCACGGCCATGCATCTCTAACTTAACACCATTCATTAATTTCGGGATTGTGCCTGAATAACCTCTTCTTACAGGTAAAAAACCATCTTTGGCCTTAAATTCTTATCAAAAACAGAAATCCAGGAATAGATTCACGCCTAATTTATAACCAACCTTAAAAAAACAAAATCATGACAATGGCTTTAATTATTATCGGAGCAGTAATTGTGCTCATCTTTTTATCCGGATTTGTAACCGTCAATCAGGGATTTATTGCGATTACAACCATTTTTGGTAAATACAACCGGATCCTGGCACCCGGCCTAAACTTTCGGATTCCTTTATTCGAATTGATCTACAAAAAGATCTCCATCCAGAATCGCTCCATAGAGCTTGGATTTCAGGCGATCACTCAGGATCAGGCAAATGTTCATTTCAAGGCGATGTTGCTTTATGCAGTGATCAATCAAACTGAAGAAACCATTAAAAATGTCGCTTTTAAGTTTGTCGATCAGGAAAATTTTAATCAGGCACTGATTCGCACCATTGAAGGCACTATCCGGAGTTTTGTGGCAACAAAAAAACAGGCTGAAATACTTGAACTTCGGACAGAAATTGTGCTGGAAGTAAAAAAACACCTCGATGGTACCCTCGAAGCCTGGGGTTATCACATGATCGACATTCAGTTGAACGATATCTCATTTGACGATGAAATCATCAAATCGATGGCCAAAGTGGTGGCATCGAATAACCTGAAAGCCGCCGCTGAAAACGAAGGACAAGCGCTGTTGATTACCAAAACCAAAGCCGCAGAAGCAGAAGGAAACGCCATCAAAATATCAGCTATTGCTGAAAAAGAAGCTGCAATACAGCGTGGTCAGGGAATTGCACTGTTCCGCCAGGAAGTAGCCAAAGGAATGGCTGCAGCAGCTAAAGAAATGACCAATGCTGATCTGGACTCCTCATTTTTGCTCTTCTCTATGTGGACCGAAGCAATCAAACACTTTGCTGAAACGGGCAAAGGCAATGTAATCTTTTTGGATGGCTCGACTGATGGAATGCAAAAAACCATGCAGCAAATGATGGGCACCATGAAGTTGAATGAAAAGAAATAGCGACTAAAGGCCTTTCAATCATACAGCCCCAATTCCAAAAGGTAAAACCGGATGGAACTGGGGCTGTGCATTTTGACTCAGAAATAAACATCAAACGTGCTGCGGAGTCCTTGATCTTGTTGTGGAAAGATTTAAAATAGTATATTTGACACAGAATACGTTACAACTAAACCGACATAACTAACAGAAGGTCAAAGCCATGAAAAAATATTTCATCATTCTCTTTCTGCTTTATTGCATTCAATCTCAGGCACAATACACGAACCTTGTATGGTCAGATGAGTTCGAGGGCACGACTATTGACAAAACAAATTGGGTCTACGATATTGGAGGCAGTGGTTGGGGAAACAGTGAGCTTGAATACTATACAAACCGCCCCGAAAATTCAATCCTCAAAAATGGAAATCTCCTGATAATTGCGAAGAAAGAGTTATATAGTGGAAAAAGTTATACCTCCGCACGGTTAAAAACTCAGGGACTCCGAAATTTCACCTACGGAAAAATTGAAGCACGGATTAAGTCTCCTGTAGGACAGGGCATCTGGCCTGCTTTCTGGATGCTTGGTAAGAACATTAACGATTCTGGCTGGGGTTGGCCAAAATGTGGTGAGTATGATATAATGGAACATATCGATAATTCGCAGTATCTTAACGGAACGCTTCACTGGGACAACAATGGACATGTTTCCAATGGGAAAACCATTCTGTGCGATGTGACAAAATTTCACGTGTATGGACTTGAATGGGACGCGAATTCAATCAAGTTGTTCCTTGACGGAACAAAATATCTGGAACAAAGTATTGCCAATAATCTCAACAGTACGGATGAATTTCATCTTCCTTCATTTATCCTTCTCAACCTGGCAATTGGGGGCACCTGGCCTGGAAATCCGGATGCTACAACACAATTTCCGGATACCATGTTTGTTGACTATGTGAGGGTTTATGGCCTCAACACCGGCATTGGTTCAGTTGGCAGCGAACACAAGAATTCCGGTTTATCGCTTAGCCACAATTATCCCAATCCTTTTAATTTATCGACAACCATTGCTTTTGACCTTCCTTCAAAGGCAAACGTGTCACTGAAAGTATTTGACTTTACAGGTAAAGAGGTGGACACAATTGAGTCAAATGAATTGCTGGCAGGGAATTACACGCGGCAATGGAATGCTTCTGGATTTCCCGGCGGTATTTATTTTTATCGCTTACAAACCGGTTCATTCGCTGAAACTAAAAAACTCATTTTACTTAAATAGTGAACATCAATTGCGAATTAAACATCCGATGTCTGAATTGCATCAGAAAACCATGAACGTTTTAGCCACAAATAATTCGTAATAAAAATTATCTGCCAACCTTTTCATCAGTTGTATATTAAACCCATTCTTAAATAAAATCATATGTCAGGACATAGTAAATGGTCGACCATTAAGCACAAAAAAGGAGCGACTGATTCTAAACGATCCAAGATATTCTCCAAGATAGTTAAAGAAATAACCGTTGCCGTAAAGGAAGGCGGTCCCGATCCGGAGGGCAATCCACGCCTCAGGGTTGCCATTTCGAATGCCAAGGGAGTAAGTATGCCAAAAGACAATATCCAGAGAGCCATCACTAAAGGATCAGATAAAGATTCTGCCTCATTTTTCGAGTGCACATTCGAAGGCTATGCAAACGGCGGCATTGCAGTTTTCCTCGAATCAACCACCGATAATCAGCTTCGCACCATCGCAAATGTCCGGAGCTATTTCAACAAGCACAATGGAAACCTTGGAACTAATGGATCTTTAAGTTACCTGTTCGATCGGAAAGGTATTTTTACTGTTCCCCAAGGGTCGCTTGATGCTGATGATTTTGAAATGGAAATGATTGATGCTGGTGCTGAAGACATGCAACTCGAAGATGACTATTTTACGGTTACGACGGCTATGGAAAACTTTGGATCGATGATGAAAAAACTGGAAACACTGAAAATCGAGCCGGAAAATTCACAGCTACATCGTATTCCAAAGGAAACCAAGGTACTCGATCTTGAAAATGCAAAGAAAGTAATGCGGCTCATCGAATTATTTGAGGAAGACGATGATATACAGGCAGTTTACCACAATCTGGAAATGACCGCTGAACTGTTGGAATCACTATAGAAATAGCGAATTGAGTGGATGACTTTGAATTCTTACTAAACCATTCTCCTCTCGAGCAACACCAAATTTTCCACATGGTGCGCGTGAGGGAACATATCCACCGGCTGAATTCGGGTAACCTGGTACATTTCGTCCATCCAGGCCAGATCGCGGGCCTGAGTAGCCGGATTGCAGCTTACTAACACCACTTTTTCAGGAGCAGTTTTTAACTTTTATTATATTTTTGCCCAGAATTTGCAAAGGATATATTATAAAAAGACTTAACAAATAATTACCAGATTGGTAACTATTTGTATCTTTGTTGAATAAATCTTAAACATGAGGGTAATTGCAAAAAAAATACTTCGTGATTTTTGGGGAAAATATACCGACTCAGAACAACAATTAAAGACTTGGTATAAAGAAGCGTCAAAGGCAAATTGGAAGAATCCAATTGAACTTAAAGATGAATATGCAAAGGCAAGCATTTTGAAAAGTGGACGTGTTGTTTTCAATATCTGTGGCAATAAATATCGACTAATCGCTGATATTAACTACTACAGGCAATGGTTGTTTATTCGATTTATTGGAACACACAACGAATATGACAACATTAACGCAGATAAAATTTAAAATCATGGAAATTAAAGCAATAAAAACAGAAGAAGATTACAATCAGGCATTGAAAAGACTTGAAGAGATATTTCATGCGCCAATTGATTCTACTGAAGGAGATGAAGCCGGGATTTTATCCATATTGATTGAAAAATATGAAGATGAAAACTATTCTATTGATGCTCCTGATCCGATAGAAGCCATTTTATTCAGAATGGAGCAAATGGAAATGTCAAAAAAAGATTTGGCAGGTATTCTTGGTTATAAAAGCAGAGTCTCCGAAATTTTCAGCAAAAAACGAAAATTGAATATTCAAATGATCCGTAATCTTCATGAAAAAATGAATATACCTTACGATTCATTGATTACCGAGTATTAAAACTTATAATGATGCAATGAACTCAAGTTCATGGGATCAGTCTTTCTATCAAACCACTCGCCTTTCAAGCAGTACCACATTCTCGACATGATGCGTGTGCGGGAACATATCAACCGGCTGGATGCGGGTTACCTGGTAGAATTCGTCCATCAAAGCCAGGTCGCGGGCCTGTGTTGCCGGATTGCAGCTCACATAAACCACTTTCTCGGGAGCAGCTTCAAGTATGGTTTTCACCACCTCTTCGTCCATTCCTGCCCTTGGAGGATCGGTAATGATCACATCCGGGCGACCGTTTTGAGCGATAAATTCGCTGGTCAGAATTTTCTTCATGTCACCGGCAAAAAAGCTGGTATTGCTGATTCCGTTTAGTTCCGAATTCACATGCGCATCCAAAATAGCATCAGGAACATACTCAATTCCAACCACTTTATGTACATTCCGGGCAATAAAATTGGCTATGGTTCCGGTGCCGGTGTACAAATCATAAACCACTTCATCGCCTTTCAATCCGGCAAATTCGCGGGTGACCTTGTACAATTCGTAAGCTTGTTCCGAATTGGTCTGGTAAAAACTTTTTGGCCCGATTTTGAATTTCAGGCCTTCCATTTTTTCCAGAATATGGTCATTTCCTTTGAAAACCATGATTTCCTGATCATGGATCGTATCGTTTCCTTTTCCATTGATCACATACATCAGCGAAGTAATTTGGGGAAATTCTGCTGCAATAGCATCAAGAAGTTTTTCCTGATTTTCTTTTTCTTCGCGAAAAAAGCAAACAATCAGCATCAGATCACCGGTAGATGAACTGCGAACAATGATGTTTCGAAGCAAACCTGACTGAATACGACGGTCGAAGAATTCGAGATCATTTTCGTCGGCATAGTTTTTAATGAAATTGCGAATTTGGTTCGATGGATCTCCCTGTAACCAGCATTTGTTGATGTTGATGATTTTATCGAACAGCCCCGGAATATGAAATCCAAGAGCATTTTTGTTCAAATCATCACCTTCAGTTCCGATCTCAGCAGCTGTCAGCCAGCGTTTATTTGAAAAACCAAATTCAAGCTTATTCCGGTAATAGGTCGTTTTTTTTGAGCGCAGAATTGGAGTAATCTCCGGAAGTTCTATGCGCCCGATGCGCTGCAACTGATCGACAACCTGTTTTTGTTTGTAGAAAAGTTGTTTTTCGTATGGAAGAAACTGCCATTTGCAGCCACCGCAAACCTCAAAATGTTCGCAGAATGCCGGAACCCGGTCGGGCGATTCGGTAACGACGCGGATTACCCGGGCCTCCATATACTTGGTGCGCTTTTTTGTCACCTGAATATCGACCACATCGCCTGGAATGACATGCGTGGTAAATACCACCACATCGTTCACCCGTCCGATCGCTTTTCCTTCAGCACCAATATCGGTAATCAAAACTCCATCAATATACGGCTTATCTTTCCGGCCTCTTCCCATGATTTTCACAATTTGCAACAAAAGTAATCAAAATATCAGAAGGATCAGGAAATGGAAAAGCAGAGAGAATAGGACTTTTAGTTTGTAGGAATTGCTTGAAACCAATAATTTCTCAATCCATTCAAATTATTCAAATTCCCATTAACAAAATCCTGATTTTCCTGTTTACCTTTACAAAAAAACCACCATCGTAATGGCACGCATTAAAAAAAGATATTATATTTTGGGAACTGTTTCCCTACTGATTTTTGTCGCTCTGTTTTTTCTTTCCACATTTACCAAAAACTATCTGGTTAAAAACAGTGAAAAACTGATTCACCGAAAACTTGAAATCGGCGAAATGCATTTCAATTATGCAAAAGTTTCCGTTCAGGTTAAAAACCTTGCATTATTCGAAGACAATAAAACCGACACCTTTGTATCATTCAGCGAATTCTACATCAATTTCGATCCATGGACCTTACTTAAAAATGAATACTCTTTTTCTGAAATCCGACTGGATAATCCTCAGGTTCAGGTTATTCAGGATGGAAAAAAATTCAATTTCGACAGTATGATGCCAAAGGAAGACAGTATCAAAAAGAAAGATACGACAGTTAATGAGGCGCTTAAATTTACCATCCGGAATATCCAGTTGCTAAACGGAAAGGTGAAATATGTCGATGTTCAGAAAAAAAATGAAGTACAAATGAAGAACCTGAACCTGAACTTACCACTGATTGCCTGGAATAATGAAAAATCGGATGTTGGAGTTGATTTTAGTTTGGGAGAAAAGGGACATGTGAATATTCAGGCAGCAGTAGATAACATCAACAAAAAATACCAGATCAATCTGAAAACTCAGAATATCGATTTACATCAAATCACCAATTACACAACCGACTACTTTGACGTTCAGTCGATTCATGGTTATTTGGGCTCAGATTTAAAGATTGTTGGAGACATGAATGAAGTGATCAACATTTCACTCTCCGGAACTGGTTCAGTATCCGATTTCTCCATGGTGGACGGCCGGTCTGAAAAGATAATTTCCGCACCCAAAGTTTCAGTTTCAATGAAGGATATCAATCTCAAAACTTTCCATTTCGGATTTGGAAAAATTGAACTGGAACAGCCCAATTTAGTGGTTATCCGTGAAAAAAAAGCAATAAACATCATGCAATTTTTTGCTCCCTATTTTCGAAATGATTCAATTGCTGCAGCTTCCGGAGCAATTCAGGAAACAGGAACACCATTAACTTATAGTATCGATACACTGAAGATAAATAACGGTTTAGTTTCGATTTCCGACAAAACCCTGAACCGGCCATTTTCATACGAATTGAATAATTTGAACATGACCATGAATGGTCTCACCGAAAGTGCCGGCCAAATTCCGGTGGTTTTCAGCACGAAACTGAACAACAAAGGTGAGCTTTCCGGAAAAACCGTTTGGAGCATGGTCGATATGATGAACCTGGAGATGGAAGCAAAAGTGAAACGCATGGATCTGATGAGCTTTTCTCCTTATTCTGAATATTTCGTTGCCTCGCCCATAACCCAAGGTTGGCTGAATTATGATCTTGGCCTGAAAATGTCGGCTTCCAAACTGTCGAATACCAACAAGGTGAAAATTGATGAACTTGAATTTGGCAAACGTACCAAGGACACCACAGCTATGAAAGTGCCGGTCCGATTGGGACTTTACCTGATGAAAGATAAAAATGATGAAATAGAATTTGAAATTCCGGTGAGTGGAAACCCTTCGGATCCTCAATACAAATTGGGAAAAATCATCTGGAAAGCCTTTGGTAACATGATGCTCAAAGCAGTTACTTCACCATTTACAGCCTTGAAGGGATTGGTTGGTGAAAATCCGGAATCGCTCCATCAATTAGCGTTTGACTTTGCACAGGATTCTCTGAATCAGGAACAACGGACCAAAATGGAAACCTTGGCAACTATCCTGAAAAAGAAAACTGAATTGATTCTGATTATGACTCAAACATCTGATCCTGAAAAGGAGAAAGACCGGATCGCAATCCAGCTTACCAAAAAGGAATATCTTGAATCTATTGCCACCGACCCTAAAATATTGAAAACCGCAGCCAATGCGTTAAAAGACGATGATCCCAAATTACTTGATTATATTCGGAAATCAGTTCCTTCGGTCGATTCCATCGGAATTCAGCGAGCGTCTAACCAGCACATCGATAAAGGCCGGATTGAAACCCGCTTTCAGGAAATACTCGCTTCAAGAAACCGTGCCATTTCAGATTATTTTGTTCTGAAACATGGGATTCCATCAGAATCCGTTCAGGTTTCGACAGCCGATTTAAAAGACCTCCCTCAGGAATTGCGCATACCACAGTTTAAAATTGAAGTTTCGATGAAGTAAAAGTCTATCTTTGCACCCTCAATTTTACACATTATGATTTCGGTAGATCAATTGGTTGTCAGCTTTGGCGGGTTCGAGCTTTTTAAGGGGATTTCACTATTAGTGAGCCCAAAAGACCGGATTGGCCTTGTTGGCAAAAACGGCGCAGGTAAATCCACCCTTTTGAAAATTCTGGCGGGCCATCAACTTCCCAGCAGCGGAGTGGTGTCTGTTCCATCGGATGTTCGGTTGGGTTATTTGCCACAGCATATGGAAATTTTCGATGGACGGACGGTTTTTGAGGAGGCCGTTACTTCGTTCGAGGAAATTCTGGCGCTGGAACGCCGCATCGAAGAGATCAACCACGAAATTGCTACCCGGACCGATTACGAATCTGCAGAATACCATCGACTACTCGATCATGTCACCGAATTCAACGAACTTTTTCACATGCTGGGCGGCAATAATTTTGAAGCCGAAGTGGAACGAACGCTTCTTGGACTTGGATTTTTACGAAAAGATTTCACGCGGCAAACTTCGGAGTTCAGCGGTGGATGGCGAATGCGTATTGAACTGGCTAAAATACTATTGAAACGTCCTGATGTTTTTCTGCTTGATGAACCTACCAATCACTTGGATATTGAGTCGATACAGTGGCTCGAAGATTTTTTAAGAAGCTACAACGGAGCTGTGGTTCTGGTTTCACATGACCGGGCATTCCTCGATGCGGTAACCAACCGTACCGTTGAAATTACCCTGGGACGCATTTATGATTTCAAATCAAATTATTCAAGATACCTGATTTTACGAAAAGAGCTTAAAGAAACGCAGATGGCTGCCTATGTCAATCAGCAAAAAATGATTGAAGATACCGAAAATTTCATTGCACGTTTCCGCTACCAGGCCACCAAAGCAGTTCAGGTTCAATCGCGTGTAAAAGCGCTCGATCGCCTGGAACGGCTTGAAGTTGATGATGAAGACAACTCGGCACTCCGCATCAAATTTCCGGCTGCACTTCGCTCCGGAACGGTAGTTGCTGAAGCTAAAGAACTCTCGAAAAGCTATGGAAAACTGAATGTTCTCCACAAAATTGATATTATTATTGAACGTGGCGAAAAAGTGGCCTTTGTCGGCAAAAACGGCGAAGGAAAAACCACGCTGGCTCGCGTCATCATGGGCGAATTGGAACATCAGGGCGAAATGAAACTCGGGCACAATGTTAAAATTGGTTACTATGCTCAGAATCAAGCCAACTTGCTTGATGAGGAATTAACCGTTTTTGAAACCATCGACCGGATTGCCGTGGGTGAAATACGGACCAAAATCCGCAATATCCTTGGTGGATTCATGTTCTCGGGCGACGATGTGGAAAAGAAGGTCAAAGTACTTTCCGGAGGAGAACGCTCCCGACTCGCCATGGTCAAACTGATGCTCGAACCGGTAAATCTGCTGGTACTCGATGAGCCGACCAACCATTTGGATATGCGGTCGAAGGAAATCCTGAAACAGGCTTTGGTAGACTACGACGGAACGGTCATCGTGGTATCACATGACCGTGAATTCCTGGATGGACTGGTAAATTGCGTATATGAATTCAGAGAGAAAAAGGTCAGGCAACATTTGGGCGGGATCTACGAATTCCTTCGACGGAAGAAGATAGAATCGATGAAGGAATTGGAGCGAAAAAATGCGCCATTGAATCCGGAAGTAAAAGCTCCAAAAATAGAAGAGGCCGAAAAAGTCAATTTCGAAGAACGAAAAGAAATCAACAAGAACATCAGCCGAATCGAAAAAAGTATTGAAAAAACAGAGAAGGAAATTTCTGATCTGGAGACGCGCATTAAAATGATGGATAAAACACTCGAAAATGCAGATGGTACCGATCCTGAAATTTTCAAAAAATACGACCGGATGAAAAAGGATCTGGAAAACAAAATGTACGAATGGGAGGTTTTAAACGAACAATTGGGAGAATTAAAAGCAAAAAAAACGTGGTAAAAAGAGCCCCCACCAAACCTCCCCCGCAGGGGGAGGCTTAAAGTCCCCGCCAGCATCATATGCAAAACCAATTAGGAGGATAAAAGTAATTCAGTTTTTTAACGACAACGACATATAGAAAAATAAAACAACCGCATTCCGTTTTTAAGCCTCCCCCTGCGGGGGAGGTTTGGAGGGGGCTTTAAATTAATAGACATGTACAACAAAGACGATAAACCCGCTGATGATCTGGTATTTGGTATTCGGGCAGTCATCGAAGCTATTCAGGCCGGAAAGGAAATTGACAAAGTCCTGATTAAGAAAGGATTGATTGGCGATTTATTCAAAGAACTCTTTGACCTGATCCGCATTCGCCAGATTGCGTTTCAGTATGTTCCGATAGAAAAAATCAACCGGATTTCACGCAAAAATCACCAGGGAGTATTGGCTTTTGTTTCGCCGGTTGCACTGCAACGAATCGAAGACATCATTCCGGCCATTTACGAAGCCGGCGAAACTCCGTTTGTTTTGATTCTCGATCAGGTAACCGATGTGCGAAACTTCGGCGCCATCGTTCGTTCAGCCGAATGCGCCGGAGTAAATGCCATTGTGATTCCGGATAAAGGTTCGGCCCGAATCAATGCTGATGCCGTGAAAACTTCGGCTGGAGCTTTGCATCTGGTTCCGGTTTGCCGCACCCGCAGCCTGAAAGAAACTGTTTCGTTTCTGAAAGAATCGGGACTAAAACTCGTTGCAGCGACTGAAAAAGCAACTTCCATATACACCAATGTAAACCTTACCGGACCAATCGCTTTCATCATGGGCTCTGAAGATACCGGTATCGATCAGCGTTTGCTTGCACTGGCCGATGAACAGGTTAAAATTCCGATTCTTGGTAAAATCGAATCGCTCAATGTTTCGGTTGCTTCCGGATTGCTGATTTATGAAGTTATCCGGCAAAGGGGAAGCCCCCTCCAAACCTCCCCCAAAGGGTGAGGCTTAAAGAGGCCTCTCCCCGACCCTCTCCGAAGGAGAGGGAGAAAGAACGACAATAAAAGTATTCAAATAAATGCCTGAAAAGGAAAAATAAAAAAAATAATCGATCGCCCAAAGCCCCTCCCTGTGGAGGGGTTGGGGGAGGCTACATAAAATACAATACCAATGATTACGGTTTCAAATTTGTCCATTCAGTTCGGAAAAAAAGCTTTGTTTTCGGATGTAAATTTAAAGTTCACACCAGGCAACTGTTACGGTGTGATTGGCGCAAACGGCGCCGGAAAGTCAACCTTTTTGCGGCTGATTTCAGGAGATCTGGACGCCACCCGCGGATCGGTTTTGATGGGTTCAGGCGAACGCCTTTCGGTGCTTAACCAGAATCACAATGCATTCGACGATCACACGGTACTCGACACCGTACTGATGGGTCACACCGAATTGCTCCGTGTATTGAGAGAAAAAGATGCACTGTATGCCAAACCTGATTTCTCGGAAGAAGACGGACACCTGGCCGCCAAACTCGAAGACGATTTTGCCAATATGAACGGCTGGAATGCCGAAAGTGATGCGGCCAACCTGCTCAGTGGTTTGGGCATCAAAGAATCGATGCATTATACGCTGATGAAAGACCTGAACGGTAAGGAAAAAGTTCGTGTACTGCTTGCCCAGGCACTGTTTGGCAATCCGGACAATCTGCTGCTCGATGAGCCTACCAATGATCTTGACCTTGAAACCGTTCTTTGGCTCGAAAATTACCTTTCGAACTGCCAGAATACGGTAATCGTCGTTTCGCATGACCGTCACTTTTTGGATAATGTTTGTACCGATGTGGTCGATATCGACTTTGGAAAAATACGTGCTTTCTCAGGAAACTATACTTTCTGGTACGAATCAAGCCAGCTGGCCCTTCGTCAGCAACAGAACCAGAATAAAAAAGCCGAGGAAAAAAAGAAGGAACTGCTCGAATTTATTGCCCGTTTCAGCGCCAACGTGGCAAAGTCGAAACAAACAACCAGCCGCAAAAAGATGATCGAAAAGCTGAAGATTGAAGAAATTGAACCTTCAACCAGACGCTATCCAGGTATCATTTTTCAACAGGAACGTGCCACGGGAGACCGCGTGCTGACTGTAGATAATCTTTCCTATGTTTTGGATGGCGAAGTGCTTTTTAAAGATATTTCGTTTACCATCGAGCGTGGCGACAAAGTGGTATTTCTTGCCAAAGAAAACCGCGCCATTTCAGCTTTTTTCAACATCATCAACCGTGAGATGGAACCGACAACCGGAACGATCGAATGGGGCGTAACCATTACCACAGCTTATCTGCCAAACGATGTCACCAGCTTTTTCACGAAAAGCGAAACGCTATACGAATGGTTGGGTAAATATTCGACTGATACCAGTGAAAACTTTCTGCGCCAGTACCTCGGAAAGATGTTATTCACAGGAGATGACCTGACTAAAAGTGCCAAAGTGCTTTCAGGAGGAGAAAAAATGCGCTGCATGATTGCCCGAATGATGCTGGCCCATCCGAATACCGTGATCATGGATCATCCGACCAACCATTTGGATATGGAGTCGATTCAGGCTTTCAACAACAACATGAAAACCTATCCGGGCCAAATCCTGATGACGGGTCATGACCACGAATTTATCGAATCGGTTTGTTCGCGTGTGATTGACCTGACGCCAAAAGGTACAATCGATAAATACATGGACTTTGAGGATTATCTCACGGATGAAAAAATCAAAGCACTGCGTGTAGAGAAATATAAGTAAGGTTCTTTTGTTTTTTCTGAATCAATTGGAATTGATAGTTTATCGAACAAACATCAACTCTAACTGTTTCACATTCAAAATCAAAACATAAATACTGAATTTATGAAACAAATTTTTCTGATAGCCGCCCTTGCACTAAGCATTTCAGCCTGCGCACCGAAACAAACTCCAAAAGAAAAAGCAGCTCCTGTAATGGTCGAAGCAAAATTGAAAGTAGGAGGAATGACCTGCGACGAATGTGAATTATCCATTGCCAAAGGAGTCAATCAACTGCCTGGAATCGACAGCATCAGTGCCAACCACGAAGATTCCACAGCTTTTGTGCGGTTCGATTCCACTAAAACCAACCTGAAAGAAATCTCTAAAGCCATTGAAGGCAGGGGTTTTGAAGTAGCCTCGAAATAGTTTACAGTCAAAGTTTGCAGTGACCAGAGATAAGACCTGAAAGCGGTTGAATAAAGGATGTAATTCCGGAGTTCAGCCGCTTTTGGTTTTGTATTGTATATTAATTTGTCGTAACTTATCCAATCGAAAATATGAATAATTAAATACTTTCAAATGGAAATGCAAATCATTCAAAACAAAATCTATGAGATTCGTGGGTTGCGGGTAATGCTTGATTTCGATCTGGCAGAAATGTACGAAACTGAAACCAAACGACTAAAAGAAGCGGTCAGGCGGAATCTCAATCGTTTTCCGCCCGATTTTATGTTCGAACTGAATGAGGAAGAATACCAATCTTTAAGGACGCAATTTGCGACCTTAGAAAGATCTGGAAGAGGAAAACACAGCAAATATCTGCCATTTGTGTTTACCGATCAAGGAGTGGCTATGCTTGCAAGCATACTGAATAGTCCCAAAGCCATTGAAATAAACATATCCATTGTATGTGCTTTTATTGCGCTTCGACAGTATGCCTTGGGTTATGCTGAACTCAACCAAAAGCTCGAGAATTTCATGATCGAAACGAACATGCAATTTAACGACATTTATCAGGCATTAACCGAAATGGCAAGCCAAAAAGATATCTCCAAAGAAAGGACTCCAATTGGTTACATGAAGAAATAAAACCTTGTACCCTGAAACTGCTGAATAAAGGATG